>NZ_JBSFWB010000011.1:0-296497 GCF_053592635.1 Streptomyces sp. NPDC002623 | reverse complement strand
CATCTCCAGCTTGCCCTTGCCGTTGAGCGTGGCGAGGACGAGGTCGGGGTTGTGCACCTCGACACCGGCCGGGGGCGCGATGTCGGCGGCGGTGACCAGACCCGGACCCTGCTTGCGCAGGTACATCACAACCGGCTCGTCGTGCTCGGACGACACGACGAGCTGCTTGATGTTGAGGATCAGGTCGGTGACGTCCTCCTTGACGCCCGGCACGGTGGTGAACTCGTGCAGCACGCCGTCGATCCGGATGCTGGTGACAGCAGCGCCGGGGATCGAGGAGAGGAGGGTACGGCGGAGGGAGTTACCGAGGGTGTAGCCGAATCCCGGCTCCAGCGGCTCGATCACGAACCGGGAGCGGAACTCGTCGACGACCTCTTCGGTCAACGAGGGACGCTGAGCGATCAGCATGTTGCGATCCTTCTGTCAGGGACGCCCGCTATTTGACGTCCTGATATGTGACAAGGGTACGGGCGATACGACCCGAAGAGGCCGTACCGCCCGAAATCCTCAGCCCGACAAGCAGCCGTGCGTCAGACGCGGCGGCGCTTCGGCGGACGGCAACCGTTGTGCGGGGTCGGGGTGACGTCCTGGATGGAGCCGACCTCGAGGCCCGTCGCCTGCAGGGAGCGGATGGCGGTCTCACGACCGGCGCCCGGGCCCTTGACGAAGACGTCGACCTTGCGCATGCCGTGCTCCTGCGCGCGACGGGCAGCCGACTCGGCGGCCATCTGCGCGGCGAACGGCGTGGACTTGCGCGAGCCCTTGAAACCGACGTGGCCGGCGGAGGCCCACGAGATCACGTTTCCGGCCGGGTCCGTGATGGACACGATCGTGTTGTTGAACGTGCTCTTGATGTGCGCCTGGCCGTGCGCGACGTTCTTCTTTTCCTTGCGGCGCACCTTCTTGGCAGCGCCCTGACGACCCTTGGGGGGCATCTACAAACTCCTACGGGGAGGTGGTCGGTCCTACAGCGAAGACCGCTGATGAAGCGTTGTCCGCTGAGGACTACTTCTTGCCCGGCTTCTTCTTGCCGGCGATGGCGCGACGCGGGCCCTTGCGGGTACGAGCGTTCGTGCTGGTGCGCTGACCGCGGACGGGCAGACCACGACGGTGACGGAGACCCTGGTAGCAGCCGATCTCGACCTTGCGGCGGATGTCGGCCTGGACCTCGCGACGGAGGTCACCCTCGGTCTTGATGTTGGCGTCCACGTACTCGCGGATCGCGACGAGCTGCTCCTCGGAGAGGTCGCGAACGCGGGTGTTCGGGTCGACGCCGGTCGCTGCCAGCGTCTCCTGGGAGAGGGTCCGGCCGATGCCGAACACGTAGGTGAGGGCGACCTCCACACGCTTTTCGCGCGGGATGTCGACACCGGAAACGCGTGCCATTCAATGGCTCCAGTTGATCTTCGGAGGTCTTCCGCAGAACCGCCTCCCATCCGCCGTCCTCCCCCTCGGGGATTCGGTACGAACTGGGTCCCCGGCCTCCGAGCCGGGGGTATCAGGCGCGAGAAAACGCCTGGGTCCTGCGTATGAACAAATTCAGCTCGCGTCGCGCGAAGTCTCTGCGATATCGATGCAGAGGGTGTGATCTGTCTGCGATCAGCCCTGGCGCTGCTTGTGGCGCGGGTTCTCGCAAATGACCATGACCCGACCGTGACGGCGGATCACCCTGCACTTGTCGCAGATCTTCTTGACGCTCGGCTTGACCTTCATGGGATGTGAGGTTCTCCGGGTCAGTTGCCGGCCACCCCGCGCACAAGAGAGCGCACGGGGCCTGGGCAAGATCTACTTGTACCGGTAGACGATCCGGCCACGCGTCAGGTCGTACGGAGACAGCTCCACCACGACCCGGTCGTCAGGGAGGATACGGATGTAGTGCATACGCATCTTGCCGCTGATGTGTGCCAGGACCTGGTGGCCGTTCTGGAGCTCGACCTTGAACATGGCGTTCGGAAGAGACTCGACGACAGTGCCCTCGATCTCGATGGCACCTTGCTTCTTGGCCACGCTTCGCCCTTCGAATCGACTACCTTGATCGACTCCCACGCTTTCCCTAATGGGCGCATGCGGACATGCGGGTGCACGAGAGCCGACGAGTCAGTCTACGTCAGCGCACCCGGAAAGACGAATCGGGAAAGCCTGCCCCACAGGGGTGATCCTTAAGCGAGGCAAGCCCGGCCCAGCACAAATCAGCCCGTCCGGCGCTTGAGGACGAGGCCGTCCAGGCCGACACGGGGGGTCTGGGGGCACAGCCCCCAGGAACGGGACGGGAAGGGGCGGCGGGGGCGAAAGAGGGCCTGGGGGCGCACCCCCAGAAACGGGACGGAAGAGCCTCAGCCCAGCGGGTCCGGCGCGGCCGTGACCCCGTGCTCCGCCAGCTTCGCCCTGCCCCCGTCCGGGGACGTCAGCACCAGCGGGCCCGCCTCCGTCAGAGCGACCGAGTGCTCCCAGTGGGAGGACCACGTGCCGTCCGTCGTGATGACGGTCCAGTCGTCCTCGAGGACCTCGGTGCGAGGGGTGCCGAGGGACACCATCGGCTCGATCGCCAGGCAGAAGCCCGGGATCAGCTTCGGGCCCTTGCCCCGCTTGCGGTCGACGTAGTTCAGGAGGTGGGGGTCCATGTGCATCTCGGTGCCGATGCCGTGGCCGCCGTAGTCCTCGATGATGCCGTAGCGGCCGCCGCCGGGCTTCGGCTGGCGGCGGATGTACGTCTCGATGGCCCGGGAGACGTCCACCAGCCGGCTGCCCTGCTTCATGGCGGCGATACCGGCCCACATGGACTCCTCGGTCACCCGGGAGAGCTCGACCAGCTCCGGAGCATGGCCCGAGCCGACGAACGCCGTGTACGCCGCGTCGCCGTGCCAGCCGTCCACAATCGCGCCGCAGTCGATGGAGATGATGTCGCCGTCCTTGAGGACGACCTCGTCGGACGGGATGCCATGGACGACCACATCGTTCACGGACGTGCAGATCGTGGCCGGGAAGCCGCCGTACCCGAGGAAGTTCGACTTCGCGCCGTGCTCCGCGAGGACCTTGCGGGCGACCTCGTCCAGGTCCTTCGTCGTCGCCCCCGGCACCGCCGCTTCGCGCGTGGCCGCGTGGATGGCGGCGACGACCAGCCCCGCCACCCGCATCTTGGCGATCTGCTCGGGGCTCTTGATCTGCACCATGGGGGGCCTGCGCTCTCCGTCACTCAGGGGTCGGTCGGTTACGTATGTACACAACAGTACGGCCGTGGTGTCCGGAAGGACTCCACGGCCGTACCCGGACGACGACTACTGGTCGTCGCCCTCGCGCTTCAGCGCCGCCAGCGCACGGCCGGTGACCTCGTCCACCGGGCCCATGGCCTCGATGGTCACGACCAGGCCCTGCGCCTTGTAGTAGTCGATGATCGGCTCGGTCTGCGTGTGGTAGACCTCGAGCCGCGTGCGGACCGTTTCCTCGGTGTCGTCGTCCCGCTGGTACAGCTCGCCGCCGCAGACGTCACAGACGTCGTCCTGCGCCGGCTTCTTGTACGTCACGTGGAAGACGTGGGCGGAGTCGTTGCGGCAGATGCGCCGGCCGGCGATCCGCTTGACGACCTCCTCCTCGGGGGCCTCCAGGTCCAGTACCGCGTCCAGCTTGATGCCCTCGGTGGTGAGAAGCTCGTCCAGCGCCTCGGCCTGCGAGACATTGCGCGGGAAACCGTCCAGCAGGAAGCCGCGCTCGGCGTCCGGCTGCTCCATACGGTCCTTGGCCATGGCGATGGTCACCTCGTCGGGGACGAGGTTGCCGGCGTCCATGTAGGACTTCGCGAGTTTCCCGAGCTCCGTCTGCTGGCTGATGTTGGCGCGGAACAGGTCGCCCGTGGAGATGTGGGGAACGCGCAGCTTCTCGGCCAGACGTGTGGCCTGCGTTCCCTTTCCGGCGCCCGGCGGCCCGACGAGGACGATACGCATCAGCGGAGGAACCCTTCGTAATTGCGCTGCTGGAGCTGGCTCTCGATCTGCTTCACCGTTTCGAGACCGACACCCACGATGATCAGGATGCTGGTACCACCGAACGGGAAGTTCTGGCTTGCCCCGAAGCCAACCAACGCCATCGTCGGTACAAGAGCGATCAGACCCAGATACAGCGAACCCGGCCAGGTGATCCGGTTGAGTACGTACGACAGGTACTCAGCGGTCGGTCGGCCAGCCCGGATGCCCGGGATGAAGCCACCATACTTCTTCATGTTGTCGGCGACTTCCTCGGGGTTGAAGGAGATCGCCACATAGAAGAACGCGAAGAAAACGATCAGCAAGAAGTACATGCTGATGTAGATCGGGTGGTCACCCTTTGTCAGGTTGGTCTCGATCCAGGTCTTCCAGCTGGACTGACCGCCGGAGAACTGGGCGACGAGAGCCGGGATGTAGAGCAGCGACGAGGCGAAGATGACCGGGATCACACCGGCCTGGTTCACCTTGAGCGGGATGTACGTAGAGGTACCGCCGTAGGACCGGCGGCCGATCATGCGCTTCGCGTACTGCACGGGGATCCGGCGCTGGGCCTGCTCGACGAAGACCACCAGGCCGACCATGACCAGACCGACCAGGATGACCGTGCCGAACTCGATCCAGCCGTCCGCCAGCGTGCCCTGCTTCTTGATGGCCCACAGGGCCGAGGGGAAGGTCGCGGCGATCGAGATGAACATGAGGATCGACATGCCGTTGCCGATGCCGCGGTCGGTGATGATCTCACCGAGCCACATGACCATGGCGGTACCGGCGGTCATGCAGATGACCATGGTGATGGTGGTGAAGATCGCGCGGTCCGGGACGATGCTCGACGCGACCGTGCAACCGGAGAACAGGGCACCGCTGCGGGCGGTGGCCACGAGGCCGGTGCCCTGCAGGATGGCGAGCGCCACGGTGAGGTAACGCGTGTACTGCGTGATCTTCGCCGTGCCGGCCGAGCCCTCCTTCTTCAGGGCTTCCAGACGCGGGATGACCACGGTGAGCAGCTGAAGGATGATGCTCGCCGTGATGTACGGCATGATGCCCAGCGCGAAGATGGTGATCTGCAGCAGCGCACCGCCGCTGAACATGTTCACCAGACCGAAGAGGCCCTGGTTGCCGGACGCCTCGTCCACACACCGCTGGACGGACGTGTAGTCGACACCGGGGATCGGAATGTGCGTGCCGACCCGGTAGATCACGATGATCCCGAGCGTGATGAGGAGCTTCTTGCGCAGGTCGGGCGTCTTGAACGCCCGGGCGAACGCGGTGAGCACGGTGCCTCCTGCGACCCCCGCGCATCTGCGTCAAGGGTGACGGTCTTGAGGGTCCAATAAGAACAACGACTAAGAGCAACGACATGAGTAACGGTCGACTGCCGCTCAAGGTGCCCTCTTGAGAGAACCTTGTGAAAAATGGGCAGCGCAGGTCACCTTACCCGCGACATAGCCGCCCTAGGAACGACCAACCGGGGATACCCCATTTGTGGGGTATCCCCGGTCGGGATCGCTCAAGTCATCGAGTCACCTGAGATGTTCAGATGAGCTCGGTGACGGTACCGCCGGCGGCGGTGATCTTCTCCTTGGCGGAGCCGGAAACGGCGTCAACCGAAACCTGCAGCGCGACGGAGATCTCGCCCTGGCCGAGGACCTTGACGAGGCTGTTCTTGCGAACGGCACCCTTGGCGACGAGACCCTCGACGGTGACCTCGCCACCCTCCGGGTACAGCGCGGCCAGCTTGTCGAGGTTCACGACCTGGAACTCGGTCTTGAACGGGTTCTTGAAGCCCTTGAGCTTCGGAAGACGCATGTGGAGGGGCATCTGCCCACCCTCGAAGCGCTCCGGAACCTGGTAACGGGCCTTCGTGCCCTTGGTACCACGACCGGCCGTCTTACCCTTCGACGCCTCACCACGACCCACACGGGTCTTGGCGGTCTTGGCGCCCGGGGCGGGACGGAGGTTGTGGATCTTGAGCGGGTTGTTCTCCGCCATGATCAGTCGACCTCCTCGACCGTCACGAGGTGGCGGACGGTGTGCACCATGCCGCGGAACTCGGGACGATCCTCCTTGACGACCACGTCGTTCAGGCGCTTGAGCCCGAGCGAACGAAGGGTGTCACGGTGGTTCTGCTTGCTGCCGATGTACGACTTCGTCTGCGTGATCTTGAGCTGAGCCATTACGCACCAGCCCCGGCACGCGCACGAAGCAGAGCCGCGGGAGCGACGTCCTCGAGGGGCAGACCGCGGCGGGCCGCGATCTCCTCGGGACGCTGCAGACCCTTCAGGGCCTCCACGGTCGCGTGCACGATGTTGATCGCGTTGGACGAGCCGAGCGACTTCGACAGGATGTCGTGAACGCCGGCGCACTCGAGCACAGCACGCACCGGGCCACCGGCGATAACGCCGGTACCGGGGGAAGCAGGCTTGAGCAGGACGACGCCCGCGGCCTTCTCGCCCGTGATCGGGTGCGGGATGGTGCCCTGGATACGGGGGACCTTGAAGAAGTGCTTCTTGGCCTCTTCAACACCCTTGGCGATCGCGGCCGGCACCTCCTTGGCCTTGCCGTAACCGACACCCACGGTGCCGTCACCATCGCCCACCACGACCAGCGCGGTGAAGCTGAAGCGACGACCACCCTTCACAACCTTGGCGACGCGGTTGATCGCGACGACGCGCTCAACGTACGCGGTCTTCTCGGCGGCAGCTGCGCCGCCGTCACGGCCCTTCCGGTCCCGCCGCTCGCCGCCACCGGCACCGCCACCGCGGCGCTGGGGTCCAGCCATTGGAATTACCTCTCTCTGTTTCCGCTAGCTACGGAGGCTCAGAACTTGAGCCCGGCCTCGCGGGCGGCGTCCGCCAGAGCGGCGATGCGCCCGGCGTACTGGTTACCACCACGGTCGAACACGACGGTCTCGACACCGGCGGCCTTGGCACGCTCGGCGACAAGCGCGCCGACCTGCTTGGCCTGCGAGGACTTGTCGCCCTCGCCACCGCGGACCGACGTGTCCAGGGTGGACGCCGACGCCAGGGTGTGACCCTTGATGTCGTCGATCACCTGGGCCACGATGTGGCGGTTCGAGCGGGTAACGACCAGACGAGGACGCTCCGCCGTACCGTTGATCCGCTTGCGGATCCGGATGTGACGGCGCTTGATCGCGGCGCGCTTGTAGGCGTCGCCCTTCAGGATCTTCTGTCCGTATGCCATGGCTTACTTACCCGCCTTTCCGACCTTGCGGCGGATGACTTCGCCCTCGTACTTGACACCCTTGGCCTTGTACGGGTCGGGCTTGCGCAGCTTGCGGATGTTGGCCGCAACCTCGCCGACCTTCTGCTTGTCGATGCCCTCGACCGAGAACCGCGTGGGGTTCTCGACCTTGAAGGAGATTCCCTCGGGGGCCTCGACCAGGATCGGGTGGCTGTAACCGAGCGCGAACTCGAGGTTCGAACCCTTCGCGGTCACGCGGTAACCGACACCACTGATCTCGAGCTTCTTCACGTAACCCTGGGTCACGCCGGTGATCATGTTCGCCACCAGCGTGCGGGACAGGCCGTGCAGGGCCTTGCTCTGACGCTCGTCGTTGGGGCGGGTGACGTTCAGAACGCCGTCCTCACCCTTGGCGATCTCGATCGGCGAAACGACGGTGTGGGTCAGCGAGCCCTTGGGGCCCTTGACCGCGACCGTCTGGCCGTCGATGGTGACGTCCACACCGGCGGGAACCGTGATGGGGAGCTTGCCAATGCGCGACATAGCTGTTTCCTCCGTTCCCTTCCGTTACCAGACGTAGGCGAGAACTTCTCCGCCTACGCCCTTCTTGCCGGCCTGCTTGTCGGTGAGGAGACCGTGCGACGTGGAGATGATCGCCACGCCGAGGCCGCCAAGCACCTTGGGCAGGGAGGTGGACTTCGCGTAAACCCGGAGACCGGGCTTGGAGATCCGCTTGATGCCCGCGATGGAGCGCTCACGGTTCGGGCCGAACTTCAGCTCGAGAACGAGGTTCTTGCCGACCTCGGCGTCCTCGACCTTCCAGCCCGTGATGAAGCCCTCCTGCTGGAGGATCTCCGCGATGTGAGACTTGATCTTCGATGCCGGCATCGTCACGGAGTCGTGGTACGCCGAGTTCGCGTTCCGCAGACGCGTAAGCATGTCTGCGATCGGATCAGTCATGGTCATGAATTGGCCTGTGGCCTCTCTCGCCGGGGTTTCCTGGTGCGCCATCCCTCTCCCCGATCCGAGACGGGACGGGTGCGGCGCGGTGGACCTACGGCGTAGTAAGTCGTACGGGCGACCGTCAGGACGCCCAACCCTCCCAGCCTAAGCCATGGAGAGGTGGGCGCCTGACACGCCCATTGCTTACCGAGAGACTCCGGGACCCCTAAATAAGGGGATTACCAGGAGCTCTTGGTCACGCCCGGCAGCTCTCCACGGTGAGCCATCTCACGAAGGCACACACGGCAGAGGCCGAACTTGCGGTACACGGAGTGGGGACGGCCGCAACGCTGGCAGCGGTTGTACGCGCGCACAGCGAACTTGGGCTTGCGAGCAGCCTTTGCGATCAGAGCCTTCTTCGCCATCTCGCTCACGCCTCCTTGAAGGGGAAGCCGAGGTGACGAAGGAGCGCACGGCCCTCAGCGTCGTTGGTCGCCGTGGTGACCACGGTGATGTCCATACCCCGGACACGGTCGATCTTGTCCTGGTCGATCTCGTGGAACATGACCTGCTCCGTGAGACCGAAGGTGTAGTTGCCACGGCCGTCGAACTGCTTGGGGGACAGACCACGGAAGTCGCGGATGCGCGGCAGCGCGAGCGACAGGGTGCGGTCCAGGAACTCCCACATGCGGTCGCCACGAAGCGTGACGTGGGCACCGATCGGCTGACCCTCACGCAGCTTGAACTGCGCGATGGACTTGCGGGCCTTGGTGATGGCCGGCTTCTGACCGGTGATGGTGGTCAGGTCACGGACGGCACCGTCCATGAGCTTCGAGTCACGGGCGGCGTCGCCGACACCCATGTTGACCACGATCTTGACGAGGCCGGGGATCTGCATGACGTTCTCGTAGGAGAACTCCTCACGCAGCTTGCCCGCGATCTCCTCGCGGTACTTCGTCTTGAGACGCGGAGTCGTGGTGGTAGCCATCAGATGTCCTCACCCGTCCGCTTGGCAACGCGGATCTTGTTGCCCTCGTCGTCGAAGCGGTAACCGACGCGCGTGACGACCTTGTTGCCGTCCTTCTCCACGACCAGCTGAACGTTGGACACGTGGATCGGGGCCTCGGTGGTCACGATGCCGCCGGCCTGGGAGCCCTTGGCGGTCGGACCGGCCTTCGTGTGCTTCTTGACCCGGTTGACACCCTCGACCAGGACGCGGTCCTCGCGGGGGAAGGCCGCGATGACCTTGCCCTGCTTGCCCTTGTCCTTGCCCGTGATGACCTGGACCAGGTCGCCCTTCTTGATCTTCATGCTTACAGCACCTCCGGAGCCAGCGAGATGATCTTCATGAACTTCTTCTCGCGCAGCTCCCGGCCGACCGGGCCGAAGATGCGGGTGCCACGAGGGTCGCCGTCGTTCTTCAGAATGACAGCGGCGTTCTCGTCGAAGCGGATGTACGAGCCGTCCGGACGGCGGCGCTCCTTGACGGTGCGAACGATGACCGCCTTGATGACGTCACCCTTCTTCACGTTGCCGCCGGGGATCGCGTCCTTGACGGTGGCGACGATGACGTCACCGATGCCCGCGTAGCGGCGACCGGAGCCACCGAGCACACGGATGCAAAGGATTTCCTTCGCACCAGTGTTGTCGGCGACGCGCAGTCGCGACTCCTGCTGGATCACGTCTATCTCCTGTTTGTCTGCCGGTTCCCGGCAGGGGCCGCCTCTTCACGAGGAGAGCCCCTGCCGAGCCTGGCGGAACTGACCTGCGGGGTTTGCCGCAGGAATTACTTGGCCTTCTCGAGGATCTCGACGACGCGCCAGCGCTTCGTCGCGGACAGCGGCCGGGTCTCCGCGAGGAGGACACGGTCGCCGACGCCCGCAGCGTTCTGCTCGTCGTGGGCCTTGAGCTTGTTCGTACGGCGGATGACCTTGCCGTACAGCGCGTGCTTCACACGGTCCTCGACGGCGACGACGACGGTCTTGTCCATCTTGTCGCTGACGACCAGACCCTCACGGGTCTTGCGGAAGCCGCGGGCCTCTGCAGTCTGCTCAGTCACGTTGTTCTCACTCATCAGGCGCTCTCCACCGTCTCGATGCCCAGCTCGCGCTCACGCATCAGGGTGTAGATCCGCGCGATGTCCTTACGGACGGCCTTGAGCCGACCGTGGTTCTCGAGCTGACCCGTCGCCGCCTGGAAGCGGAGGTTGAACAGCTCTTCCTTGGCTTCGCGAAGCTTCGCAAGAAGCTCCTCGTCACCCAGTTCGCGCAGCTCGGACGCCTTGGTACCGGCCGACATCACGCTTCACCTGCCTCGCGCTTGACGATCCGGCACTTCATCGGCAGCTTGTGGGCTGCGCGAGTGAGGGCCTCACGGGCGATCTTCTCGTTGGGGTAGGACAGCTCGAACATGACCCGTCCCGGGTGCACGTTCGCGATCCACCACTCCGGAGAACCCTTACCGGAACCCATGCGGGTCTCGGCAGGCTTCTTCGTGAGCGGGCGGTCCGGGTAGATGTTGATCCAGACCTTGCCGCCACGCTTGATGTGGCGGGTCATCGCGATACGGGCCGCCTCGATCTGGCGGTTGGTGACGTACGCCGGCGTGAGGGCCTGAATGCCGTACTCGCCGAACGAGACCGTCGTACCGCCCTTGGCCTGACCACGGCGCTTCGGGTGGTGCTGCTTGCGGTGCTTGACCCTACGGGGGATCAGCATGTCGGTCAGGCCTCCGTTCCGGTGCTCTCAGCCGGAGCGGCCGCCGGAGCCTCGGCCTTGGGGGCCTCGGCAGCGGGAGCCTGCTGCGGCTTGCGACCGCGACCGCCACGCTCGCCACCACGGCCACCACCACGGGCCGGGCGGTCGGCGCCGCCGCCACCACGGGCCGGGCGGTTGCCGGCGCGGGCAGCAGCGTTCTCGGCGCGGACCTCGGCGATGTTCTTGACATCGCCCTTGTAGATCCAGACCTTCACGCCGATGCGGCCGAAGGTCGTCTTGGCCTCGAAGAAGCCGTAGTCCACGTTCGCGCGGAGCGTGTGCAGGGGCACACGGCCCTCGCGGTAGAACTCCGAGCGGGACATCTCGGCGCCGCCGAGGCGGCCACCGCACTGGATCTTGATGCCCTTGGCGCCCGCCTTCATCGCCGACTGCATGCTCTTACGCATGGCGCGACGGAAGGAGACGCGGGAGGAGAGCTGCTCGGCGACGGCCTGAGCCACCAGCTGAGCGTCGACCTCGGGGTTCTTGACCTCGAGGATGTTCAGCTGGACCTGCTTCTTGGTCAGCTTCTCCAGGTCGCCGCGGATACGGTCGGCCTCGGCGCCGCGGCGGCCGATGACGATGCCCGGGCGAGCGGTGTGGATGTCCACACGCACGCGGTCACGGGTGCGCTCGATCTCAACCTTCGAGATGCCGGCGCGCTCCATGCCGGACGTCATCATCCGACGGATGGCGACGTCTTCTCCGACGTATTCCTTGTACGACTTGTCGGCGTACCAACGGGACTTGAAGTCCGTGGTGATGCCGAGCCGGAACCCATGCGGGTTAACCTTCTGGCCCATTACCGGGATCCTTCCTTGCTGCTGAGGACCACGGTGATGTGGCTGGTCCGCTTGCGGATCCGGTACGCGCGGCCCTGGGCGCGCGGACGGAACCGCTTCAGGGTCGGACCCTCGTCGACGTACGCCTCGGAGATGAAGAGGCTGTCGGCGTCGGTGTGGTCGTAGTTGTGCGCGGCGTTGGCGATGGCGCTGTCAAGCACCTTGCCGACCGGCACGCTCGCGGCCTGCGGGGCGAAACGCAGGACCGCCTGAGCCTCCGTGGCGTCCATGCCACGGATAAGGTCCACCACCCGGCGGGCCTTCATGGGCGTGACGCGGATGTACCGCGCCTGGGCCCTGGCTTCCATGGTTGTCCTTCCAGTGTCTGTCATGGTCATTCCACCCCGCGTTAGCGGCGCTTCGACTTCCGGTCGTCCTTGACGTGACCCCGGAAGGTGCGCGTCGGCGAGAACTCGCCGAGCTTGTGGCCGACCATCGACTCGGTGACAAACACCGGAATGTGGGTCTTGCCGTTGTGCACCGCGATCGTGTGGCCCAGCATGGCCGGGATGATCATCGAGCGACGGGACCAGGTCTTGATGACGTTCTTGGAACCGGCTTCGTTCTGGGCGTCCACCTTCTTTACAAGGTGGTCGTCGACGAAGGGCCCCTTCTTGAGACTGCGCGGCATCTAAACCCGCTCCTAGCGCTTCTTGTTCGTCTTGCGGCGGCGGACGATGTACTTGTTCGAAGCCTTCTTCGGCGAACGAGTACGACCCTCCTTCTGACCCCAGGGGCTGACCGGGTGGCGACCACCGGAGGTCTTGCCCTCACCACCACCGTGGGGGTGGTCAACCGGGTTCATCGCCACACCGCGAACGGTCGGGCGGACGCCCAGCCAGCGCTTACGGCCGGCCTTGCCCCAGTTGATGTTGCTCTGCTCGGCATTGCCGACCTCGCCGACCGTGGCGCGGCAGCGCTGGTCGACCAGGCGGATCTCACCGGACGGCATGCGGAGGTGGGCCATCGAGCCCTCCTTCGCGAGCAGCTGCACGGAGGTACCGGCGGAGCGGGCGAACTTGGCGCCGCCACCCGGACGGAGCTCGATCGCGTGGATCGTGGTACCGACCGGGATGTTGCGGAGCGCCAGGTTGTTGCCCGGCTTGATGTCGGCCCCGGGACCGTTCTCGACGCGGTCGCCCTGCTGCAGGTTGCGCGGGGCGAGGATGTAGCGCTTCTCGCCGTCCGCGTAGTGCAGCAGCGCGATGCGCGCGGTGCGGTTGGGGTCGTACTCGATGTGCGCGACCTTCGCCGGCACGCCGTCCTTGTCGTGACGACGGAAGTCGATCACTCGGAAGGCGCGCTTGTGTCCGCCACCCTGGTGGCGAACGGTCACACGACCGGCGTTGTTACGGCCGCCCTTGCTGTGCAGCGGGCGGACCAGCGACTTCTCCGGCGTGGACCGCGTGACCTCGACGAAGTCGGCGACGCTGGAGCCACGACGGCCCGGCGTAGTCGGCTTGTACTTGCGGATTCCCATTTTTCAGTCCTCGTCCGATATCGGACGATCCGGACCGCCCTTAGGCGGTCGGACCGCCGAAGATGTCGATACGGTCGCCCTCAGCAAGGGTCACGATCGCGCGCTTGGTGCCGGCACGCTGACCGAAACCGGTCTTGGTGCGCTTGCGCTTGCCCTGGCGGTTGATCGTGTTGACCCCGGTGACCTTGACCGAGAAGACCGCCTGGACGGCCTGCTTGATCTGGGTCTTGTTGGCGTTCGGGTCGACGATGAACGTGTACTTGTTCTCGTCGAGGAGCGCGTAGCTCTTCTCCGACACGACCGGCTTCAGCAGCACGTCACGGGGGTCCGTGTACGCCTTGCTGGGCGCGGTGACGACGGTGTTCTTGCCCTCGGCCTCGTGGCGCTTCGCCTTGGCGACGCGCGCGGCCTTGGCGGCCTTGGCGGCCTTGGGGGCGATGCTCGGGTGACGCGTAGCCATCAGGCGTCACTCCCTTCGGTGTCGTTGGCCTTCGGGCCGGCGACGAAGGACTCGAGAGCGGCCTGGGTGAAGACCACGTCGTCCGAGACGATCACGTCGTACGTGTTCAGCTGGCCCGGCTCCAGGATGTGCACCTGGGGCAGGTTGCGGGCGGACAGCCACGCGGCCTCGTCGGCGCGGTCGACGACCAGGAGCAGGTTCTTGCGCTCCGAGATCTTGCCGAACAGCGAACGAGCGGCCTTCGTGGAGGGGGTCTCGCCCTCGATCACGCCGGTGACGACGTGAATGCGGTTGTGGCGGGCCCGGTCGGTGAGGGCGTGACGCAGAGCGGCAGCCTTCATCTTCTTCGGGGTCCGCTGGGAGTAGTCACGCGGCTGCGGGCCGTGGACGACGCCACCGCCGGCGAACTGGGGCGCGCGGGTAGAGCCCTGGCGCGCACGGCCGGTGCCCTTCTGACGGTAAGGCTTCTTACCGCCACCACGAACCTCGCCGCGGGTCTTGGTCTTGTGCGTGCCCTGACGGGCAGCCGCGTTCTGCGCGACGACGACCTGGTGGATCAGCGGGATGCTGACCTTCTCCACGCCGAAGATCTCCGCGGGGAGCTCGACGCTTCCGGTCTTCTCGCCTGCAGGCGAAAGGATGTCAACAGTGCTCATCGGTACCTCAGGCCCCCTTGGCCGCGGTGCGGACCAGGACGAGGCCGCCGTTCGGACCGGGGACGGCGCCCTTGATGAGCAGCAGACCCTTCTCCGCGTCAACGGCGTGGACGGTCAGGTTCTGGGTGGTGACACGCTCGTTGCCCATGCGACCCGCCATGCGGAGGCCCTTGAACACGCGGCCCGGGGTGGCGCAGCCACCGATGGAACCGGGCGAGCGGTGCTTGCGCTGGGTGCCGTGTCCGGCGCCGAGGCCCTTGAAGTTGTGACGCTTCATGACACCGGCGAAGCCCTTGCCCTTGCTCTTGCCGGTCACGTCGACCTTGACGCCGGCCTCGAAGACCTCGGCGGTGATTTCCTGACCGAGCGTGTACTCGGCGGCATCGGCCGTCCGGATCTCGACGAGGTGGCGACGGGGCGTGACGTCGGCCTTGGCGAAGTGACCCTTGAGGGGCTTGTTCACCTTGCGCGGGTCGATCTCGCCGAAGGCGATCTGGACCGACTCGTAGCCGTCCACGTCGTTCGTGCGGACCTGGGTCACGACATTGGGGCTGGCCTTGACGACGGTGACCGGAACAACACGGTTGTTCTCGTCCCACACCTGCGTCATGCCGAGCTTCTCGCCCAGGATGCCCTTGATCTGCTTAGCCATTCTCAGATCACCGGCCCCTAAAGCTTGATCTCGATGTCGACACCGGCCGGGAGGTCGAGTCGCATCAGAGAGTCAACGGTCTTGGGAGTCGGGTCGAGAATGTCGATCAGGCGCTTGTGCGTGCGCATCTCGAAGTGCTCGCGCGAGTCCTTGTACTTGTGCGGCGACTTGATGACGCAGTACACGTTCTTCTCAGTGGGCAGCGGCACCGGGCCCGCGACCGACGCACCAGTACGCGTCACCGTCTCGACGATCTTCTTCGCCGAGGAGTCGATGACCTCGTGGTCGTAGGCCTTGAGCCGGATGCGGATCTTCTGTCCCGCCATGGCTACTCAGTAGTCCTGTCTCTTTTAACGCTCTGGAACCGGGTGTTCCCGTTACTCGTTCTCCGACCCACGCGGTCGGGTGTGTCGCGCTGTCACCGACACAGATGCCCCTTGTTCGAACATCCCTGCTGGGAAAGCACGGCCCTTCCGGAACCGCAAGCCGGGGACGAAAGGTCCACCGGGTGCCTGGTCGGCGCTGCACTGACACTTCCCGAAAGATTCCCGTACGTCCGCCCCAGCGCTGCCATCAGGCAGTTAGGGCGACGAGTACTGTGGGACTCGCTTCCGGTCCTCCCGGCGGGAGGCGCGCAGCATCAACACTCGACCGAGCAACTCGGACAGTCTGCCATATGGGGCACACCCTCCGCCAATCGAGCCGGAGAGAATACCCCGGGAGTGATGTAGGTCAAACGCGGCGCACGTCCTGTGCGGCCTGCGCGTCATCCCCCGAGGGCGCCGCTCCCGGCGGGGCGTGCGGACAGCGCCAGACGCAGTAGCCGCAGGGCGGCGGCTCACCGGGGCTCCAGCGCCCCCACGCAGGGCCCCACGCCCGTCTGCGGCCCGCCCGCGCCCCGCGGGAGCCCGCCGGGCGGACAGCACGAGCAGCAGCCCCCTGAGGGCCACCTCGGCGCGTCGCGCCAGGAAACAGAGCGCAGTTGAGGGGCGCCGCGGCGATGAAGGCAGCCCAGGCGGCGGAGGCGACCTGGAAGGTGGGTCCGTCCTCCGGGTTCTTGGAGTCACGGACGTGGATGGCGGCGGGGGTAGTGGCGACTTCGACGCAGGATTCGCCGTCGTTGCCGTCGCTGTAGCTGCTCTTGACCCACACCAGGTCCCGGATCATGTCGCTCCCAGCAATTGCTCGATAAAGGTGGCGGACTCCCGAGGCGGGAGAGCCTGAGCCCGGATGGTGCTGTACCGCAGTTCCAGGATGCGAAGCTGCTTCAGGTCGGAGACGGGCCGACCGTTGAACGCACCGTCGGAGCGCCCCACAGCCGTGCCGTCCTCGAACTTCAACACCTCGATCTTGCCGTCCAAGCCAGAGTGAACCTCGCTGTGCGTCGGCATCACCTGGAGTGTGACGTTGCGCAACCGACCTACCTCCAACAGGCGTTCGAGTTGGCGTCGCCAGACCATTGTGCCTCCGAGGGGGCGTCGCAGCAGTGCCTCTTCCAGCACGAAGCCGAGCGCAGGCGCCGGGTCCCGCTCGAAGATCGACTGTCGGGCCAGCCGAGCGGCCACCATGCGCTCGACCTCACTTTCCGAGTACGGGGGCTGAGCCGCCTCGATCACGGCTCGGGCATGCTCCCGGGTCTGCAATAGCCCGCTGATGCTGTTGCACAGATACAGCCCGATCTCCACCGCCCGCGCCTCGATATCCGCCAAGTCCCGCACCTTCTTGGGGTACCGGACCTTGTCCACGTCCTCCCCCATGGCCGAGAGCAAGCCCCCCGCCCCCAGGATCTCGTCCGCCCTCTCCAGATACTCGGGCCGCGGGATCCTCTTCCCGCTCTCGATCTTGTAGACCATGTCCTCGCCGTACCCCACCGCCACCGCGAAGTCGGCGACGCGCATTCCCACCGCCTCGCGCCGCAGCCTCAGCTGCCGCCCCACCGTGGCGACCACCGCGACGCCCCACTCGTCGTCCGGGTCCACCTCCCAACCCGGCTCGTCCGCCTCGCTCTTGAGCCGTACCGCCTGCTCGTCGACCGACATCCCGCACCCCTCCGTCGCACCCGCCCTCGACAAGCCTCGACACGGCCGGACAAGAGCTGGACAGTGACTCTACGCAACCGCGCTGTCACTGTTAACGGTAAGCATGCGACGCCACCCTGAGTGACGTGATCCAGGAAACCCACCGACCCGCCTCCCCCGTCCGCAACTTCGAGGTGCGTCTGTCCCCCACACCCCGCGGCGCCCGTCTCGCCCGTCTGCTGGCCGTCGAGCAACTCCGCTCCTGGGGCCTCCCCTTGGAGCCGGCGGACCACATCGTGGCCGAGCTGGCGGCCAACGCGGTCACCCACGGCCGTGTCGCCGGACGCGACTTCCAGCTCCTCATGTACGTCATCGGCGACGCCCTCCGCATCGAGGTCACGGACACGTGCGGTGACCGGATGCCGTGCCTCCGGCAGGCCGCCGGCGACGGCGAATCAGGCCGGGGACTGGTCCTCGTGGACGCGCTCGCCGACCGCTGGGGAGTGACCGAGGGACGGCGTCCGCGCAAGACGGTCTGGGCGGAGATTCGTCTGCCGTCGGCACCGGAACCCGGTGCCGGGCGGCCTCATCGCGCGCAGCCCGCAGCGGCCGAACACGCCTGAGCGGGCCGTGTGCGCACGCGAAAGGGCCCGTACGACCGGAGTCGTACGGGCCCTCTCAGGTGCTCAGCTCAGGCTGGAGCCACCAGGTCGATCACCGGACTTACTTGGTGATCTTGATGACCTGGCCGGCGCCGACCGTGCGGCCACCCTCACGGATGGCGAACTTCAGGCCCTCTTCCATCGCGATGGGCTGGATGAGCTGCACCGACATCTCGGTGTTGTCACCCGGCATGACCATCTCGGTGCCCTCGGGGAGGGTCACAACGCCCGTCACGTCCGTCGTACGGAAGTAGAACTGCGGACGGTAGTTGTTGAAGAACGGCGTGTGGCGGCCACCCTCGTCCTTGGACAGGATGTAGGCCTGCGCCTCGAACTCGGTGTGCGGGGTGACCGAGCCCGGCTTGATGATGACCTGGCCGCGCTCGACGTCCTCGCGCTTGATGCCGCGGAGCAGCAGACCGACGTTCTCACCGGCCTGGCCCTCGTCGAGCAGCTTGCGGAACATCTCGATGCCGGTGACCGTGGTGGTGGTCTTCTCGGTCTTGATGCCGATGATGTCGACGGTCTCGTTGACCTTCAGGACACCACGCTCGATACGGCCGGTGACGACCGTACCGCGACCGGTGATCGTGAAGACGTCCTCGATCGGCATGAGGAACGCCTTGTCGACGTCGCGCTCCGGCTGCGGGATCGACTCGTCGACGGCGGCCATGAGCTCGAGGACGGTGTTCGCCCACTCCGGGTCGCCCTCGAGCGCCTTGAGCGCGGAGACCTTGACGACCGGCAGGTCGTCGCCCGGGAACTCGTACTCGGAGAGGAGCTCACGGACCTCGAGCTCGACGAGCTCCAGGATCTCCTCGTCGTCCACCATGTCGGCCTTGTTCAGGGCGACGACGATGTACGGAACGCCGACCTGGCGGGCCAGGAGCACGTGCTCCTTGGTCTGCGGCATCGGGCCGTCGGTGGCGGCGACCACGAGGATGGCGCCGTCCATCTGGGCCGCACCGGTGATCATGTTCTTGATGTAGTCCGCGTGACCCGGGCAGTCGACGTGCGCGTAGTGACGCGTCTCCGTCTGGTACTCGACGTGCGCGATGGAGATGGTGATACCGCGCTGGCGCTCTTCGGGAGCCTTGTCGATCTGGTCGAAGGCCGAGGCCTCGTTCAGGTCCGGGTACTTGTCGTGCAGCACCTTGGTAATGGCGGCCGTGAGGGTCGTCTTACCGTGGTCGATGTGACCGATGGTGCCGATGTTGACGTGCGGCTTAGTCCGCTCGAACTTCGCCTTCGCCACTGGGGTCCTCCTGGGAGTGGTTCTGGTACGCCTTACTTCATCGGCGCCAGGTGATCTTTGCTGTCAAAGCCCGGGCCCGGGGCACACACCCATGAACGGTGACGAACCTGGGTGGATGCCCCGAAGGCTCCGGAGTCAAGCCTAAAGCGTGTGAACGGAGTGCGTTACTCGCCCTTGGCCTTCGCGATGATCTCCTCGGCGACGTTCCGGGGAACCTCGGCGTAGGAGTCGAACTGCATCGAGTAGCTTGCGCGACCCGAGGTCTTGCTGCGGAGGTCGCCGACGTACCCGAACATCTCCGACAGGGGCACCAGGCCCTTGACGATCCGGGCGCCCATGCGCTCCTCCATGGCCTGGATCTGACCACGGCGGGAGTTGATGTCGCCGATGACCTCGCCCATGTAGTCCTCGGGCGTGGTGACCTCGACGGCCATCATCGGCTCGAGCAGCACGGGGCTGGCCTTGCGCGCGGCCTCCTTGAAGGCCTGCGAACCGGCGATCTTGAAGGCGAGCTCGGAGGAGTCCACCTCGTGGTAGCCACCGTCGAGCAGGGTGACGCGCACGCCGGTCATCTCGTAACCGGCGAGGATGCCGAACTGCATGGCCTCCTGCGCACCGGCGTCGACCGAAGGGATGTACTCCTTCGGGATACGACCACCGGTCACCTTGTTCACGAACTCGTACGACGCGTCGCCGCCCTCGATGGGCTCGATCGCGATCTGCACCTTCGCGAACTGGCCGGTACCACCGGTCTGCTTCTTGTGCGTGTAGTCGACCCGGTCGACCGCCTTGCGGATGGTCTCGCGGTAGGCGACCTGCGGCTTGCCGACGTTGGCCTCGACGCGGAACTCACGGCGCATCCGGTCGACCAGCACCTCGAGGTGCAGCTCGCCCATGCCACCGATGATGGTCTGGCCGGTCTCCTCGTCCGAGTGGACCTGGAACGACGGGTCCTCCTCGGCCAGGCGCTGGATCGCGATGCCCAGCTTCTCCTGGTCGCCCTTCGACTTGGGCTCGATGGCGACCTGGATGACCGGAGCCGGGAAGTCCATGGACTCCAGGATCACGGGCTGCTTGTCGTCGCACAGCGTCTCGCCGGTCGTGGTCTGCTTCAGACCCATGACGGCGACGATGTCGCCGGCGCCGACCGACGCGATCTCCTCACGCTTGTTCGCGTGCATGCGGTAGATCTTGCCGATGCGCTCCTTCTTGCCCTTGACGGAGTTCAGCACGGCAGTGCCGGACTCCAGGCGGCCCGAGTAGACCCGGACGAAGGTGAGCTTGCCGAGGTGCGGGTCGCTCATGATCTTGAACGCCAGCGCCGACAGCGGCTCGTCGTCGGACGGCTTGCGCTTGACGATCTCCTCCGCGTCGTTCACGGCGTGGCCCTCGATGGCCTCGACGTCGAGCGGCGAGGGGAGGTAGCGAACGACCGCGTCGAGCAGGGGCTGAACGCCCTTGTTCTTGAACGCGGTACCGCAGAACACCGGGGTGACGGTGGTGTCGGCGGACTTGCCGGACGCGATGGTGATACGACGGATCGCGGCGTACAGCTGCTCCACGGAAGGCTCCTGGCCCTCCAGGTACAGCTCCATGATCTCGTCGTCGTTCTCGGCGACGGTCTCGACGAGCTTGCCGCGGTACTCCTCGGCAGCCTCGGTGTGGGTGGCCGGGATGTCGACGACGTCGTACATCTCGCCCTTCTCCGCCTCGGCGGACCACACGAAGGCCTTCATCGTGACCAGGTCGACGACGCCCTTGAAGTCGGCCTCGGCACCGATCGGGAGCTGCATCACGATCGGCTGCGCGCCGAGGCGGTTGCTGATCATGTCGACGCAGCGGTGGAACTCCGCACCGGTCCGGTCGAGCTTGTTGACGAAGCAGATGCGCGGGACGCCGTAGCGGTCCGCCTGACGCCACACGGTCTCGGACTGGGGCTCCACACCCGCGACGCCGTCGAACACCGTCACAGCGCCGTCGAGCACACGCAGGGAACGCTCCACCTCGACGGTGAAGTCGACGTGACCCGGGGTGTCGATGATGTTGATGGTGTGGTCGACATCGGCGAGCGGCCAGTGACAGGTGGTGGCAGCAGAGGTGATCGTGATGCCACGCTCCTGCTCCTGCTCCATCCAGTCCATGGTGGCGGCGCCGTCGTGGACCTCACCGATCTTGTAGGAAACGCCGGTGTAGAACAGGATCCGCTCAGTGGTGGTCGTCTTGCCCGCGTCGATGTGGGCCATGATCCCGATGTTGCGGACCTTGGCCAGGTCAAGTGAAGTGGTAGCCATAAGGCTTTCGTCTTCTCTCGGTCTCGTCGTGGGTAGCGACTACCAGCGGTAGTGCGCGAAGGCCTTGTTGGACTCGGCCATCTTGTGGGTGTCCTCGCGCTTCTTCACAGCGGCGCCGAGGCCGTTGGACGCGTCGAGAAGCTCGTTGAGCAGGCGCTCGGTCATGGTCTTCTCGCGACGGGCGCGGGAGTAGCCCACGAGCCAGCGCAGCGCCAGGGTGCTCGCGCGGCCCGGCTTGACCTCGACCGGAACCTGGTAGGTCGCGCCACCGACACGGCGGGACTTGACCTCGATGGTCGGCTTGATGTTCTCGAGAGCGCGCTTGAGGGTGATGACCGGGTCGTTGCCGGTCTTCTCCTTCAGGCCCTCCATGGCGCCGTAGACGATGCGCTCGGCGGTGGAGCGCTTGCCGTTCAGCAGCACCTTGTTGATGAGCGACGTGACAAGAGGAGAACCGTAGACCGGGTCGATGATGACCGGGCGCTTCGGGGCAGGGCCCTTACGAGGCATTTTTTACTTCTCCTTCTTGGCGCCGTAGCGGCTGCGGGCCTGCTTGCGGTTCTTGACACCCTGGGTGTCGAGGGAGCCGCGGATGATCTTGTAGCGAACACCCGGCAGGTCCTTCACACGGCCACCACGCACGAGCACGATGGAGTGCTCCTGCAGGTTGTGTCCCTCACCCGGAATGTAAGCGGTGACCTCGATCCCGCTGGTCAGACGCACACGCGCGACCTTACGCAGGGCCGAGTTCGGCTTCTTCGGGGTGGTCGTGAACACACGCGTGCAGACGCCGCGGCGCTGAGGGGAACCCTCGAGTGCGGGCGTCTTGTTCTTCTCGACCTTGTCCTGCCGGCCCTTACGGACCAGCTGCTGGATCGTAGGCACTACTTCTCCGGTTTCTGTGTGCCGATTTGTACAGCTAACCTGGAACATCTCCGACCCACGCGGTCGGGTGTGTCGAATCCGGCGGACTTCCGCCGCGAGGCAGAATGAGGCGCAGATTGCGGTGGCCGCTCCTTAGGCCCCATGTGCGGTTGAAGACACGCACGAGGGCCAGGGCACACCCCAGGCACAAGGTCTGAGCGTACCTAGCGCACTGACTCCGGTCAAAACAAAAGCTCCGCCGTCGACACGCCGGAGGTTTACGAGCAGGTTCACGAGCGCTGCCTCGGCCTTTGTGCTACCAGAGCCGAGGACCCCGCGGAGCCCTCCCGTTCGGCCGGTTGCGCCGATTCGGCCGGTTCGGCCGGTTCAGTCGGTTCCACGGGTTCTGTCGCGGTGTCGTGGCCGATGAAATACGTCGGACGGTTCTGTACGGCCGTGTAGATGCGGCCGACGTACTCGCCGAGCAGGCCCACGCAGATCAGCTGGACCGCGCCGATGAACAGCACGCCGATGAAGAGGGACGTCCAGCCGGGGACGGTGTGCTGGAAGGCGTGGGCGCTCAGGGTGTAGGCCATCAGCCCCAGGCAGACCAGGAAGGCGAAGCCGCCCAGCCAGGTCGCTATGCGCAGGGGCGCCGCCGAGAAGCCCGTGACGCTGTCGACGGCCAGCCGGATCATCCGGCCGAGCGGGTACTTGCTCTGGCCGGCCGGCCGCGGGGCCCGCTCATAGGTGACCTCGCCGCTGGGGAAGCCCAGCCAGGGCACCAGGAGGCGGTAGACGCGCTGCTGGTCCGGCAGGGCCTTCAGGGCGTCCACGGCGGCCCGGCTCAGCAGCCGGAAGTCACCGGCCTGGGCGGGCACGGACGGTCCGGCGAGACGGCGCACCAGCCGGTAGTAGAGGCCGGCCGTCCACCGCTTGAACCCGCTGTCGCTGGCCCGGTCGGCCCGGATGCCGTACACGATGTCGAGGTGCTCGGCGCGGGCCAGCACGAGCATGTCGACGATCTTCTCGGGCGGGTCCTGGAGGTCGGCGTCGATGCTGACGACATAGGCGCCGACCGCCCGGTCCAGGCCCGCGGTGAGGGCGGCCTGGTGGCCCGAGTTGCGGCGCAGGCCGATGACGCGCAGTTCCGGCCAGCCGAGCCGGAAGGCGGCCAGCAGCTCGGCGGTGCGGTCGGTGCTCCCGTCGTCCACGGCGACCACCTCGTAGTCGACGCCGAGGCCCGCGAGGACCGGGCGCAACCGGCTGACCAGCGCGGGAAGGACCTCTTCCTCGTTGTACATGGGTATGACGACCGACAGGACGGCCGACGGGACGTTCTCCGCGGCCGTGGTCCGGGGCGCTTCGGCCACCCGTCCTCCCCCAAGCTGTGACGCACATGTGCGAGGCTGTTGCGATCTTATGACCACACTCTTGACCACTCTTTTTTGACCAAGCTTCACGATCATCACGATCATCCGGACCGCGGTGCCGCCCTGGGTGTCCGGCGATCGGCCGAGGGGGACCCCAGCCATGAGCACGGCTTCCAGCGAGACGGCGACGGGCTCCGCCGTGCCCGACGGGCCGGAGGAGCGATCGCCAAGACTGCGCCGCCTCACCCTGCCGGACGGTGTACGACCGTACCTCGCTCCGCTGCTTCTCTACGGCGTCACCAAGCTCGTGGGGCTGACCGTCTTCGCCTGGCTCCTGGAGTGGGCCGACGACTACCAGAAGAAGAACCCGCGCTTCGGCGGCGGCGCCCACTGGTGGGACGTCCTCGCCACCTGGGACGGCTGGTGGTACCTCCAGGTCGCCGAGAAGGGGTACGACCCGGGCCCGCTGGAACCGCTCAAACCCGGCGGACTGTTCACCGTCCAGCAGAACTCGGTCGCCTTCTTCCCCCTCTATCCGGGCCTGATCCGGGGCACGTCCGAGATCACCGGACTGGGTCTGTACGGCTCCGGGATCCTGGTGTCCGTCCTGGCCTCCTTCGTCGCCGCCGCCGGCGTCTACGCCGTGATCTCGACGCTCGCCGGGGTGCGGGCGGGCACGATCGCGGCCGGGCTGTGGGCGGTGGTGCCCGGCGCGGGCGTCGAGTGGGCGGTGTACTCGGAGTCGGTCTTCGTCGCGATAGCCACCTGGTGCTGCTACTGCGTGATGAAGCGCCGCTGGGTGGCGGCCGGACTGCTCGCCTTCGTGGCCGGCCTCAACCGGCCGACCTCCGCCGCGCTCATCGGCGCGGTCGGGCTGGCCGCGATCGTGGCCCTCGCCCGGCGGGAGAGCAGGCGCGAGCACGGGGTGTCGGGACCCCTGTACGCGATGTTCGCCGCGCCGCTCGGCCTGCTCACCTACATCACCTGGGTCGGTCTCAGCTCGAACGACCTCACCGCGTACTTCACGCTCCAGCGCGAGGGCTGGGCGCACTACTTCGACTTCGGCACGTACACGCTGGACGTGCTCGGCAACACGGCGGTCGGTCGCCACGACTACCTGTTCGCCTTCTCCGTCCCGGACCTCCTCGGCGTGCAGATCGTGCTGGCGCTGCCCTTCCTGATCGCGCTGATGCTGCGCAAGAAACCGCCGCTGGTGCTGGTCGCGTACACGCTGGCGAGCGTGATCACCGTGCTCGGCACCCAGCAGATGTTCGGCAACACCGGGCGGTACCTGCTGCCCGTCTTCCCGCTGCTGCTGGCCCCGGCGGCAGCGATGAGCCGGCTGAAGTGGCCGAGTCTGGCGGTGTTCTTCGCGACGGCGGCGCTGGCTTCGGGGTGGTACGCGCACTATGTGATCTTCGAGTTGGGGATTCCGTAGCCGGACCGGGATTCGTGGCGGACCGGAATTCGTGGCGGACCCGGATTCCGTGCCGGACCGCGACTCCGTGGCGGTCAGTTCTTCCCGCGGGCCGCGCGTTCGGCGGCGAAGACGTCCTCCAGCCGGAAGAGCTGGGCGCGGCCCGCCTTGCCGGCCGGCCTGAGGTGACCCAGCTGGACCCACTTGCGAATGGTGGCGGGGGCCACGCCGACCTCCTGGGCGGCCAGGGGGCCGGGGATGAGGGTGGGACGGTCGGGGCCGGTCATGCGCGCGCCCACTCCCCCTCGTCCCAGGTGTGGCGGTAGGCCGGGTCGTCGTGGCAGCCGCAGTCCGGTTCGGGGCAGCGGCAGGCCGGGTTGACGCACAGGACGGCCGCGCGGTCGGGGAAGGCCCGCAGGGAGACGGAGTCGCACCAGGGGCAGCGGCCGGCGACCCGTACGACGGTCTCGGTGTCGCCCAGCGCGCGGGCGCAGCGCCGGGCCATCCGACGGGTCTCGTCGCGCACGTGCGCGGCCAGGACGGGGTCGGCGGCGATCCGGTCGAGGAGGGACGCGATCCTGCGCAGCCGCTCGGGCACGGAGGCGCGGCGCGGGCGGGGCAGCTCGAGCCGGTCGCGTACGGCCTCCTCCAGTTCGAGCACGCCGTCGGTGATGTCCCGGATGGCGTCGGAGACATGCAGCCGGAGCGGGGCCGCGCCGTGACCGGGGGCCACGAGGCCGTGACGCTGCTGGAGCAGCAGCTGCTCCTCGCGTTCCGCACGGAGCCGGGCGCCGAGGTCGGCCGGGGGCCGCGGTGCGGAGGGGCGGGGGGCGGGGGTGGTGCGGCCCGGGACCAGTTCCGTGGACAGCTCGGGGAACTGCTGGAGGAGGGTGCTGATCCAGAGGGCGGCCTGGGCGGTGGGGCGGTCTTCGTGGGAGGCGTGGTGCTCGTGAACGGCGTGGTGCTCGCGGGCGGTGCGGGCTTCGTGCGCGGTGCGGGCTTCGTGCGCGGTGCGGGCTTCGTGCGCGGTGCGGGCTTCGTGCGCTTCAGGCACGGGGGCCTCCCTGGGCCGCCGGGAGGAGATGCGCGGGTACGGGGACCGGGCGGCCCGAGCGCCAGAGACGGCCGCCGCAGACGCCGTCGAACCCGCTCTCGGCCGGTGCCACGGCCTCCTCGCAGGCCCGGCGCACGGGGCAGTCGGCGCAGGCCCGGAGCGCGGGGGCGGCGTCCTTGGCCTTCTTGGAGAAGACGACCCGCGGGGGGAGCCCGACGCAGGCGGCCGCGGACTGCCAGCGATCGGTCGAGGCAGCTGGGCAGGAACTCATTTCGGGCATGGACATGGGACCCCCCTGGGTTCGTGAACGAGCCGTGCTGAGTGAACGTCCCCAAGACTTACAGATTGCGTGCGCGCCCGCAACGAAATTCGGATGGCCCACCTCCGGCACATCCACCGAATCTCCACGAACGGCGCGAATTTTCCTCATTGCTTGCACGAGAGCACGTAATTCCGTGCGCGCAAGCAAGCTAAACTCTTGCCCACCCCCGAAGGAAGAGAGAAGGACGATGACCAACCAGGGCTTGGACGCGTTCGCCGCGTGGGTCGAAGACCTCATGCGCGAACGCGGCTACGACATCGACAGTCCACGCGGCGGCGGCAAGTCGAGAATCGCGGACGAGGCCGGCGTGCACCGCGCCGCGGTCACCCGCCTGCTGCAGCGGCAGAGCATGCCGGACCTCGAGACCACCCGCCGACTCGCCCGCGTGCTCGGCGTGCCGGTCCGCGACATGCTCATCCGCTCCGGCCGGCTGACCGCGGAGGAACTGGCCGATCCCCACGACCACTTGGCCGCCCCCGCACCCAGCGCGGAGTTCGGCCGCCGTCCCACGCTGGAGGAGGTCGCCGACCTGCTGGGCGTGCCCGCCGACCGACGGGAGATGTTCGTCAGGGTGGTGGAGCAGTTCCTGCCGAGCGAGGCGGAGGCCGCACAGGGTCCGTCGACGACGCAGGGGGCGCGCGTGGCACATATGACACCGGTGCATGAGGACCGGCGGGCCCTGCTGGAGACGGCGGTGGGCGTGCCCGCCTCCATCGACTGATCCGCAGGCCGACGATCGACGAGCGCCCGTGGGCCGACGGGAGCTCTGTTCGGTACCCCACCCGCCCCACATCCCCACGCCCCCACACACCCCCACACGCCCCCACACACCCCCACTCCCCCCGCGCGCACACCCCTCCCAACCTGCGCTCTCGCCCCTCTCGCACCTCCCCTCACAACTTCCTCGCCGATTTAGTTGCGTGCGCGCACGCTCCTCTGTCACAGTTGGTGCAGCGGCGGAGCTGTGCCCGCGAGCCCCGAGCGGGCCGCACCCGTCGCCGTACGCCGGGCCGAGGCGCCGTGCGCCTCCCCTTCCCCGCCCCCGCGCGGCGCCCGCCCGGCGACTTCCCCTTCTTCCCGGCGAGGTGACCCGGCATGACCACACCCACCCCACCGAGTGCCTTCCCGGACGTCGAGGCCTTGGTCGTCGACATCCTGGAGGCCGACTCGGCGCTCTCCACGGCGCACGTCGCCGTCGATCCGCCCGAGAACTTCGACGGCACGACCGCCGCCGTCCTCGTCAACCGGCGGGGCGGCGCGTGGGTCGGCGAGCTGCACGTCGACCAGCCGCTGATCGAGCTGGAGGTGTACGGCCCGACCAAGCACGCCGCACACGTCCTGGCCAACTCCGCCCGCCGGGCGCTGCTGGCCGCGGCCGGCAACCGGTACGGCACGAACCTCATCACCGAGGTGGAGGAACAGGACGGCCCGCGCTGGCTGCCCGACTACCTCTACTCCGCGGCCAACCGGTACGTGAGCGTGCTCAAGGTGTTCCTGGACGTCTACTGACCTCTCCGAGGCACCCGCACCCGCACCCCACACCCACACCCCTCAGACCGAAGGCCCCGCCGTCCACGGCGGGGCCTTCGCCGTACCCGGACTGCTCCACCCCGGGCGGCAGCACCACTGCACAACCACTGCACCACCCCACCCTCTCTATAAGGAGAACCATCCATGGCAGGCACCAACTCCTCCGAGATCCGCATCGCAGGCGTCGGCCGGCTCTACGTCGCCGCCGCCGACACCAAGGTTCCGACGACCTTCTCCACCGACCCGTCCACCGACTGGGCGACCGGCTGGAAGAACCTCGGCTTCACCTCCGGTGAGGGCGTCACGTTCAGCAAGAAGGACAAGCTGGAGCCGGTCGACGTGTGGCAGGCCGTCAGCCCGGTGCACTTCGTGTACTCGGACCGCGACCTGACCCTGAAGTTCTCGCTGATGCAGTTCAACGAGGACACGCTGCCGTTCTTCATGGGCGGCGGCGCGGTCACGGCGGTCACCGGCTCGACCGGCGTCTACAAGTACGACATCACCGACCGCCCCTACTCCGACGTCCGCGCCCTCGGCCTGGAGTTCACGGACGTCCGCGCCGACGACGGGGCCACCGTGACCTACCGCTTCGGCATCCCGCGCGGCCAGGTCACGGCGGCGGACGACATCAAGCTGGCCCGCAAGTCGGCGGCCCAGCTCGGCATCACCTACACGGCGATGGCCTCCGCCGACGGTTCGGCGCTGGCCAGCTTCGTGATGAAGGACGCCGCGTACGCCGCGTCCTGACCCACCGGGGCGGGGCGGGCGCCGACCCCGGCCGCCCGTCCCGCCCCGGGCCCCACCTCTCTTCTCCCTCACCCAAGGAGCGCTCATCACCATGGCCCGTTTCGACGTCAACGCCGCCCGCGCCCAGCGCCTCGAAGCCCTCGGCCGTACCTGGTCGTTCGAGCTCGACGGCGAGAGCTACACCCTGCCCACGGAGCTGACCCGCGCCACCGCGAAGGCGCTGCGGGAGCTCGACGACAACGACGTGGACGGGCTGCTCGGGCTGCTCATGGGCGAGCAGCAGTTCGCCCGCTTCGAGCGGCACGAGATCACCATGCAGGACATCGCCGCGATCCTGGAGGCCTACGGCAAGGAGACCGGGCTCGGCCTGGGGGAAGGCTGAGCCTCGTCGGGTTCGTCGACGAACACGCCGAGGCCCTCGAAGCGGACCTGCTCCGCTATTACGGGATCGACCTGCTCGACTGGCACCGCGAGCGCCTGACCGCGCGACGGCTCACGGTGCTGATCAAGCAGTTGCCGCGCGACAGCGCCCTGAACCGGGAGCTGCACGGCGAGGCGGCCGAATGGTCGGTGACGGACCACCTGCTGGCCGCCGCCGTGGACCATCTGGCGGCCGCGAACTGGATGTTCGCCTGCGTCAACTCGGAGGAGGGAGACCAGCCGGAGCCACCGGCCCCGGTGCCCCGTCCGACGGGCCCGGCCCAGGACGAGGAGGACGTCCCCCATGGGGAGCGCCTCGCCCCTGCCGAGGACACCGGAACCGGCCGGGAGCAGAACGCGACCGCACCGGACGGAACACCGTCGGCAGTCCAACTGGTCCGCTTCTTCGGCTGACATCCCATCGCCCGACCACGCTCCGGCCGACCGTTCCTCGGCTGATCCCTCTCCAGCCGACCGTGCCTCAACCTGCGGCACCTCGGCCGACCGGCCCTCAGCCGGTCGGCCTTCCGCCTGCCGTGCCTCGGTCGGCCGATCCTCGGCCGGTCAGCCCTCAGCCGGTCGGCCTTCCGCCTGCCGTGCCTCGGTCGGCCGATCCTCGGCTGGTCGGCCCTCAGCCGGTCGGCCCTCAGCCTGCCGTGCCTCGGCTGGCCGATCCTCGGCCGACCATGCCTCAGCCAGCCGGCCCTCAGCCGGTCAGCCCTCAGCCGGTCAGCCCTCAGCCGGTCAGCCCTCCGCCTGCCGTGCCTCGGTCGGCCGATCCTCGGCCGACCATGCCTCAGCCAGCCGGCCCTCAGCCGGTCAGCCCTCCGCCTGCCGTGCCTCGGCCAGCCGGTCCTCAGCCAGCCGGTCCTCGGCCAGCCGGTTCCGCTCAAGCGGAGCCGGGGCCCGGTGGGCCGTTCTCCTCGTCCCGGGGCCGGCCGCCCGCCCGGCCCTCCAGTTCGTCCGCGAGGGCCCGGGCCTTGTCGGAGAGCCGGGGCCGGACGTCGTCACGGACGACCGGCGCATCGGGCGGCGAGGGCTCCTCGGTCTGGCGGCGTCCCCGCTCCCGCCCGGCGGCTCCCATGTCGCCGGGCAGGGCCAGCGGGGGCACGCTCGGCCGGCCGTTGCGCCGGACGACCGGCCGCCGGTCCGAGGGCGGCACGCGCTTCTCCCGCACCTCGCGGGCGGAGAGCAGGATCTCCCTCTCGGCGCCGGAACCGGCCTCCGCCTCACCCCCACCGCCGACCACATCGTCGTCCTGGCCCTCATGGACCTCATCGACCTCCCCCGCCGGAGGCACCGGCACCGGTGTCGGTGTCGGTGTCGGTGTCGGCAGCGGGGTTCCGTCCGCCACCGAGCGTTCCCGTTCCCCGCGCTGTTCGACTCGCGTCAGTTCGGACGGGGGGCGCAGCAGCTCGACATAGGGAAGCGGAATGACGTCGCCGCCCCGCTCACCCCCGCCCGCGCGCTCATGCTGCTCGCGTTCGCCCTCGGCCCGCCGGGTGGCCCGGCGCGGACGGCGGCCGGTGCGGGCGTCCTCCTGGCCCTGGAGGTAGGCGGCGGTGATCCGCTCCTCGTACGCGCGTCGTATGGCGGGCAGCTGTTCGTCGACCATGTCGGCCCAGCCGGCGCTGTACGCGGCCAGTTCGCGCCGGTCGAGTTCGCTCCGGGGAAGGACCACCAGGTCGTCCGGTTCGTAGCCGAGACGCAGGACCAGCTCCGAGACCCGCGCGATGAGATGCGGCAGATCGGAGGCTTGTTCGAGCCAGTCGATCGCATGCTGGTGCCGCACGTTGCTCGCGTCCCCGTCCACCCCGTAGGCCTTGCTCTCGTCCCCTGGCCCCATCGCGCCCCCCGCGCGAGGACGGATGCCCGTCACCGTCCAACGTTTTTGGCGGACCCTCAGTTCCCTTGCTGGGCCCGGCTGTTCACCCTCTCCTTACCCGGAGGAAGTTCGGCCGGATCCTACTCCACGAACCTGGCACCACTCTGGGCGCATCCTGCATCACCGCAGGTCCGCACCACCGAACGACGGACAGTCCTCGCCAAACACAAACGACCCCACGGGATTACTCGTACACTAGTTCGAACAACCGTTTCGAACGCCCCCTAGGCGCCACCTGAACCACAGTCCAGCGGACAGACCGGAAAGCAGGCCGACATGGCGACTGGCACGAGCAACTCCCCGAAGCAGCCGATCGACACCTACACCCGCCTCGCCCACCTCCTGCACACCACACCTCCCGACCGGGAGGCCGTGCTCGACCGGGTGTACGAAGAACTGCTCGCCCGGGAGTCCCGCGCCTACGCGGCAGGATGGACGGACGCCCTGACCGAGGCGCGACGGACCCGTCGCGGCCGCCGCCCGTAACCGCCGCCTCCGGGCGTCGCGGAATCCATCGCCGCGGAACGGCCGTCTCGACCTGTCGCCGACCGGTACCGTCCGGATATGACCACCGAGCAGTGGGCGGGCTCCGCCTTCGCCGCGATCACCGGGCTCATGAGTGTGGTACTCGCGTTCGAGACGCTGCGCCGGTACCGGCTGCGGATGCGCGGCGTCAGGACGACAGCCGAGTTGATCAGGTTCCGGACCTCCGTGAGCGAGGACGGCCACCCGCGGTACTACCCCGTGGTGTCCTTCACCCTGCCGGACGGCACGGAACTGGAGGCGGAGTCGGGGGAAGGGGCGCCGGCCCCGCCGCAGGGCGCGAGGACGGGCGACCGCACCGAGGTCGTCTACGATCCGGCGTCCCCCACCAGCATTTCGCTCCCCTCACTGGAACCGAACAAGCTCGGCACACCAGAGATCCTCGCCCTGGCCGCCATGTCCGCCTGCACCGGATTCATCACCTACGTGATCCTCGCCGATATCCTCTGAGGCGACCGAAACCACAGAACTCAAATAGACCCGAGAAAGGTCCGGCTGTCACAGCCGGACCTTTCTCGTTCTCTGGGAGGGAAAATGGCGACACGAAGTCCCGCCGAGGTCGACCGGGATCTCGGCACCGCCGAGACAACCATCGGGAAAATCGGTAAAGAACTGGGAAGCTATCCGTCGGGCAACAAGAACAGCGTACTGACGCGACTCACCCTGCTGGAGACCGCCACAGCCCCCATCGCCAACCTGCAGACTCAGCAGACCCAGCTCAGCAAGGGCGCCGCCACGGCGGCCGCCGACATCGTGACCCTCCAAGACAAGATCAAGTGGACGCGATGGATGATCCTGGGAGCGGTGGCCTCCCTGCAGTTCGTCAAGATCGACATGCAGGTCCTGAAGATCGACGTCACTCTCTGGAAGAAACTGGAGAGGGATAACTTCGTCAATTGGGCCAAGCGGTTCGGTGGATTCGTCCGCGACCTCTCCAACAAAGAGGCAGCCCGCATCCGGAAGCAGAACGAAATCGACCAGAAGAAGCTGAAGGACGACGCCGAGGACGTCGAGAAAAAGCTTCAGGAGAAGATCCGGAAGCTTCCGGACGAGGTCGAGGACGTCGCGAACAAGGTCCGCGGAGTCGAGCAGCGGCTGGACGGCGTCGAGAGGGCGGTCAAACCGAGCACCCTGCGCTCCCATTTCGACACCGTCTACCTCCAGAAGTCCAAGGAACAGCCCATCTACCGGGACATCCATGCCGCACGGGCGGAGGCGGACAAGGCCAACCAGGCCGTCGACGTCCTTCGTCAGAAGATCAAAGCCGCTGGAACGGCGGGAACTCAGAACACATCGATCCCGAAAGGGGCGAAGAAGGACGTCACTGACCTCAGGGTCTCCGTCAAGGATCTGAGCGAAGCCCTCGCAGGCATCTGAGCGCCACCGCGACAGGGAAAGGACCAGAAAACGGATGTCTCTCGTTCGAGCACTCGACAGATCAGCCTCCGGACTCAAGAACTTCCAGAGCCAGGCGAGTTCGGCCGGCAGCGCCGCGAAGAGCGTCGGCGACAAGGCGAAGTCCGGGGAAGGACAGCTCAAGCAGTTCAAGACCGCCGCCCAGGGCGCGGAAAAAGAGCTGAAGGACCTCAAAACCGCCTCCGATCAGGCCGAGAAGTCGCTCGGCAAGGCCGGGAAGACCGGTTCCACCGCCGGCACGAATCTCGGCAAGTACGAGTCGGGGGCCGGTAAGGCGGCCAAGGGCCAGGACAAGATGAACAAGTCGATGAAGGGCAACTTCTTCGGCATGCTCATGGACCTGCTCGCACCGCTCATCCAGAAGGTCGTCGAGATGGCGACCAAGTCGAAGACCATGCAGAAGGTCCTGGGCACGGCCTTCGGCGTCATCAAGACCGTGATCGGCACCGTCATGAAGGCCATCGGGCCGATCATGAAGAACGCCGCCAAACTCATCAAGTCGATCTGGACGGGCATCAAGACGGCGATCTCGGCCGTCGTCAAGGCCATCGCCACGGTCATCAAGACCTACGTCAACATCTGGAAGAAGGTCATCAGCACCGCGCTGAACGCGATCAAGACGGTCGTCTCCGGCGTCTGGAAGGGCATCAAGGCCGTCATTTCACCGGTCGTCAACTGGGTCAAGTCCGCGATCCCGAACGCCTTCAAGGCCGTCAAGGACAAGCTGTCCAGCATCTGGGGCGGCCTCAAGGGCATCGCGAGCCGCGCCTTCGACGGCATCAAGAGCGCGGTGAAAGGCCCGATCAACGCGGTCATCGGCATCATCAACCGCGCGATCGGCGCCCTCAACGGCATCAAGGTGTCGATCCCCGGCTGGGTGCCCGGCGTCGGCGGCAAGACCTTCGGCGTCAGCCTGCCCAGGATCCCCATGCTGGCCACCGGCGGTGTCGTCATGCCCCGCTCCGGCGGTGTCCCGGCGATCCTCGCCGAGGCCGGTGAGGCGGAGGCCGTCCTGCCGCTCAGCAAGCTGGACCGGCTGCTGCGACGGGCCGCCGCCCAGGGCCCGGCGTACGCCGGAGCCGCCGGGGCGGGCGGCGCGCTGCACATCGAGCACTACTACGCGGCCGAGACCAGCACCCCGCAGCGCACCGCCGACGCGCTGATGTTCCTGGCGAAGGCACGCGGATGACTGCCGCCGCGCTGTCCCCTGGAGCCGGGGCGGCCGACCTGTTCGCCGGAGTGGCGCCGGCCATGAACGCCTTGCGGTCCCGACTGGGGCCGAGCCACACCGCGGCGCGGTCTCTCGTCGGCCGGATCAAGGGCGCGCTCGGCGGCGTCGCCGGCATCGGTTCCGCCGCGTCCCAGGGCGCCGCCTCCGTACGTCAGGTCAAGACGGGCGCCGAGGCCGCCTCCCGCTCCGTCGTGAAGACCGGGCAGACCGCCACCGCCGCCGCCTCCGGCGTCACCTCGGCCGGCGCCCGGGCCAAGGGCGGACGGCGGGGCCTCGACGCCCTCAAGTCGGGCCTGGGCGTGCTCGCCCTCGCCGCCGGTTTCATCGACATCGCCGGCATCGTCGGCGACCTCATGGGCGTCTTCGGCACCGCCATGACCATCGGCGCCGGCGTCATGCTGATCATCAACGCGCTCACCCGGGCCAACCCCATCGGGTTCGTCACCGGGCTGCTGCTGCCCGTCGCCGGTTGGCTGCTCGATCTCGCGATGAACTCGGAGACCGGTCAGCGGCTGATGGAGCAGCTCGCCACCCTCGTGCTGAAGTACGTCGAGGGCTATCTGACGGTCATGACGCCGCTGCTCAAGGCCGTCGCGAGCGCGGTGAACACGTACGTCACCGTCTACCTCGGCGTCATCACCACCGCGCTCACGGTCGTGGGCACCCTCATCGGCACCGGTTTCGCCGTCCTGAAGGCGCTGACCACCGGGGACACCCGGGCGCTCAGCGGCAAGGTGTCGTCGGTCTGGCGCGGGTTCAAGGACGTGGTGAAGCCGGCGCTGGACTGGATCACCGAGGACGTCCCCCGGATGTTCACCCGGATCAAGGAGGCCACCTCCAACACCCTCGGCGCGATGGGGCAGTTCGTCACCACCGGCACGCAGACCGTCGCCGGCGTGGTCAAGGGACCGATCCAGGGGCTCATCGCCTTCGCCAACTGGGTCATCGACAAGCTCAACTCGCTGAGCTTCTCGATCCTCGGCAAGAAGTTCGGCGTCCACCTGGACAAGATCCCGATGCTCGCGGAGGGCGGCATCGCCGTCCCCGGCGCCTCCCGGGGCGCGGGCCGGGTGCTGTCGCTGACGGCCCTGGACCGGCAGCGGGCCCTCGCCCGGCGGCGCGGCACCCGGGGCTCCGGACAGCCGCACCGCATCCGGGAGTTCCACGAGAGCGCGGGCACGGGCGCCCGGGGCACCGCGGAAGACCTGCTCTTCCTGGCCGCAGCACACGCATGCACCTGAACCCGAGAGTGAGGTGACGGCCGAGATGGCCGAGACCACGACAACCGCATACACCGACGATGTGGCCCCCGGCTCACTCATCACCCGCGACGGGCAGATGCAGTGGGCCGGACTGCTGATGGGCCCCGGCACCCTGTACGAGATCGACCGCGGGGGCCTCAGCGGCTGGGAGGACCTGCCGGAGTACGACTCCTCCGACGCCGACCACCCCACCGCGCACGGCGCCTGGCCCGGCGCCCGCTACGCCAAGCCGCGCCGGGTCGGCGGCACGGTGTGGACCGTCCCGGCGCAGGACGACTCCGCCGCCTCGCTCGGCGCGATCCGGATCCTGCGCCAGGCGCTGCTGCTCGGCGACGCGGAGCGCTGGCTGGCGGTGCGGCTGCACGGCGAGACGCTGGCCGTGCGTGCCCGGGTCAGCCAGCGGCTGCTGGCCGCCGACCGGACCTACACCACGCAGGGCGTGTCCCGGGCGTCCGTGCAGTGGTACGCCACCGACCCGCGCCGCTACTCGGTCACCGAGCAGACCGCGGTCACCGGCGCCCCGCAGCCGGAGAGCGGGCTGACCTGGCCGCTGACCTGGCCGCTGTACTGGGGACAGGCGACCTCCACCGGAGACGTCAACGCGGACAACGGCGGCTCCGCGCCGACCCACCCGGTGATCACCTTCACCGGCCCGTGCGCCAACCCGACGGTGACCGACCGGACCTCGGCGCAGCGGCTGCGCTACGAGATCGCGCTGGCCGGCGGGGACGAGCTCGTCGTCGACACCGCCGCCGGCACCGTCACTCTCAACAACACCGCGTCGCGGCGGCACACCGCGGCCGCCGACAGCAGCCCCGAGGAGCTGTTCGCCTTCGCTCCCGGCCGCGCCCAGCTGGCCTTCCGGCCCGACGCCCACGGCGCCGGCGCGCAGATGAGCGTGCGCTGGCGAGAAGCGGAATGGTGACCGGCGCCCCCGGCCACACCCGCGCCCCGGCCGCACCCGCGTCAGCGTCAGCGTCAGCGGCGTGATCCGAACGACAGGCCCTAGATCACAGGAGACCAGGAGATGAACCTGCGCAGCTCATGGGTGGCCGAGACCGGCCAGACCCGCGAGGACACCCGCCTGACCCAGTTGGGCGCGACCACCCCGGCCAACCCGCTCGACGTCCGCTCCGGCATCCTGCCCGGTTCCTACGACGGTCTGTACCGGCTCGCGGGCTTCTGGATGGAGGGCGGCGCGGGCACCATGACCGCCACCGTCCACGAGGGTCGGGCCGTCGTCCAGGCCGACAGCAACCAGGGCGCCTACCCGGTCACGCTGGCCGAGCCGATCGCCCTCACCTTCGCGGACGGCGACGCCTCGTACGCCAGGATCGACGTGGTCGTCCTGCGGATCTACGACAACCAGTACGACGCCTCCGGCTTCACCAAGGCCGCGGTGGAGATCGTCAAGGGCATTCCGGCGGCCGCCCCGGAGGTGCCCCAGCTCCTGGGCATCGTGCTGCCGGTCTACCAGGTCCGGGTCCGGGCCGGCAGCAGCGCCGGAAACGGGGGCGTCAACTGGAACGACGAGGTCACCGACCTCCGCACGCCCACCGTCGCGGTCGGCGGCATCCTGCCCGTGGTCGGCGAGACCGGCAACGGCGCCTACCCCGGCCAGTACCGCGACTCCGGCGGCGCGCTGCAGCGCTGGGACGGTTCCGCCTGGGTCGGCTACCCGAGCGCCCTGGGCGGCATCGCCCCGAACGGCGCGGCCACCACGGCCAGTTACACCGGCCAGTACCGGGACAGTTCCGACGGCACCCTGCAGCGCTGGAACGGTTCGTCGTGGGTGTCGTACCAACGCGTTCCCACCTGGGCCAACTACACGCCCGTCTGGTACTCGTCCACGGGCGCCGCGCCCGTGGTCGGCAACGGCGCTCTCAACGGCAGGTACGTGAAGCTGGGCACGCTCGTCCATCTCCGGGTGCGGCTGGCGATCGGCACGACGACCAACCTCTCCGCACTGGACGCGGCCGGCGCCTGGTCCATCTCGCTGCCGTCCCCACCGGCCACCGGCTGGATGACCGACATCCTGCTGAACGTCGTCGGCTACAGCAGCAACGGCTTCCGGTTCTTCCAGGGCACCGCCCAGCTGTCGGCGAACAACGGCGGCACGGCCATCAGGTTCACCGTCGCCTCGGGCACGACCGCGGCGAGCACGGGCTGGACGAAGTCGGTGCCCTACACCTGGCAGGCCGGCGACGTCCTGTCGATCTGGGGCTCCTACGAGTCGGCCTCCTGATCCCCTCTCCGAAACCGCTCCCGACCCGCCCCGACCCCCGCCCCGACCCCTGACCTGGCCCGCCCTGACCTGACCCGCCCCGCCCCGACCTGGAAGGAAACGCCATGAGCGTTCGCTCCGCCTGGTTATCGCCCACCAGCCAGACCCGGGAGGACACCCGGGTCACCCAGATCGGGGCGGTCACCCCGGTCACCGACATCAAGGGACGCTCCGGCGTCCTGCCCGGCTCCGAGAACGGCCAGTACCGGGTCACCGGCCTCTGGCTGAACGGCACCACGGGCGGTATGACGGCCACCGTCGGCGTCGGCCGGGCGATCATCCAGACGTCCGTCGCCCGGGGCGCGTACCCGGTCGCCGTCACCGAACCGGTCCCGCTCACCTTCGAGTCCGGCGACCCCCAGTTCGGCCGGATCGACCTCGTCGTCCTGCGGATCTACGACGACGACTACGACGGCTCCGGCCGCACCGAGGCCGTCCTGGAGATCGTCAAGGGCGCCCCGGCCGCCACCCCGGTCGCACCCGCCGCCCCGGACGCCTCCCTCGTCCTGTTCACCGTCGCCGTCGCCAAGAACGCGGCCGCCGGCTCCGGCGGCATCGACTGGGACAGCGCCCGCGTCGACCTGCGTCCCACCACCGTCCCGGTGGGCGGCATCCTGCCGACCCGCTCCGACGACACCGCCCCCGGCGGCTACCCCGGGCACTACCGCGACGTCAACAGCACGCTCCAGCGCTGGGACGCCACCGCCTGGGTGGCGTATCCGAAGGGCATCGGCGGGCTCGTCCCGGCCGGCGTGCTCACCACCGGCGGCTACCCCGGCCAGTACCGGGACTCCGCCGCCGGACAGCTCCAGCGCTGGAACGGTGCCGCCTGGCTGCCCGCCGTGCCGGGGCCGGCCTTCGCGTCCTCGCTCGACGCCGGCTACACGGCCTCGACGACCTACACGGCCGCCCTGGTCGACACGAGCGTCGCCGCGCTCACGCTCACCTTCGTCGCCCCGCCGTCCGGCGCCGTGATCATCAGTCTGGGCGCCCGGATGGCCACCACGAGCAGCGAGTCCGTGTCCGCGCATATGTCCCCGCAGGTCACGCTCGGTACGACGGTGATCTGGGCGGCGGACGACGAGCGGGCCGCGTCGGGCTCGGGCGCGCTCTACAAGTCGGTCTCGACCCAACTGCGCCTGGGCTCCCTCACCGTCGGCTCGACCTACACGATCACCGCGATGCACCGGTCGTCCAGCGCCACCGTCAACGCCTGGTTCGACAACCTGTTCATCCGCGTCGACCCGATCGCCTGACCCTCTCTCCGCTTCCCGAAAAGGAGTCGATCATGCCCGTGCGCTCCGGATGGCTGTCCCCCGACAGCCAGTCACGCGAGGACACCCGCCTCGTCTCGCTCGGCGCCCTGACGCCCACCTCGCCGGTCGCCACCCGCTCCGGTGTGCTGCCGGGCTCCTCCGAAGGCCTCTACCGCATCGCCGGCTTCACCCTCACGGGCACGTCGAACAGCATGTCCGCCACGGTCAGCCCCGGCCGTGCCGTGCTTCAGAGCACCGACGTCCGGGGCGCCTACCCGGTCGCCCTCACCGAGTACGTGCCTCTGACGTTCGCCGACGGCGATCCCCTGTACAGCCGCATCGACGTCGTCGTCCTGCGGATCTACGACGACGTCTACGACGCCTCGACCACCGGCAGCCGCACCGAGGCCGTCGTCGAGATCGTCCCGGGCACCCCGGCCGCCGCCCCGGTCCTACCCCCCCTGCCCGGTCTGTGCCTGCCGCTGTACCAGGTCCCCGTGGCGGCCAAGGCGAGCGCCGGCACCGGCGGCATCGCCTGGAGTTCGACGACCGACCGCCGGACGGCCACGGTCGGCGTCGGCGGCATCCTCCCGGTGGTCACCGACACCACGGGCGGCGCCTACCCCGGCCAGTACCGGGACCTGGGCGGCCAGCTCCAGCGCTGGAGCGGCACCGCCTGGACCGACTACCCGGTGCTGCCGACCTGGCAGAGCTGGACGCCGGGCTGGACGACCGGTTCCGGCCTGGCCACCCCGTCGTACGGCAACTCCGTCCTCAACTGCCGGTACGTCAAGTTCGGCACCACCGTGCACCTCAGCTTCTCGATCCAGTTCGGCACCACGACCAACTTCGGCACCAGCCCCCTCACCTCGGACAACTGGCGGTTCGGGCTGCCGGCGTCCGCGTCGGCCGTCCACCAGATGGCCGGCTGGGCCGAGGTGGGCGCCTCCAACGGCGCGCGTGCCATGTGCCGGATCTACCTCGCCACGACCGACACCTTCGAGCTGGGCATCGCCTCGGGCCGGCCCGACGCCACCGCCATCGTCACGCCCACCTGGGGCACCGTGGACTCCCTGACGCCGTGGACCTGGGCCAGCGGCCAGGCCGTCCGGGGCACCGCCACCTACGAGGCCGCGTCATGACGACCACCACCACGCCGTACCGGGCGATCTTCTGCGATCTGCGCACCGACGACACCATCGACATCCTGCCCCTGCGGGACGTCACCGTCGACGACTACATCGGCAAGCCGGGATCCCTCTCCGGCACCGTCCCGGTCCCCAACGCGGAGGTGGCCGCCCGGGTCCGCCGCATCGAGGAGGGCCGCACCGCGGTCTACCTCCAGCGCGGCAACGACCTGTGGTGGGGCGGCATCATCTGGACGTCCACCCTGCAGAGCGACGACCGCGGTGTGCTCACCCTCGGCATCCAGGCGGCCACCTTCGAGTCCTACGCGGGCCGCCGCCGCATCCGCCAGGACCTCACGTTCACCGGGACCGACGACCAACTGGAGGTCGCGCGACGGCTGTGGCGGCACCTCCAGACCGGCGAGCTCGTCGAGGTGGCCGACGACGACGACGGCGACGGGGCGCCCGAGGGCCGGGGTGAAGAGGGCGACGTCACCACCGTCGTCGGCGGCGACATCGGCGTCACCTTCGGCACCGAGTCCTCCCCGGCCAAGCGCGCGGTGTCGTACCGCGACGGCGACGAGACCGTCTACCTGGAGGCGATCGACGCACTCGCCGCCCTGGAGAACGGCTTCGAGCACTACATCGCCGTCTACCGCGACCCGGTCACCGGCACCCGCGTCCGCCGGCTGCGGCTGGGCAGCCCGAAGATCACCACCGGCACCACCGACCTGGTGATGGACCGGCCCGGCACGATCCTGTCGTACACCTTCCCGCGCGACGCCACCCGCGGCGGCACCACCGCCCGGGCCCGCGGCGCCACCGACAACACCAACCAGGCCGTGGAGTCCCGCCCGCTGTTCGCCGACGCCGACATCCCCGTCGGCACGAACCTGATCAAGGTCGGCTACCCGCGCATCGACCTCGCCTCGGACCACAACGACATCGCCAGCATCCCGGTCCTGCGCTCGCTGGCCAACGCCGAACTCGCCGAGGGCGTCGGCGCGGTGGTGATCCCCGAGATCAGCGTCCGCCTCGACGACCTGGTGCCGTCCGCGCTGCTGGGCCGCACCGTCCGGCTGCGGATCACCGACGAGTGGTGGACCGAGGGCCTGGACGCCCGCTACCGGATCGTCGGCGTCAAGGTCAGCCCGGCCCAGCGCGGCCGCCCGGACACCGCCGAGCTCTACCTGGAGGAGGTCTGATGCCCCAGCTCCCCGAAGACATCATCGACCGGCTCACCCAGATGGAACGCCGCATCCAGCAGCTGTCCACCGCCGTGAACACCCGGCCCGCGCTCAACACGATCACCGGCGGCGAGGTGGAGATCAAGGACGGCGCCCTGAAGGTGACCGACGGCGGCACCTTCGTGGTCCAGCGGCCCAACACCGAGGAGCCGATGTTCCGGGTCGGCTCCTGGAAGGGCGAGGAGTACGGCCTGGAGATCCACCGCCAGACCGGCAGCCTCGCCATGACCCTGTTCAACGGCGACAGCAGCGCCGGCTCGCTCCAGCCGCTGCGGATCTACGACAACGGCAACCGGGAGATCATCTCCGACGACGTCAACACCGGCGGCCTGGCCCGGCCCTGGCTGACCATGCTGCCGCCGCAGGACACCACGCCGGCACGCTGGCCGCAGTCCACGTCGACGGCCTGGACGACGATCGCGAGGTCGTACAACCCGGTCTGGCAGCCGAAGATGCGGCTCCGGGTGAGCACCAGCGTCAGTTCCGGCGGGGCCGGCCAGGTCCGGGTGCTCGTCAACAGCGTCCAGTGGGGTCCCACGGTCACCGCCGGCGTCGAGTTCGACTACACCGACGTGGTCGCCACCACCTTCTCCACGGCGTTCACCGGCACGGTCACGGTGGAGATCCAGGCCATCGTCACCACGTCCGGCACCGTCTACGCGACCCCGACCCTCATGCACGGCCGCCAGACCTGACCCACGGCGCGACCGAGGAAGGCAGCACCTCCATGGACATCGACCCCACCCAGCCCTGGGGCCTCGCGATCGACTACGCGGGCCGGGCCACCCTCACCGAGGGCGGCCACACGATCCACGTCAACGTCTCCGACACCAGCCTCAGCTCGACCATCGGGCCCGACTCGATCACCGGCACCTACTCGGCCGTCAACATCACCGCCCAGTTCACCCGGAGCGGCGCGGGCGGCGCCGTCCTGCGCGGCTACGGCCGGATCACCGTGATGCCCGTCGGCACGGCCCCGGTCGTCCCCGACCGGACGGCGATCCAGCGCGCGGTCGCCGCGGCCCTGGCCGACTTCGGCACCAACACGGCCGCGTACGCCGCCCTGTGCGCCCAGTGGCAACCGGACGACGGGGACGACACCGCCACGGACCCCGAGCCCGACACCGAGACCGACACCGAGACCGACGCGGACACCGACACGGACACGGACATCGTCGTCTGAGGTCCTGCCCGCCGACAGCACCGACCCGACACCGACACCCCACCCCGCCCCGAGCCGCTCCCCCGCCGGCCGGGGTTTTCTCATGCCCGGAACCACCCAGGGAGGCACCACCATGGCCAACCCCCTCTCCGCCGACGCCCTCGTGTCCGCACTGCGGGCCGAGGGCGTCACCGTCGTCGAGTACTCCGGCTGGCGCACCCACAACCGCAACCACAAGGGAAGCTGGGGCCCGGTCAACGGCGTGATCATCCACCACACCGTCACCTCTGGCACCAGCAACAGCGTGAGCCTCTGCTACAACGGCCACTCCACCCTGCCCGGCCCCCTCTGCCACGGCGTGATCGCCAAGGACGGCACGGTCCACCTCGTCGGCAACGGCCGCGCCAACCACGCCGGCAGCGGCGACGGCGACGTCCTCAAAGCCGTCGTCGCCGAGAAGGCGCTGCCCGCGCCGAACGAGAACGACACGGACGGCAACGTCCACTTCTACGGCTTCGAGTGCGTCAACCTCGGCGACGGCAAGGACCCCTGGCCCGCCGTCCAGCTGGAGGCCATGGTCCGGGCGTCCGCCGCGCTGTGCCGGGCGCACGGCTGGTCGGCCGGCTCGGTGATCGGCCACAAGGAGTGGACGAACAAGAAGATCGACCCGCGCGGCTTCTCGATGTCGGACTTCCGGATCAGGGTCGCGAGCCGCCTCGGCGCCAAGCCCAGCGGCTCCACGGGCTCCACGGGCTCCACGGGCTCGACCGGTTCCGGCAACTCCGGTACGGCCAAGCCGACTTACCAGCCGTTCCCCGGCGACGCCTGGTTCAGGAAGAACCCGAAGTCGGCGATCGTCACCGCGATGGGCAAGCGCCTGGTCGCCGTCGGCTGCTCCGAGTACGCCTCCGGCCCCGGCCCGCAGTGGACCGACGCCGACCGCCGCTCCTACGCCCGATGGCAGCGCAAGCTCGGCTACACCGGCACCGCCGCCGACGGCTGGCCGGGCGCCACGTCCTGGGCGGCCCTCAAAGTCCCCCACAGCTCCTGAGAATCGAGGAACCCGATGTCAGAGGCCGCCAAGCGCACCCTCCGCACCGTTCTCCAGACCGCTGTCGGCCTGTGCGTCCTGCTGCCGACGGTCGTCGACGCCGCCGGCATCCCCGAGACCCTGCCCTGGGTCGCCGGCGCGCTCACCGCCGCCGCGGGCATGACCAGGATCATGGTCCTGCCCGCCGTCCAGACCCTGCTGCCCTCGTGGCTGCGCACGGACGCCCGGCCGAACGAGGACACCGAACTGCTGTCGCTGGCCCGGACGACCGACGAGCGGGGCGACGCATGAACGAACCCCTCTCCGACCCGGCCGCCGTCGCCCTGGAACTGGAGCGGCTGCGCGGCACCGTCGAGGCCGGGTTCGCCCGGGTCGACGGCTCGCTCGCCCTGCTGGTCCAGCGCAGCGACCAGACCGACAAGCAGCTCGCCGACCACGAGCACCGCCTCGACGCCCTGGAACGCTCCCGCTGGCCGCTCGCCAGCATCGGCGCCCTGGCCGCCCTGGCGACGGTGGCCGTCGCCGCCTGGGAACTGACGGCACGCTGAAACGCCGAAGGGCGGTCACCCCGTACGAACCGGGGTGACCGCCCTTCGGAACCAACTACCAGAACCGACTACTACTGGTTGTACGGACCGTAGTCGTAGTCCTCCAGCGGAACGGCCTGGCCGGAGCCCGTGCCGAACGGCGAGTAGTCGATGTCGTCGTAGCCGACGGCCGAGTACATCGCGGCCTTGGCCTCTTCGGTCGGCTCGACCCGGATGTTGCGGTAGCGGGCGAGACCCGTACCGGCCGGGATGAGCTTACCGATGATGACGTTCTCCTTGAGGCCGATCAGGGAGTCGGACTTGGCGTTGATCGCCGCGTCCGTCAGCACCCTGGTCGTCTCCTGGAAGGACGCCGCCGACAGCCAGGACTCCGTGGCCAGCGAGGCCTTGGTGATACCCATGAGCTGCGGACGACCGGAGGCCGGGTGACCGCCCTCCTGCACCACACGACGGTTCTCGACCTCGAACTTCGAGCGCTCGACGAGCTCGCCGGGCAGCAGCTCGGCGTCGCCGGACTCGATGATCGTCACCCGGCGCAGCATCTGCCGGATGATGATCTCGATGTGCTTGTCGTGGATCGACACACCCTGCGAGTTGTACACCTTCTGGACCTCGCCGACCAGGTGGACCTGGACGGCACGCTGACCCAGGATGCGCAGCACGTCGTGCGGGTTGGTGGCACCCACGGTGAGCTTCTGGCCCACCTCGACGTGCTCGCCCTCGCTGACCAGGAGACGGGCGCGCTTCGAGATCGGGAACGCCGTCTCGTCGCTGCCGTCGTCCGGCGTGATGACGATCTTCTTGGTCTTCTCGGTCTCCTCGATCCGCACGCGGCCCTGGGCCTCGGAGATCGGGGCGACACCCTTCGGGGTACGGGCCTCGAAGAGCTCGACGACACGCGGCAGACCCTGGGTGATGTCGTCACCGGCCACACCACCGGTGTGGAAGGTACGCATCGTCAGCTGGGTGCCGGGCTCACCGATGGACTGGGCGGCGATGATGCCGACCGCCTCACCGATGTCGACCAGCTTGCCGGTGGCCAGCGAGCGGCCGTAGCACATGGCGCAGGTGCCGACCTGGGACTCACAGGTCAGGATCGAGCGGGTCTTGACCTCCTCGACACCGTGTCGGACCAGCTGGTCGATGAGCACATCGCCCAGGTCCACGTTGGCCGGCGCGATCACCTTGCCGTCGATGACGACGTCCTCGGCGAGCATGCGGGCGTAGACGCTGGTCTCGACGTCGTCCGTCTTGCGGAGAGCGCCGTCCTCGCCGCGGATCGCGATCTTCAGCTTCAGACCGCGCTCGGTGCCGCAGTCCTCCTCGCGGATGATGACGTCCTGCGAGACGTCCACCAGACGACGGGTCAGGTAACCCGAGTCGGCGGTACGCAGGGCGGTGTCCGCCAGACCCTTACGGGCACCGTGCGTGGAGATGAAGTACTCCAGCACGGACAGGCCCTCACGGAAGGACGCCTTGATCGGACGCGGGATGGTCTCGTTCTTCGCGTTCGACACCAGACCACGCATACCGGCGATCTGCCGCATCTGCATCATGTTTCCTCGGGCACCCGAGTCAACCATCATGAAGATGGGGTTCGTCTTGGGGAAGTTCGCGTTCATCGCCTCGGCGACCTCGTTGGTCGCCTTGGTCCAGATCGCGATGAGCTCCTGCGTGCGCTCTTCCTTGGTGATCAGACCGCGCTCGTACTGCTTCTGGACCTTCTCGTCCTGCGCCTCGTAGCCCTTGACGATCTCCTTCTTCGCCTCGGGAACGACGACGTCGGAGATGGCCACGGTGACGCCGGAACGGGTCGCCCAGTAGAAGCCGGACGCCTTCAGGTTGTCGAGCGTCGCCGCCACGATGACCTTGGGGTAGCGCTCGGCCAGGTCGTTGACGATCTCGGAGAGCTGCTTCTTGCCCACCGAGTAGTCGACGAACGGGTAGTCCTCGGGCAGCAGCTCGTTGAAGAGCGCACGGCCCAGGGTCGTCCGCAGGCGGAAGGTGTCACCCTGCTGCCACTCCGGCTCGCCCTCCTCGCGTGCCGGCGGCGTCCAGCCACGCGGCGGGATGGTGCCCACCGGGAAGCGGATGTCGATCGCCGACTGCAGCGCGAGCTCACCGGCGTCGAACGCCATGATCGCCTCGGCCGTGGAGCCGAAGGACCGGCCCTCGCCCTTGACGTCACGCAGCTCACCGTCGGTGGTGAGGAAGAACAGACCGAGGACCATGTCCTGGGTCGGCATCGTCACCGGACGGCCGTCGGCGGGCTTGAGGATGTTGTTCGAGGACAGCATCAGGATGCGCGCCTCGGCCTGCGCCTCCGCGGAGAGCGGCAGGTGGACGGCCATCTGGTCACCGTCGAAGTCCGCGTTGAACGCGGTGCAGACGAGCGGGTGGATCTGGATGGCCTTGCCCTCGACCAGCTGCGGCTCGAAGGCCTGGATGCCCAGGCGGTGCAGGGTGGGGGCACGGTTCAGCAGCACCGGGTGCTCGGCGATGACCTCTTCGAGGACGTCGTACACGACGGTGCGGCCGCGCTCCACCATGCGCTTGGCGCTCTTGATGTTCTGCGCGTGGTTGAGGTCCACGAGCCGCTTCATCACGAACGGCTTGAAGAGCTCCAGCGCCATCGCCTTCGGCAGACCGCACTGGTGCAGCTTCAGCTGCGGACCGACGACGATCACGGAACGCGCGGAGTAGTCCACACGCTTGCCGAGCAGGTTCTGACGGAATCGACCCTGCTTGCCCTTCAGCATGTCGCTGAGGGACTTCAGCGGGCGGTTACCGGGACCGGTGACCGGACGACCACGACGGCCGTTGTCGAACAGCGCGTCCACGGCCTCCTGGAGCATGCGCTTCTCGTTGTTCACGATGATCTCGGGCGCACCGAGGTCGAGAAGGCGCTTCAGGCGGTTGTTCCGGTTGATCACACGGCGGTACAGGTCGTTCAGGTCGGAGGTCGCGAAGCGGCCACCGTCCAGCTGCACCATCGGGCGAAGGTCCGGCGGGATGACCGGCACGCAGTCCAGCACCATGCCCTTGGGGCTGTTGCTGGTCTGCAGGAACGCGGAGACGACCTTGAGGCGCTTGAGCGCACGGGTCTTCTTCTGGCCCTTGCCGGTCCGGATGATCTCGCGGAGCTTCTCGGCCTCCTCGTCGAGGTCGAAGGACTCCAGGCGCTTCTGCAGCGCCGCGGCGCCCATCGAGCCGTCGAAGTACGTGCCGAAGCGGTCACGCAGCTCGCGGTAGAGGAGCTCGTCGCCCTCGAGGTCCTGGACCTTGAGGTTCTTGAAGCGCGTCCACACCTCGTCGAGACGGTCGATCTCGCGCTGCGCACGGTCGCGCAGCTGCTTCATCTCACGCTCGGCGCCTTCGCGCACCTTGCGGCGCACATCGGCCTTGGCGCCCTCGGCCTCGAGCTCGGCCAGGTCGGTCTCGAGCTTCTTGGCGCGGGCCTCGAGGTCGGCGTCGCGCCGGTTCTCGATCTGCTGACGCTCGACGGAGACGTGCGCCTCCAGCGAGGGCAGGTCACGCGTACGACGCTCGTCGTCGACGAACGTGATCATGTACGCCGCGAAGTAGATGACCTTCTCGAGGTCCTTCGGGGCGAGGTCGAGCAGGTATCCGAGGCGCGACGGAACGCCCTTGAAGTACCAGATGTGCGTGACGGGGGCGGCCAGCTCGATGTGGCCCATCCGCTCACGACGCACCTTGGCGCGAGTGACCTCGACGCCGCAGCGCTCGCAGATGATGCCCTTGAACCGGACACGCTTGTACTTGCCGCAGTAGCACTCCCAGTCCCGGGTCGGACCGAAGATCTTCTCGCAGAAGAGTCCGTCCTTCTCGGGCTTGAGCGTGCGGTAGTTGATCGTCTCGGGCTTCTTGACCTCGCCGTGGCTCCACTGACGGATGTCGTCCGCCGTGGCCAGGCCGATCCGGAGCTCGTCGAAGAAGTTGACGTCGAGCACTATGCGTCAATCCCTCTCAGGGTTGTAAGTCTTGGGGTCTGATACGGGGGTCCCGGGGCCGGCCGGAGGATCAGGGATCTTCATCGCTGAACCTCCGGACCGAACTCCCGTCAGACCTCTTCGACGCTGCTCGGCTCGCGCCGGGACAGGTCGATGCCGAGCTCCTCCGCTGCGCGGAAGACGTCCTCGTCGGTGTCACGCATCTCGATGGACATACCGTCGCTGGACAGCACCTCCACGTTCAGGCAGAGAGACTGCATCTCCTTGATGAGCACCTTGAAGGACTCGGGGATGCCGGGCTCGGGGATGTTCTCGCCCTTGACGATGGCCTCGTAGACCTTCACGCGGCCGGTCACGTCGTCGGACTTGATGGTCAGGAGCTCCTGGAGGGCGTACGCGGCGCCATAAGCCTCCAGCGCCCACACCTCCATCTCACCGAAGCGCTGACCGCCGAACTGCGCCTTACCACCCAGCGGCTGCTGGGTGATCATCGAGTACGGACCGGTCGAACGGGCGTGCAGCTTGTCGTCGACCAGGTGGTGCAGCTTCAGGATGTACATGTACCCGACGGAGATCGGGTCCGGGAACGGTTCGCCGGAGCGGCCGTCGAACATCCTCGCCTTACCGGTCGGCTGCACCATGCGCTCGCCGTCGCGGTTCGGGATGGTGTGCTGCAGCAGGCCCGCCAGCTCGTCCTCACGCGCACCGTCGAAGACCGGGGTCGCGACGTTGGTGCCGGGGGCGACCGCGTCGGCGCCGATGACCTGCAGTCGCTGCGCCCAGTCCTCGGCGAGACCGGAGACGTCCCAGCCGCGGCTGGCGAGCCAGCCGAGGTGGATCTCCAGGACCTGTCCCGGGTTCATTCGGGACGGCACGCCGAGCGGGTTGAGGATGATGTCGACCGGGGTCCCGTCCTCGAGGAACGGCATGTCCTCGATGGGCAGGATCTTGGAGATGACACCCTTGTTGCCGTGTCGGCCGGCGAGCTTGTCACCGTCCGTGATCTTGCGCTTCTGCGCCACGTAGACGCGAACCAGCTGGTTCACGCCCGGCGGCAGCTCGTCGCCCTCTTCACGGTCGAAGACGCGGACGCCGATGACCTTGCCGATCTCGCCGTGCGGGACCTTCAGCGAGGTGTCACGCACCTCACGGGCCTTCTCACCGAAGATCGCGCGCAGCAGGCGCTCCTCCGGGGTCAGCTCGGTCTCGCCCTTGGGCGTGACCTTGCCGACCAGGATGTCGCCGGCGACGACCTCGGCGCCGATGCGGATGATGCCGCGCTCGTCGAGGTCGGCGAGGACCTCCTCGGAGACGTTCGGGATGTCCCGGGTGATCTCCTCGGGGCCGAGCTTGGTGTCACGGGCGTCGACCTCGTGCTCCTCGATGTGGATCGAGGAGAGGACGTCGTCCTGCACGAGGCGCTGCGACAGGATGATCGCGTCCTCGTAGTTGTGACCCTCCCACGGCATGAACGCCACGAGCAGGTTCTTGCCCAGCGCCATCTCGCCGTTCTCGGTGGCCGGGCCGTCGGCCAGGACCTGGCCCTCGACGATCCGGTCGCCCTCGTTGACGATGACCTTCTGGTTGACCGAGGTGCCCTGGTTGGACCGGGCGAACTTGGCCAGGCGGTACGTGATGTACGTGCCGTCGTCGTTCGTCGTGGTGATGTAGTCCGCGGAGACCTCCTGGACCACACCCGCCTTCTCGGCCTTGACCACGTCACCGGCGTCGGCTGCGGAGCGGTACTCCATGCCGGTGCCGACGAGCGGGGACTCGGACTTGATGAGGGGCACGGCCTGACGCATCATGTTCGCGCCCATGAGGGCACGGTTGGCGTCGTCGTGCTCCAGGAACGGGATCATGGCGGTCGCGACCGACACCATCTGGCGCGGCGAGACGTCCATGTAGTCGACGTCGTCGCCGGGGACGTAGTCGATCTCTCCGCCACGACGGCGGACCAGGACGCGGGACTCCTCGAAGCGGAACTCCTCGGAGAGCGGCGCGTTGGCCTGCGCGATGACGAAGCGGTCCTCCTCGTCGGCGGTCAGGTAGTCGACCTCGTCGGTGACCGTGCCCTCGACGACCTTGCGGTACGGCGTCTCGATGAAGCCGAACGGGTTGATCCGGCCGTAGGAGGCCAGCGAGCCGATCAGACCGATGTTCGGGCCTTCCGGCGTCTCGATCGGGCACATGCGGCCGTAGTGCGACGGGTGAACGTCACGGACCTCGAAGCCGGCCCGCTCACGGGACAGACCACCCGGGCCGAGCGCGTTGAGACGACGCTTGTGCGTCAGACCCGACAGCGGGTTGTTCTGGTCCATGAACTGGGACAGCTGGCTGGTGCCGAAGAACTCCTTGATGGAGGCGACGACCGGCCGGATGTTGATCAGGGTCTGCGGCGTGATCGCCTCGACGTCCTGGGTGGTCATGCGCTCACGCACGACCCGCTCCATACGGGCGAGACCCGTACGGACCTGGTTCTGGATCAGCTCGCCGACGCTGCGGATACGACGGTTGCCGAAGTGGTCGATGTCGTCGGTCTCGACCATGATCGAGCGACCGGACTCGGCCACCGTCTCGGTCTCGCCGGCGTGCAGCTTCACCAGGTACTTGATGGTGGCGATGATGTCGTCGGTGGTGAGCACGCCGGCGTCCAGCGGCTCGTCCGCGCCGAGCTTCTTGTTCACCTTGTAGCGGCCGACCTTCGCGAGGTCGTAGCGCTTGGGGTTGAAGTAGAGGTTCTCGAGCAGCGTCTGCGCGGCCTCACGCGTCGGCGGCTCGCCCGGACGCAGCTTGCGGTAGATGTCGAGCAGCGCGTCGTCCTGGCCCTGGGTGTGGTCCTTCTCCAGGGTGGCGCGCATGGACTCGTACTCGCCGAACTCCTCCAGGATCTGCTCGGTCGTCCAACCGAGAGCCTTCAGGAGAACGGTGACGGACTGCTTGCGCTTGCGGTCGATGCGCACACCGACCATGTCGCGCTTGTCGATCTCCATCTCCAGCCAGGCACCCCGGGAGGGGATGATCTTGGCGGAGAAGATGTCCTTGTCGGACGTCTTGTCGATGGAGGAGTCGAAGTAGACACCCGGCGAACGGACCAGCTGCGACACCACGACACGCTCGGTGCCGTTGATGACGAAGGTGCCCTTGTTGGTCATGAGCGGGAAGTCGCCCATGAAGACCGTCTGGGACTTGATCTCGCCGGTCTCGTTGTTGGTGAACTCGGCCGTCACGAAGAGCGGGGCCGCGTACGTGAAGTCGCGGTCCTTGCACTCGTCGATGCTGTTCTTCGGCGGCTCGAAACGGTGGTCGCGGAAGGTCAGCGACATCGACCCGGAGAAGTCCTCGATCGGGGAGATCTCCTCGAAGATCTCCTCCAGACCGGACTTCGTGGGGACGTCCTGACCGGACTCCAGAGCCGCCTCGACCCGACTCTGCCAGGCGGTGTTCCCGAGCAGCCAGTCAAAGCTCTCGGTCTGCAACGCGAGCAGGTTGGGAACCTCGAGGGGCTCCTTGATCTTTGCAAAAGAGATGCGCAGCGGGGCGGTGCTGGCGCCGTTGTTCGTATTCGCGGTCGAGGCGTTGCGCGAGGCGGCCAAGAGGGGGTCCTTCCGAGGGCTCGGACTCACTACGCGCGTACCGGCCCCTCTCTCGCGCACAGAGACAGACATTCCCAATCTGGCAAAAGGCCAGGTGAGACATGGTCTGGTCGTCCGGGCTAAAGGGAGGGCATGCCCCTGGTGACGGGCAGGGGACAGCTAACAGGCAGCGCAAAGGGTCAGTGTAGCCACTTGGCACACTGATGTCCAGTGCGGGTTCTTCGAGACCCTCGTGGTTCTCAACGCCCTCGGTCCGGTAGCCCTCAACGCACGGTCATACTGCCCACTTCGCCGTCGATCCATGCCTCGGATTCGGATCCTTGTGACGACGCGTCCTGAGAATTGCGCGCTGCGTGCGGTTCGTCAAGGCCCCCCTGCGCTTACCAGGGCGCTCGGAGACACGACGAAGATCACCATACCCCCCGGTCAGGGGGGTGCGAGGCAACCGTGGCCGCGCTCCCAGGAACGACGAAGAGCGACCACCCAGATGGATGATCGCTCTTCGGTGCGTGGGCGTTACAGCCCCGGAGGGACTGTTTCAGCCAACGCGTGCGGTCGTCGCCGACCGCGCAGTGTTACTTGACCTCGACCGAGGCGCCGGCGGCCTTGAGGGACTCGGCAGCCTTCTCCGCGGCCTCCTTGGCGACCTTCTCGAGAACGGGCTTCGGGGCGCCGTCCACGAGGTCCTTGGCCTCCTTGAGGCCCAGGGAGGTCAGCTCACGCACGACCTTGATGACCTGGATCTTCTTCTCGCCGGCGCCGGTGAGGACGACGTCGAACTCGTCCTGCTCCTCGACGGCGTCCACGACGGCGGCCGGGCCGGCGGGGGCGGCGGCAACCGCGGCGGCGGCGGTGACGTCGAACTTCTCCTCGAACGCCTTCACGAACTCGGAAAGCTGGATGAGGGTCATCGTCTCGAACTCGGCGAGCAGTTCGTCCTGGGTGAGAGCCACGATGGCTTCCCTTCACTAATTCGGCTGGTGCCGGGTGTGTACATGTCTGGCGGGCGTACGTTCGGCCCGCGACGACCGCTGCCTCAGGCGGCGGTCATTTCGGGAGCCGAATTACTCGGCACCGCCCTGCTCTTCGAGCTTGACGCGAAGCGCCTCCGCAGTGCGGACGAACTTCGACGGAAGCGCCTGGAACAGCGAAGCAGCCTGAGACTGCTTGCCCTTGAAGGCACCCGCCAGCTTGCTGAGCAGAACCTCGCGGGACTCGAGGTCCGCAAGCTTCTTGATCTCGTCGGCGGACAGCGCCTTGCCGTCAAGGACACCGCCCTTGATGACGAGGTTCGGGTTGTCCTTGGCGAAGTCACGAAGACCCTTCGCCGACTCCACCGGGTCACCGGTGATGAAGGCGACCGCCGTCGGACCGTTGAACAGGTCGTCGAGCGTAGAGATCCCGGCCTCGTTGGCCGCAATCTTGGTCAGCGTGTTCTTCACCACGGCGTACTGGGCGTTCTCACCGAGCGAACGACGCAGCGTCTTGAGCTGCGCCACGGTGAGACCCCGGTACTCGGTCAGCACAGCGGCGTTCGAGCTGCGGAACGCGTCCGTGAGCTCGGCTACCGCGGCAGCCTTGTCGGGCCTTGCCATAGAGCGTCGGCCTCCTTCCGGGTGATGAGGACCGCTCAGAAGGGGCTGTGACAAACGAAACGCCCCGGCACAGGTGCACGGGGCGTAGCTCGACCGAATGAATTCCGTGGGCGGATTCCATCCGGGAGCAATTCCACAGTCACCTGCGCGGGTCGTCCGCATTGCAGCGGATCCTTCGGCCACCGCACTCTCCTGTGAGGGCACGGCAACGACCAGCGGTCTTTGGCTTCTCGAGGAGAGTACGTGAACGGCCCACCGCCAAGCAAATCCGCCCGTACGGGAACGCCCGCCCGGGCACCCGCGGGGAACCCCTGGGGGCTCTCAGCTTCCCGTGGTCTTCAGCGCCTCGGCCAAGTCCGTGGTGTCCGAGGCGGGCGGCGCCTTCACCGTCACGGGCTTGCCGAAGTCGAAGAACGTGAGGGTGAGGTCGAGCTCGCCGTGCCGCCCGAAGCCCTGCATGCGCAGCCGACGGGTACGGTCCTCGGCGTCGATCCACAGGTCCATGGTCAGCTCGTCCACGCCCAGCTTCTCGTACTGGGCGAGGCTCTTCTCGGTCCGCTGCCGGACCTTCGTCGCGTCGTCCTTGTAGGAGGCGCGGATGTCGTCGACGGTGGCCGTGCCCGTGTAGTGGGTGGTGCGGACGCCGTCGACAGTCTCGGCGCCGGCCTTCTTGAGGTCGTCGGCCGCGCCGAGGAAGCCGGTCTCGTGGGAGGGGTTGTCACGGACCTTGTCGGCCATCCCGGCGTTGGCGCCGTGCTTGCCGAACTTGATCCAGTGCTTGCCGTCCTCCCCCGCCTCGTCGCTGCCTATGTACAGCACCCCGTCGACGAACCGGAACTCGCCGGTCCCCTTGTCGGGGCCGCTGAGCACGGTGGACTTCAGACTCATGACCTGCGGCTTGACGCCGATCGCGGCCTCGCCCTCGATCCGCCCCTCCTCCGGAGTCCGGCCGGTACTGCGGTAGCGCAGGGACACGGGCTGCTCCGCCTTCTCGGCGGCCCGGGCGACGGCGGCCGCGGCGGCCGAGTCACCCCCGCTCTCCGTACCGTCCACCGCCGCGCACCCGGCGACGAGCAACGCGGACAGCCCGAGGACACCCACGGAAGACCTCATCCAATTTCCCCCAGAGAACCAGCCGGAGAACCGGCCAGAGCGCCACCGACCCGGTGGGTCCATGGCGAACACATGGTCTATGCACAGCAAGACCGTGAAGGTATCCCAGGGAAGCGGGAGAGGTCCCGCGAATTATGAGCCGCCCGCCCCCTGCTGCTTCATCAGCTCCGTGAAGTCCGCGGTGTCGCTCGCCGGAGGCACATCCGCGAAGACCTCGGTGCCGTAGTCGCTGTAGTAGGCGGTCTGCTCATAGGCGCCCGCCGTCGTCTCGCCCTTCTCGACCTTCTTGACCAGCAGGTCCTGGTCGTCGACCCAGATGTCGACGGTCTCGGTGGTGACGCCCGCCTGCTCCAGCGTCTTCTTCAGGTCGTCGAGCTGGCTCTGGCTGAGGTTGGAGTTCTTCTCGGCGAGGTCGCTCACCTCGACCGTGCCCGAGTAGTGCGTGGTCTGCCGGCCCCGCACCCGCTCCTCGCCGACCTCCCGCACATCCCCGGAGGCCAGCAGGAGCTTCACCGACTGGTTCGGGGTGGTGTTCTGCATCTGGTCCTTCAGATACGCGCCGGAGCTGCCGCCGAGGCTCTCCAGGTCGTCGTACGCGTACTTGATCCAGTGCTTGCCGCCGGCCTGCTCCGCGAAGGCGTCGCCCATCTTCGCGTAGTAGGCGTCGGGCAGATAGCGGGCCTCCATCGACGTGGTGCCGATCTGCCGCATCGTCTCGGCCATGGTGCCGCCGGTGTACGTGATGGTGAGGGTGCCGGTGAGGCCGTCGCCCCAACCGAGGGCGCCGTCGGCGGTCATCGACATCAAGGTGCCCATGGTCGTCGTCGACTCGACCTTCGCGGAGTCGGCGCCGTCGGTGGACTTCTCGGCGGTGAGCAGGGCGGCGACGGGGCTGAGCCGTGGGCTGCCGTCCCCGCCCTTGTCGGAACTGCCGGACCCGCCGGAGCCGCCGGAACCACTGCACGCGGTCACCCCCGCCACCAGCGTCATCGCACCGATCGACAGGCCCACGCGGCGCACGATCGCACGCTTCATTCGCCCCACCCCCAATGTTTTCCCGTGACTGCACGCTAACGCACAGCACTGACAACCGGCCGAAGACAGCTGTACGAAAAAAGAGCCGTATGACAAAAAGGGACGAGCCCCGCACCTCGAAAGGTTGCGGGGCTCGTCACCGACCGATGCGAACCGTCAGGTTCAGACCGCGGCCGGGTCCTCCTCGACGAGAAGGTTCCGGGTGCGGTTGGGGTCGACCGGGATGCCGGGGCCGATCGTGGTGCTGATCGCGGCCTTCTTGATGTAGCGACCCTTGGCGGCGGACGGCTTCAGACGAAGGATCTCGTCCAGGGCCGCGCCGTAGTTCTCCACCAGCTTGGTGTCGTCGAAGGACGACTTGCCGATGATGAAGTGCAGGTTCGAGTGCTTGTCGACGCGGAACTCGATCTTGCCGCCCTTGATCTCCGTGACGGCCTTGGCCACGTCGGGGGTGACCGTTCCGGTCTTCGGGTTCGGCATCAGACCACGCGGACCGAGCACGCGGCCGAGGCGGCCGACCTTGCCCATGAGGTCCGGGGTGGCGACGACGGCGTCGAAGTCCAGACGGCCCTTCGCGACCTCGTCGATCAGTTCGTCGGAGCCGACGATGTCGGCGCCCGCGGCCTCTGCGGCCGCAGCACGGTCACCGGTCGCGAAGACCAGGACCCGGGCGGTCTTGCCGGTGCCGTGCGGCAGGTTCACGGTGCCACGGACCATCTGGTCGGCCTTGCGCGGGTCGACACCCAGGCGGAAGGCGACCTCGACGGTGCCGTCGAACTTGCTCGTGGAGGTCTCCTTGGCGAGACGGACGGCCTCGAGCGGGGCGTAGAGCTTCTCCCGGTCGATCTTGGCGTCCGCAGCGCGGAGGGACTTGCTGCGCTTGCTCACTACTGCTCCAGTGTGTCTTGAGGAGTCGTGGTACGGGCCGAGCAGGCCCTGCCACGGTTCTGCGAAGGTGCTACGGGGCTGAGGTTCAGCCCTCGACCGTGATGCCCATGGAGCGGGCGGTGCCGGCGATGATCTTCGACGCGGCGTCCAGGTCGTTGGCGTTCAGGTCGGGCAGCTTGGTCGTGGCGATCTCGCGGACCTGCGCCTGGGTGATCTTGGCGACCTTGGTCTTGTGCGGCTCGCCCGAGCCCTTCTCGACACCAGCGGCCTTGAGGATCATCTTCGCGGCCGGCGGGGTCTTGGTGATGAAGGTGAAGGAGCGGTCCTCGTAGACCGTGATCTCCACCGGGATCACCCAGCCACGCTGCGACTCGGTCGCGGCGTTGTAGGCCTTGCAGAACTCCATGATGTTGACGCCGTGCTGGCCGAGCGCGGGGCCGACCGGCGGTGCGGGGTTCGCCGCACCGGCGTTGATCTGGAGCTTGATGAGCCCCGTGACCTTCTTCTTCTTGGGAGGCATTGCTCTCTCCGGGTCCTAGTGAGAGTTTTTCAGCCGTCGCATCCGGATGATCCGGATGGAGGCATACCGCACAACAATAACGGGTATCTCTGCGCGGCCAAAAACCGAGCAGGTCAGGCGAGCTGTGACAGCCCGCCTGACCTGGTCGGAGGCGTGTGTTCCAGAAGGAGCTAGTTCTTCTGGATCTGGTCGAAGCTCAGCTCGACCGGGGTCTCGCGGCCGAAGATCTCGACAAGGCCCTTGACCTTCTTCGAGTCGGCGTTGATCTCGTTGATCGTGGCCTGCAGTGTGGCGAACGGGCCGTCGGTGACGGTGACCGAGTCGCCCACCTCGAAGTCCAGCACCTGGACCTCGACCTTGCGGGCCGGAACCGGCTTGCCCTCGGCCTCGGCGGCCTCACGGGCGGCCTTCTCCTCGGCCTCCGGGGCGAGCATCTTGACGATCTCGTCCAGGGTCAGCGGGTACGGGTCGTAGGCGTTGCCCACGAAGCCGGTGACGCCGGGGGTGTTGCGGACGACGCCCCAGGACTCGTTCGTCAGGTCCATGCGCACCAGCACATAGCCGGGGAGCTTGTTCTGACGGATGGTCTTGCGGTCGCCGTTCTTGATCTGGACGACCTCTTCCTGCGGCACCTCGGCCTGGAAGATGTAGTCCTCGACGTTCAACGAGACGGCGCGCTGCTCCAGGTTGGTCTTCACGCGGTTCTCGTAGCCGGCGTACGTGTGGATCACGTACCACTCGCCGGGGAGGGTGCGCAGTTCCTCGCGCAGGGCGACGACGGGGTCGACGGGCTCGGCCGGCTCTTCTTCCTCGGCCTCTTCGACGACGTCCTCGTCGGCTTCCTCGTCCGCGGCTTCCTCGTCCTCATCCTCGACGTGGAGCGCGGCTTCCTCGGCGGGCTCGCCCGCTTCGGCCTCGGCAGCCTCGAACTCGTCCAGGTCATCGTCCGCGCCCTCGACGATGTCGAGCTCGTCGTCCACGGACTCGACGTCCTCGTTCAGGTTCTGGTCAGACACGGTGGCTGCTTCTTCCTGGATACATAGGGGTGGAACATGCGAAAGGGGCGCCGGATACCTCGGCGCCCTTCGCTCTTGGTTCAGCCGAAGACGTACTTGGCGGCGTGGCTGAGTCCATAGTCAATCACGGTCACCAGGCCGATCATGATGACCACGAACACGATCACCACGGTCGTGTACGTCGTCAGCTGGCCGCGTGTCGGCCATACGACCTTGCGGAGCTCCGCGACGATCTGGCGGTAGAACAGCGCGAGTCGCTTCAGCGGGCCCTTCTTGGCACGCTTGCCGCCCTTGCGGGTCTTCTTCGTCGCCTCAGGCACTTCGTCCTGGGCATCAGGCGTATCGATGGAGCCCACGGCGTCCGCCATTCGTCCTCACCTGTTCCCGGGTCGTGGCCGTGCCGCGCCCGGTCTGAGCCGCACGGCGAGTGCATTGCTGTACGTACATGCGCTGCGCACACATCCTGGCGAGGTGTGTGTAGCAGGGCCGGAGGGACTTGAACCCCCAACCGCTGGTTTTGGAGACCAGTGCTCTACCAATTGAGCTACGACCCTTTGTGTCTTCCCCAACTTACCGCATCCGCCCGGGTGCTCGGTGTGCACCTGTGACGGCGCGGCTGTTGAAGGCCAACGACGTGTGAGTGTACGTGGTCTTGAGCGCCTCGTCGAACGGAAAGTGCCCGTGGGGGCTTCGTCCATGAAAGATCGTCCGGCGGGAAGGGGGACGGGGAGGCGAATCCGGACGGATGTTCAGCGCGCTGCCCATACATGTTCAGTAGATGAAACCCGTGTGCCGTGGTGGTTTCCGGTCTGAAACCATGGGTCCCATGAGCGCTGCAACCCCTCCCACCGAGCGCCGGGTCTCCGCCCGCGTCGGCGCGATCTCCGAGTCCGCCACTCTCGCCGTGGACGCCAAGGCCAAGGCCCTGAAGGCCGCCGGGCGTCCGGTGATCGGCTTCGGCGCCGGAGAGCCCGACTTCCCGACCCCGGACTACGTAGTCGAAGCCGCCGTCGCGGCCTGTCAGGACCCCAAGTACCACCGCTACACGCCGGCCGGCGGCCTGCCCGAGCTGAAGGCCGCGGTCGCCGCGAAGACGCTGCGCGACTCGGGCTACGAGGTCGAGACCTCGCAGATCCTGATCACCAACGGTGGCAAGCAGGCGATCTACAACGCCTTCGCCGCGATCCTCGACCCGGGCGACGAGGTCATCGTCCCGGCGCCGTACTGGACCACGTACCCGGAGTCGATCCGGCTGGCCGGCGGTGTCCCGGTGGAGGTCGTCGCCGACGAGACGACCGGCTACCGGGTCTCCGTCGAGCAGCTGGAGGCCGCGCGCACCGAGAACACGAAGGTCGTGCTCTTCGTCTCCCCCTCCAACCCGACCGGCGCGGTCTACAGCGCCGAGGACACCGAGGCGATCGGCCGCTGGGCCGTCGAGCACGGCCTCTGGGTGATGACGGACGAGATCTACGAGCACCTCGTCTACGGCGACGCCACGTTCACCTCGCTGCCGGCGATCCTGCCCGAGCTGCGCGACAAGTGCATCGTCGTCAACGGCGTCGCCAAGACGTATGCGATGACCGGCTGGCGGGTGGGCTGGATCATCGGCCCGAAGGACGTCGTCAAGGCCGCGACGAACCTCCAGTCGCACGCCACCTCGAACGTCTCCAACGTGGCGCAGGTCGCCGCGCTGGCCGCCGTCTCCGGTGATCTGTCGGCCGTCGAGCAGATGCGCGAGGCCTTCGACCGCCGCCGCAAGACCATGGTCCGGATGCTCAACGAGATCGACGGCGTGTTCTGCCCGGAGCCCGAGGGCGCCTTCTACGCGTACCCGTCGGTGAAGGGGCTGCTCGGCAAGGAGATCCGCGGCAAGCGCCCGCAGGACTCGGTCGAGCTGGCCGCGCTCATCCTGGAGGAGGCCGAGGTCGCGGTGGTGCCGGGCGAGGCCTTCGGCACCCCGGGCTATCTGCGTCTGTCGTACGCGCTGGGCGACGAGGACCTCGTCGAGGGCGTGAGCCGCATCCAGAAGCTGCTGGCGGAGGCCAGGGACTGAACCTGCTCACGCGTGCTGGTCGCGGGCCGTCTCCTTCGGGAGGCGGCCCGCTGCTTTGTGCGAGCAAGACCACTATCGGGGAAAGCGCTACCGAGACCACGCGCGCGTGCGGCAGGATCCTTGGATGGAGCGTGTACGTGATGTCTCTGAACTGCCGAAAGCCCATCTGCACCTGCACTTCACCGGGTCGATGCGGGCCACCACCGTGCTGGAACTGGCCGACAAGTACGGCGTGCGCCTGCCCGAAGCGCTGATCGAGGCGCTGACGAGCGGCGAACCGCCGAAGCTGCGGGCCACGGACGAGCGGGGCTGGTTCCGCTTCCAGCGCCTCTACGACGCGGCACGCTCGTGCGTGCGGGAGCCCGAGGACATCCAGCGGCTGGTGCGGGAGGCCGCCGAGGAGGACCTGAAGGACGGCTCGGGCTGGCTGGAGATCCAGGTGGACCCGACGTCGTACGCGCCCCGGCTGGGCGGGCTGATCCCGGCGCTGGAGATCATCCTGGACGCCGTCGAGACGGCCTCGCGCGACACCGGGCTCGGGATGCGGGTGCTGGTCGCGGCGAACCGGATGAAGCACCCGCTGGACGCCCGCACGCTGGCCCGGCTGGCCGTCCGGTACGCCGACCGCGGGGTGGTCGGGTTCGGGCTGTCGAACGACGAACGGCGGGGCATGGCGCGGGACTTCGACCGTGCGTTCGCGATCGCGCGGGAGGGCGGGCTGCTGTCCGCCCCGCACGGCGGCGAGTTGACCGGCCCGTTCTCCGTCCGCGACTGCCTGGACGATCTGCACGCCGACCGGCTGGGCCACGGGGTGCGGGCGGCCGAGGACCCCCGGCTGCTGAAGCAGCTCGCCGACCGGGGCGTGACCTGCGAGGTGTGCCCGGCGTCGAACGTGGCTCTGGGGGTGTACGAGAAGCCGGAGGACGTCCCGCTGCGCACCCTGTTCGACGCGGGGGTGCCGATGGCCCTGGGCGCCGACGACCCGTTGCTGTTCGGCGCCCGCCTCGCGGCCCAGTACGACATCGCCCGCCGCCACCACGCCTTCACCGACGAGGAGTTGGCGGAACTGGCCCGCCAGTCGGTACGCGCTTCGGCGGCCCCGGAGGAGGTACGGGCGAAGCTGCTGGCGGGCGTGGACGACTGGCTGGCGGCCTGAGCTATCGGCCGGCGATGCCGGCCAGCAGGGTACGGGCCAGCCGTCCGGCGAACTCGTCCACCTCCGGTCGCCCTTCCGCCGCGTCGTAGGCGAACGCGCGCTGCGCACAGGCCCCCATCAGCAGCGAGGCAGCGGCGAACGGGTCCGCGTCCGCCCGCACCCGGCCCACGCCCTGCTCGGCCCGCAGATACGCCGCGAGCTGTTCGATCGGCACATGGGGGCCCACGCCGAGGTCCCGCATGGCCTCGTCGTGCCGCCGCTTGAGCTGGGTCTCGGCGTACAGGGAGGCCGCGATCGGGAAGCTCTGCTCGTAGAAGTGGGCCGCCTGGCGGGCGATCTCCGTGAGGTTTCCTTCCAGCGTGCCCCGGCCCGGCTCCGCGGCCAGGCTGCTCAGCAGCGGGCCCAGCCGGGGCAGCCGTTCCGCGAGGACGCGGATGAACAGCTCCTCCTTGCTCGCGAAGTACTTGTAGAGCGCCGCCTCGGAGCAGCCGGCCGCCTTCGCGATCTGCTTGGTGGTGGCGCGGGCCAGTCCGACGGTGAGCATCAGCTCGTGCGCGGCGTCGAGGATGCGCACGCGGGCCGGTCGATCCATTCGGGTTCCCCTCTTGACGGGTGAGTGAACGCTTACCCACTATAGGTGAAGCAGGGGTGAGTGAATACTCACCCACCCAACGGGGAGTGGGAGCTCGTCATGAAGATCACCGTTTTCGGCGCCACCGGAGGCATCGGCCGGGAGATCGTCCGCCAGGCCCTGGAGGCGGGCCACGAGGTCACCGCCGTCGTACGGGACCCGGCCGGGCTCGCCGTCACCGGCGCCCGCCTGGAGGTGGTCCGCGCGGACCTGACCGATCCGGAGGCGCTGCGCCCCGCCGTCGCAGGCCGGGACGCCGTCCTGTCCGGGCTCGGCGCACGCGACCGCAAGGCCGCCGGGGTCGCCACCCGGCTCACCCGTACGGTGCTGTCCGCCCTGGAGGCCGAGCACGTGCGCCGGCTGCTCGTGGTGAGCGCGGGCCCGGTCGGCCCCGAGCCGGCGGACGACGGATTCCTGGACCGCACGGTGCGCGGCATCGTCTCGGCAGCCCTGAAGGACGTGTACGCCGACCTGCGCGAGATGGAGGCGGAGCTGACGCGCAGCGCCACGGACTGGACGGTCGTCCGCCCGCCGCGGCTCCAGAACAAGCCGGTCACCGGGTCGTACCGGACGGTGGTGGGCGGCTTCCCCCTCAAGGGCCGCTTCATCGGACGCGCCGACGTGGCACACGCGATGCTCGCCATGGTGGCGGACACGGGGACGGTGAAGCAGGGGGTGGGGTTGGCCTACTAGCGGACAGGCCGACCAGTCGGGCGGGCCGGACAGGCCTAGAGGCCGACGCCCACCATCACCGGCTCGTTGACCAGCGTGACGCCGAAGGCCTCGCGTACCCCGGCGACGACCTCGCGGGCCAGCGCCAGCAGTTCCTCCGTGGTGGCCGCGCCGCGGTTGGTGAGGGCGAGGGTGTGCTTGGTGGAGATACGGGCGGGCCCGCTGCCGTACCCCTTGGTGAAGCCCGCCTTGTCGATCAGCCAGGCCGCCGACGTCTTCGTGCGCCCCGCGCCGGCCGGGTAGGCGGGCGGCTCCACGCCGTCGCCCAGCCGCTCCCGCACGCGCGCGTGGAACACCGCGAAGTCGGCGTCGGTGAGGATCGGGTTGGTGAAGAACGAGCCCGCCGACCAGGTGTCGTGGTCCTCGGGGTCCAGGACCATGCCCTTTCCGGCGCGCAGCTTGAGCACGGTCTCGCGGGCCTCGGCGAGCGGCACCCGGTCCCCGGGCTCGACGCCCAGCGCGCGTGCCGTCTCTGCGTACTTCAGGGGCGCCGACAGCCCGTCCGCGTCCTCCAGTTCGAACCGGACGCGCAGGACGACGTACCGCTCGGGGTCGGCCTTGAAGCGGCTGTGGCGGTAGGAGAAGGCGCACTCGTCGGCGGTGAGCGCGACCGTCTCGCCCGCCCGGCGGTCGTAGGCGATGACCTCGGTGATCGTCGAGGAGACCTCCTGGCCGTACGCCCCGACGTTCTGGATCGGGGTGGCGCCCGCCGATCCGGGGATGCCGGCCAGGCACTCGATGCCGGCGAGCCCGGCCTCCACGGTGCGGGCGACGGCGTCGGTCCACACCTCGCCGGCCGCCAGTTCCAGCCGGGTCCCGACGAGTTCGCAGCCACGGGTGGCGATGCGCAGTGCGGTGCCCTCGAAGCCCTTGTCGCCGATGACGAGATTCGATCCGCCGCCGACGATCAGCAGCGGCGTGCCGTCCGCGTCGGCCTCGCGCACGGCGGCGATCACCTCGGCGTCGGTCGTCGCGGTCACCAGCCTGGTGGCGGGACCGCCCAGCCGGAAGGTGGTCAGCGGGGCGAGCGGGGCGTCCTGGAGTTCCTGCACGCGCCCAGCCTACGAGACGGCACCGACAGCCCTGTCCGCCCGGACCGACAGCCGCGCCCGCTCTCACCGCACGCGCGCGTACGGCCCCGCCGAGGTGGACGGGGCCGTACGCGTGCGTGCCGGGTGTCTCAGCGGGCGGCGGTCTCCAGGACGGGCGCCGGCTGCTCGGTCTCGGTCCCGGCGTCGGTCACGACCTGGGCCGCTCGCCGCCCGGCCGGTATCAGCAGGGCCGCGATCCCGGCGAGGGCCACCACGGCCGAGCCGGTGACCAGCGCGGGCCGCAGTCCGTCGACGAAGGCCTGGCCGGACTCGTAGCCGCCCTGCGCCGAGAAGATCGACGCCATCACCGCGACGCCGAGGGCGCCGCCGACCTCCCGCAGCGCGTTGTTGGCGCCGGAGGCGATCCCCTGTTCCTGCGGACGGACGCTGGACATCACCAGGTTGGCGGCCGGGGCGAAGTACAGCGCCATGCCGATGCCGCTGACGATCAGACCGGGCAGTTGGACGGCGTAGGAGGCGTCGACGGTGGCCACGGCGGCCATCCAGCCGAGTCCGGCGGCCTGGAGGAAGAGCCCGGCGGCGACGACCGGACGTCCGCCGATCCGGTCGGAGAGGATGCCGGCGATCGGCGCGACGAGCATGGGCATACCGGTCCACGGCAGCATCCTGAGGCCCGCCTCGGTGGGCGAGTAGCCGAGCACGCCCTGCATGTACTGGCTGAGCAGGAATATCGAGCCGAACATCCCCAGGAACATCAGCAGGCTCGCGGCGTTGATCCCGGCGAAGGCGCGGGAGCGGAACAGCCGCATCGGCAGCATGGGGTTCTTGGCCCGCATCCCGTGCAGGACGAAGGCGACGAGCAGGACGCCGCCCGCGACCAGACCGGTGAGCACGAGCGGGCTCGTCCAGCCGTCGGCCGGCCCGCGCACCAGGCCGTAGACGAGCCCGAAGAGACCGCCGCTGGCGAGCAGCGTGCCGGGGATGTCGAGCGGGGAGCCGGCGCCGTACGACTCGGCGAGGCGCAGCCGGGCGAGCGGCAGCAGGGCGAGGCCCAGCGGAACGTTCAGCCAGAAGATCCAGTGCCAGGACACGTGTTCGGTGAGGCTGCCGCCGATGAGCGGTCCGGAGGCGACCGCGAGCCCGTTGACGGCCCCCCAGATCCCGTACGCCATCCCGCGCTTCGCCGCGGGCACGGCCGCCGTGAGCAGGGTGAGCGTCAGCGGCATCATGACGGCCGCACCGACGCCCTGGACCGCGCGGGCGGCGATGAGGGAGTCGATCCCGGGCGCCATGGCCGCGGCGGCGGAGGCCGCGGTGAAGACGGTGAGCCCGGCGAGGAACATCCGGCGGCGGCCGAACCGGTCACCGAGCGCCGCACCGAACATGAGCAGCACGGCGAAGGTGAGCGTGTAGGCGCTCACGGTCCATTCGAGGTCGCCCAGCCCACCGCCGAGGTCCTCGCGGATGGACGGCAGGGCGGTGGTGACGACGAGGTTGTCGAGGGCCGCCATGAACCCGGCGACGCTCGTGATGACGAGGGCCCAGACGGCTCCCCCGCGGCGTTCGGTCGGTCGTGTCTTCTGCTGTGACATCGCTCCCCCAGCGGTTGGTCGATCTTCGGTTAGTAATTGATGACTAACTTTCATGGTCATGGAAGTGCGCCGAAACCCCACGCTCCCCGACCGCCTACTTCTCCAGTCGGCCCTTCCGCCGAGCCGACGGGTACAACCCTTCCCAGACCCGGTGTTCGGGCGCGAACCCCATGGCCACCAGGCAGTTGATGAGCATGCCGTATGCCATGAAGGTCGTCGTCTCGTTCACGTCGGCACCGAGCGGCAGATGGGCGGTGTCCCACAGCCGCATCCATCCGGCCCGCACGGCCTCGCCGAAGGCGTGGTCACCCTCCGCCTCCGCCGCGGCCACCGCGACGTACGTCTGCATCTGCATCATCAGCCGCTCGGGCTGTTCCGCGATCATCTGGGTGTACGCGTCCGCCATGGCGTGCAGGGCCTCTTCGCCGCTCAGCCCCTTGCCCGCCTCCTCGAACGTACGGACCGTGTCGTCCATGCAGCGCGCGGAGGCGGCGAGGAAGATCGCTTTCTTGCCCGGGAAGAGCCGGAAGAGATACGGCTGCGAAACGCCCACCCGCTTGGCGATCGCCTCGGTGGACGTGCCGTGATAACCGCCCCGGGCGAACTCGCTCGTCGCCGCGCGGATGACGCTCTCGCGTCGCTCTTCTGCACTCATCCTGACCACGTGACTAAGTTAGTACTCAATCACTAACTAGGTCAAGGGGTGGCTGCCGGCCCCTGTGCGCAGGAGGCGCATCGCACACGCGTAAGGGGCGCCTCGCAATGGAGAGCGCCCCTTACCGCGTGCTGCGTGCTGCCTGCTGCCTGCTGCCTGCTGCCTGCTGCGTTCGTACTCGCTATGTGCTCGGCACGCGCTCGGCCGTCAGGCCAGTCGTACGACCGCCCGGGACATCCCGAGCACCTTCAGCCCGCCGCTGGTCACCGTCAGGTCGACCCGCACGGTGTTGTCGTCGAGCTTGGCGCCGACCTTGCCGGTGACCTCGATCACGGCGCCCTGGTCGTCGTTCGGGACGACGACGGGCTTGGTGAAGCGGACGCCGTAGTCCACGAGCGCGCCCGGGTCGCCGCTCCAGTCGGTGACGACGCGGATCGCCTCGGCCATGGTGAACATGCCGTGCGCGATGACGTCCGGCAGACCCACCTCCTTGGCGAACTTCTCGTTCCAGTGGATGGGATTGAAGTCCCCGGAGGCGCCCGCGTACTGCACGAGCGTGGCGCGGTTCACAGGGAAGGACTGGGCCGGCAGCTCGGTGCCGACCTCGACGTCGTCGTAAGCGATCTTCGCCGTCATCGGTTCCTCACGCCTCTCCGTCGACTGCCGCCGGCTCCGCGGCACGGGCGACGAGCTTGGTCCAGGCGGTCACGACATGCTCGCCGGTCTCGTCGTGGACCTCGCCGCGGATGTCCAGGATGTCGTTGCCCGCCATGGACTTGACGGCCTCGATGGTCGAGACGACCGAGAGCCGGTCACCCGCGCGCACCGGGCGCTTGTAGGCGAACTTCTGGTCGCCGTGCACCACCCGGCTGTAGTCGAGCCCGAGCTGCGGGTCCCGGACGACCTCTCCCGCCGCCTTGAAGGTGATCGAGAACACGAAGGTCGGCGGCGCGATCACATCGGCGTACCCGAGCGCCTTGGCGGCCTCCGGGTCGGTGTACACCGGGTTGGCGTCCCCCACGGCCTCGGCGAACTCGCGGATCTTCTCCCGGCCGACCTCATAGGGATCGGTGGGCGGGTAGCTCCGCCCGACGAAGGACTGGTCGAGTGCCATGGGCCTCGGCACCTCCTGATTGCTGTGCGTCGCTCTGCGTCGGCGTCGCTCTACTGACCGGTACGGGTCGCTCAACGACACGAGGCCGCCCCCGATCACTCGGGGACGGCCTCGCATACGAGCCTGATTTATCGCGTTTCGCGGTGCGCGGTGTGCGCGTTGCAACGCGGGCAGTGCTTCTTCATCTCCATTCGATCCGGGTTGTTACGCCGGTTCTTCTTGGTGATGTAGTTCCGCTCCTTGCACTCCACGCAGGCCAGCGTGATCTTCGGGCGGACGTCGGTGGCAGCCACAGGAGTGCTCCTTGACGAACGGATGGGACGATTAACGCATAAAAGAGTAGCCGATCGAAGGACCGACCCCACAATCGGCTACTGTCAGTAGCGGTGACCGGACTTGAACCGGTGACACAGCGATTATGAGCCGCTTGCTCTACCGACTGAGCTACACCGCTTTGATGGGATCGGGCCCCGCCTTGCGACGGGAACCTCACCCACCAGAGCCCCAATACGGAATCGAACCGTAGACCTTCTCCTTACCATGGAGACGCTCTGCCGACTGAGCTATTGGGGCGAGCGATGAAGACATTACACGGTCCGCAGCCGTTCACCCAAATCCGTTTGGCAAGGCCCTCCGGAACCGCCCGCAGGCCCGATTCCCCAAGGTCCCGGCGGTCTCCCGAGCCCCTCCAGCACGGCTGACCACACCGGTACGACTATTGCGCTCCTCCCCGCCCGCGCCGAACCGCCGCCCTAGGCTCGACTCACTCTGCGTGATCTTGCGTCCCCCCACGTGGCCCGCCCGATCTCGCAGTGGACCGTCGCCGAGCCCCGGGAGCGCGATGCCCGACAGCCAGCCGCAGCCGCCCCCCTCGTGGTCGTCCTCGTCCGGCACCCCGGGAGGCTCGCCGGACCCGGCCGCCCTCCTGTTGTGCGGGGCCCGGCTCACGGACGGCCGGACCGTGGACGTACGGCTGGGCCACGGGCGCATCGAGGCGGTCGGCACGGCCGGCAGCCTGGCGGCCGTGCCGGTCCGCGGCGGCGCGCGCGTGGACCTCGGCGGCTACCTCCTGCTCCCGGCCCCCGCGGAGCCCCACGCACACGCCGACACCGCGCTCACGGCCGACGCCGACGGGCCCGTCTCGTACGCCCCCGAGGACGTCCAGCGCCGTGCCACCGAGGCCGTCCTGCTGCAACTGGGCCACGGCGCGACGGCGCTGCGCGCGCACGTGCGCGTGGGCGACGTCCAGGGGCTCGGCGCGCTGACCGCAGTCCTGCGGGCCCGGCGTTCGCTGCGCGGGCTCGCCGAGCTGACAGCCGTCGCGATGCCCCGGGTGCTGACCGGAGCGGCCGGGGCGGACGGCCTCGCGATGTTGCGGGACGCGCTGAAGATGGGCGCCTCGGCGGTGGGCGGCTGCCCGGACCTGGACCCCGACCCCACCGGCTACGTGGAGGCCGTGCTCGAGGTCGCCTCCGAGCACGGCTGCCCGGTCGACCTGCACACCGACGCCGCCGACCCCGCCCGGCTCGCCCGCCTCGCCGCGGTGGTCGGCGGTCTGCGTCCCGGCGTCACCCTCGGCCCCTGCGGCGGCCTCGACCGTCTGCCCGCCGAGACGGCCGGCCGCACCGCCGACCAACTGGCCGCAGCCGGCGTGACGGTGGTCTGCCTCCCCCAGGGCGACTGCGGCGCCGTCGAGCACCGGGGCACGACACCCGTACGGCTGCTGCGCGCGGCCGGAGTGCGGGTGGCAGCGGGCAGCGGGGCGCTGCGGGACGTCTCCAACCCGGTCGGCCGCGGCGACCCCCTGGAGGCCGCCTACCTCCTCGCCTCCCGCCACGGCCTGCGCCCCGAGGACGCCTACGACGCGGTGAGCACGCACGCGCGTGCCGCCCTGGGTCTGCCCGAGGTCCGCGTGGAGGCGGGCTTCCCGGCCGACCTCCTGGCCGTCCGCGGCGACCGGCTGGCGGGCGCCCTGTCGCTGGCGTACAGCCGGATCGTGATCCACCAGGGACGCGTGGTGGCCCGCACGAGCGCGGTCCGCGAGTACTGCAACTCGGCGACCGCGACCACGACCGCGACCGCGACTGAGCTGGGCCTGCCGAGACAGGGGAAGCGGGGGAAACGGGGGGAGCGGGGCGATCGGTGGGAGCGAGGGGAGCGGGGGGAGCTCCCGTAGCGCGCCGATCGGGGGCGAGTTGGGGCCGGTGCGACGGGGGGCGGGTCGGGTTGCCGCGGTGCCTGGAGTGGGCATCGAGCGCCGGCCGCAGTCGTGCGGCGGATGCGGCTGTCCGGGCGTACGGTCGGAGGCATGCGCATTGTCATCGCTGGTGGTCATGGTCAGATCGCGCTGCGGCTGGAGCGCCTGCTCGCCGCGCGCGGGTACGAGGTCGCGGGGATCATCCGCAAGGCCGAGCAGGGCGACGACCTGCGGGCGGCCGGCGCCGAACCGGTCGTCCTCGACCTGGAGTCGGCGTCCGTCGACGAGGTCGCGGAGCGGCTGCGGGGCGCGGACGCGGCGGTGTTCGCGGCGGGCGCGGGACCGAACAGCGGGGTGACCCGCAAGGACACCGTGGACAAGGGCGCGGCGGTGCTCTTCGCCGACGCGGCGGTCCGCGCGGGCGTACGGCGCTTCGTCGTCGTGTCGTCCATGGGCGCGAACCCCGCCCACCGGGGCGACGAGATCTTCGACGTCTACCTGCGCGCCAAGGGCGAGGCCGACGCGTATGTGCAGGGCCTGGACTCACTCGACTGGACCATCCTGCGCCCCGGGGCGCTCACGAACGACGCCGGCACCGGTCTGGTCCGCCTGGAGGCCCGTACGGGCCGCGGTCCCGTCCCTCGCGACGACGTGGCCGCCGCGCTGGCGGAACTGCTGGAGACCCCGGCGACGTCCGGCCTCACCCTGGAGCTGATCAGCGGCTCGGCACCGGTGTCGGTGGCGGTGAAGGCGGTGGCGGGGAACTGAGGGAGGCCGCCGGAAGGCCCCTCGTCAGGGCGCGCTAGAACAGGGGCAGCTGGCCCGGGAACTCCGGGACTGCATACCCGTCCAACGACGGCTGGACCGCGCCCAGTTGCGCCGTCCTGCGCGAGCCCGGGCAGGAGACGAGATCCCCGCTCCCCCGCGCCCCCGGCGGGTCGTGCCGGGCGAACCGTCCGGCCACGACGGCGATCTCGCGACGGCACTCAGGGCAGGTTCTACGACGGCTGGACACGCTGGACATGTGGCCAGTGTGCCCCAGTGGGCCACGCGGGTACCCCCTGGCGGGACGCGCCCCGCTCGCCGCGCGGAAGCGCCCCCGCCTCCTTAGCATCCGTACACGTGGCACATACCTTCGAGGAACTCGTGCAGAAGCAACGCGCGGCCGACGAGGCACACGCGAGGGTCGAAGAGCTGCGGGACGCGTACGGCGCACCCACGGCCGCCCCCTGGTCGGAGCTCCAGACCGACACCTACGAGACGGCCTGGCGCGCCTGGCGCGACCTCGCCCGCGACGTCCAGTCCGCGGTGACCGAATACGCCAAGGACGAGGGCAAGGCCCGCAACGACGTGGAGGCGGAGGTGAAGAGAACGGCGAAGGGCCCGTCACCTACTGCGTAAGCAGGTGACGGGCCCTTCGCTCTCAGCGTGGCGGCGCCAGGATTCGAACCTGGGAAGGCTGAGCCGGCAGATTTACAGTCCCCTCAAGATCACACACCTGTGCCCCCGTTGACCTGCGGAAACTCGGGTGGGCGGGGATGGGCCACCTCAGACCGTCCACATGTCGTCCATGGGGCGCGCGTGAGCACCGTAATGAAGGTCCCGCTGTCAGCGCCTGACCGTAACCTTCCGTCATGCGCATAGGTGCGATCACACGGGACGCCGTACTCAAAGCCATCGCCGAGTACGACCAACTGGGCCGGACGGAGTTCCTCGCGAAGTACGGCTTCAACGAGTCCCTCTCCTACGTCCTCGTGCACGAGGGCGGCTGGTACGACTCCAAAGCCATCGCCGGCGTCGCACACAAGTGGGACCACGGCCGGGCACTGCTGCCAGCAGAGTTCAGCGGCGGCAAGGACCACGCAGCGGCCTGGCTCAAGCGCGCCGGTTTCAAGGTCAAGACCGTCAAGAACCCTGACTGGGCACGTGACGAGATCATCCTGGCCTGTCATCTCGTGATGGCCAACGGCTGGAAGGGACTCGACGCGAACGACCAGCGCGTCATCGAGCTATCCGACCTCCTGCAGCTGATGCCGATCCACGCCGAGACCGACCGCAACGAGAAGTTCCGCAACCCCAACGGGGTGGCCCGCAAGACGTTCGACATCGCCACGCGGCACCCGGACTACCAAGGCAAGCCCACCAACGGCGGAGCCCTTGATGTTGCGGTGCTGAACGACTTCCTCGCCAAGCCGGCCGAGATGACCGAAGTGGCTCAGCTCATCCGGCAGGGCATCGCCACGGGCGATCTCCAGGGTCTCCCTCTAGATGAGGAAGAGGAACTGGACGACTACAGCGCGCCCGAAGGGCGGCTGCTGATGCGTCGGCACAGGAGCCGCGAGCGGAACAAGGCCCTGCGCAAGAAGAAGATCGCCGCGGTCCTCCGACAGGGCGGACGGCTCGCATGCGAGGCGTGCGGCTTCGACTTCGAAGAGGTCTACGGCGAGCGCGGAGACGGCTACATCGAGTGCCATCATGTCGTCCCGCTGCACGAGGCCGGCGAGGGCCGGACCAAACTCGGCGACCTCGCACTCATCTGCGCGAACTGCCACCGAATGATCCACCGTCGCGCGCCTTGGCCTACGCCGAAGGAGCTCCGCGCGGTTATCGAGACCCGTCGGGTGGGCCAGAACCGCTTCCCTGTGCAGCAACGGAGCGCGTCAGCCGCAGAGGTGCGCACCAACCTCGTCTAGGGCTCCTCCGGCCGCCGACGATGTCCTCGGGTCGGCGGCCTCTCTCGGGTGCAGCGCGGTGGTGTTCGACCTCAAGACGTACGCATTACGAGTTGTCCGATCTTGGTCCGGGGGCGTCCGTAGACGTCTGGGAGGATGACGTTGCGGCAGCTCACAAGCGCTACCAAAGGTCTAAGGACACCCCAGACCGCACCGGATTCAAGGGCGGTTGAGACCACGGATGAGATGCGCGGGGCTCGGTCCACATCGCTGAGGATCTGGTCGCCACACAGCGAAATAACGCCACCGCGCGTCACTCTTGACTGTGAATCACAGTTTCCGTAGCCAGTAGCCGGGCAAGTGAAATATCCGGCCTGAGATAAGTCGCCTCTGCGCTCCGCGGAAGGAGGACTGGAATTTCCGCATACCTAGGATCATCCTTGGCATGCACAATGCGATTCCTCAAGGCGTACACGCGCTTCGCAGCCTGCACCGAGAGAGGGTCACTCTTCGGATGCATATTAATCTCGGGAATTCCCGAGATCGGCCCGCTCTTGGAAAAATGCTTCATATCTTCCGCGGCAAAAAATTCCTTCAACTTATCCTCGCGAACATAGTCCCGCAGAAGCACCTTCAACTGATCCTCCTCACTCACCTGCTTAAACCGTTCAATCGAATTAATCAAACGGAGCACAGAAGGGTCACTATCTTCATCAAAGAAGGGATCCCGCAACTCACTCCGAAGGGTCCTGATACTGTCCTTCCTCTGAGCAACAGGAAGGTAGTATTCCAGCACTTGATAGTACGAGAGAAAGACATACGGAGGATTGTCTGCTGCTTCAGTAACGAAGGAAAAGAGGGCGGCCACTTCTCGCGGCGTTCGAAGTTTCGGAAAACGAATTGCAGGCCGGAATGATTCGGGTGTGCGCTCAAACGAGACACGCATCCTCCTGCGCGGCTCAAGGACCAGGGGAATTCCGTTCCGCACGTCAAGCTCAAATATGATTCGAGCCGCGATACCCGTGGCCAACCTCTCGACTTCCTGGTGGTCCACCGAAGGGTCAACCCTGACCTTAAGCGTATAGTCACGCCCCAAGATATCAATCGCAACATCAGGAAAGGCCCATGGATCCGAAAGGAAAGCGCCGGTAGGGGTCATCAACGACAACTCCACGCATGCCTTATCCTTTCTGGAGTGTACGTGAAATCCGATACTCTTTGAGGAATTCTCGGCGCGACCCCGTCGAGAAGTCTGAACAACAGGGGAAAACCTGTGATCACAGGTCGCCGCCTCGAAAGTCCAGTCATATTTTTCAGCGACTCTCCGGAGATTCGTACGACCAGACCTCAATGAAAATTCTGCAATCCCTTTACTGGGCACCACACAGCCCGCATATTCGGAAAGTTCAACCGCACCGCGAATCAGATCGTCTGCGACCTCCGACAAGTCAGCAAGAGGGACAACCCTGAAGACTTCCCGCCCTCCGCTACTCTGGGTATCACAGAAGATAGCATTCCCTTGGTGAGTCCTTGAAAGCTTGCGACTGTCACCTTCGATCACCTCTACCGATCTCTTCTCATATTCCTCCAGCTTCCCCATCGCTTCCTCGCGCCCATCTGCATTCATGGGCTCGGCGGAAGATTCAAATGCCCCCATTGAAACCATCCGTCCCTTCATCCTCAAGATGTGAAAGTATTCGTCAGTGCACGTAAAATTCCGAAAACGCGGACCGTCTGCTTGACAGGCACCTTAGCGGGACCACACAGCGTGGTTGCATGCGAACGATCGAGATCACCCCCATGGACTCCATCAGCAAGCGTGGGAAGCTTGAGCAGGATGGCAAGCGAAGCGGGAGGGAGATCGCGTGTCACATCAGGCCAACCCAAGGGGAACCTTCCTGAAGATTGCCGACTCTGTGAAGCAGCAGATCGAGGACGACCCGGACATGACAGAGCTCCCGTCACTGGCCGAGGTCATGCGCGACCACAAGGTCTCGCGCGGGGTCGCCCTCCGCGCGTTCGGCGTGCTGCGGCAGGAAGGCGTGGCCGAATCGACGCCGGGCGGTCGGTGGCGTGTCGTACGCGCGGGTGCGGGAGTCGACCGGCGCCCGCTCGATCAGCGGATCGCGGACATCATCACGGCTGAGGAGCTCGAAGCCGGCGAAGCATTCCCGAGCGCTTCGGTACTGGCCAAGCGGTTCGGCGTATCCCGTCCCACCGTGGGCAAGGCTCTGGAGAAGTTGGAAACCGCCGGCGTGCTGGCGGGGGGAGGACAGGGCAAGGTGCGGACAGTCCGCGCCGTGCCGATTCGAAAGGAGCGTTCCTAGCTTGTCGGAGTTGACGGAGTGGGCCTATCCCTTGGCTGAGTCGTTGCTGGCTGAGCCGCTGCCTCGCCGATGGCGACACTCACAGGGCGTCGCCGAACGGGCCCGCACGATCGCGCCCATCCTCGGGGAAGACGCTGCGCTGCTGGAAGCTGCGGCCGTCCTGCATGACATCGGGTACTCCCCCGACCTTGCCAAGACCGGCTTTCATCCCCTTGACGGCGCCCGCTACCTCCGAGACGTCGCCAAGGCCGACGAGCGAGTCATCAACCTCGTTGCGCACCACTCGTGTTCGTGGATGGAGGCGGACGCGCGAGGCTTGCGTGAGGAGCTGGAGAGCGAGTTCCCCCGCGAGCACGCGCACCTCAATGACGCGCTGTGCTTCTGCGACATGAACACCACACCGGACGGCACGCCCACGAACCCAATCGACCGGGTGAACGAGATCACCGGACGGTACGGGCCGGACAGCCTGATCGGAACGTTCATCCGGCGAGCCGAACCGGAGATCCTCGCCAGTACTTCACGAGTGCTGGAACGGGTGGCCGCGGCAAAGCGTCAGCCGACGTAGGGGGCACTTCGCCTCCGGTCCATGGCGTGCTCAATGCGGAGGCGCATCGTGGAGTGGATGTCGAGTTGAGACAGGTCCGCGGGGGTGACCCAGCGGACCTCTGTCGTCTCGCTGCTCGTACGCAGTTCACCGCCGACCGGCCGGGCCCGGAAACAGATGCTGAACTGCTGCCGGACTTCACCGTCGTCGTACTGCATCACGTGCCCCGGGTCGGTGTAGATCCCGGACATGTCGACGACTTCCGCCTTGATCCCGGTCTCTTCCCAGACCTCCCGGACGACGGTGTCACTGATGGACTCCCCCACGTCGTGACCACCGCCCGGCAGTGCCCAACGGCCGTTGTCGGACCTGCGGATCACCAGCACATCCCCTGCGTCGTTCTGCACGAACGCGACGACGGACGGCACAACCGAGTTGGCCGGCGGCGCGTCGGGGTCGTGAAGGTAGTCGATCCGTCCCATGGTCAGGCTCCCGTGCTGCTCGCAAAGTCCGCGTCGGTGATCTGACGCGCGTTCTCCCAGGTGTGTTCGATGCTATTCACGTACGTGTCGAACAACCCGCCATCTGCCAAGCGTCGCAGGTGCAGCACGGGCGCAAGGTAGGCACCGATGCCGTAGACGTGGGGGTTGACGAGCATCTCGTCATCAGCCCGGTAGATCGAGTTGTAGAGAGTCGAGTCATGCAGCCGGAACCCGATGTCCGGGTGGCTCCGCATGAGCGGGCGGTAGAGCACCATGGCGTTGCGAATCTTGCCGTCCATGATCCGGTGACCTTCATCAATCCCGCGCTGTTGGACGGCCGCACTGCCGGGGTCCCCGAGCAGGATCCGCACGCGAGCGCCGGCCGCTACCTTCGCCTTGAGCAGGTCATGGAACAGCGGATCTTCTGACAGGAACAGACCGGAGTAGACGAGCACGTCAAGGCTCTTCTGGGCTCTGCCGTAGATCTCGCGCCACAGCCCGGACGGCACAGTGTGCCGGTGGGGGTAGACCGTGCCAATCTCAGCTTTGGACAGGTCGGTTGCGCTGTCGATCGTGCGGCCGTCGTCCCACAGTGACGTGACGTCGACCTTGAGCACGGCGGCCGTCGCGTACTGGTGACGCCGGTACGGCACCTTGCCCTGCGTGATCCAGCGTTCCACGGTCTTCGGGTTGACCTCGATCGCTTCGGCCAGCCCCTGAACCGTCATGCCCCGAGCTAACAGAGCCGAGCGCAAGCGTTCGTTGGACATCTGAACCCCCGTTGGGACGTCTAGGGACTTCTTGACGGTAGCCAGAACTCCCGAAGGTGTCCACGCGCGGGGTAAACAACTCCCCTGACCTGGGGCGATTCTGAGTGTGCGCCAAGAAGTCCCGGCGCGAAACCAGGAGGTTCCGCCGACAGACTTGACGGACCACCATGCAGTACCTGTAAAACAGGTACTGCAACAGCATGGCAGAACCCCGCCGGACTTGCTTTCACGCGGTTCGAGCGGCAGGGGAGACGTAAAAGCCCGTCGTCTTCACGGAGTGATCGGTGTCATCGGCTAAGCCGCTGGTCTGACCCTCGGGCGTGGACCCAGGGACCGGATCACGGGGACCCCGGTGATTGGGCTGCACCCGGTCCATGACACCCGCAAGGGATGGGCGATCCACTCAGCGAGTGACGACTGAGGGACCGCGGTGACCGCGCGCCGGCCAAGCGAAGGAGCGTAAGGCGCGTACGGAACCGCGGACGACAGTGACGGGCTTCCCCGTCACTCGTCATGCGGGCAGGACATCGGCCGTCGTGTCGGTGCCCTGCCCGTTTGATGAGGAAACAGGACGGTCCCCCGGGTTGCCCCCCGAGGGACCGCGTACAGGCACCTGATGTGGAGGCACCTGTGGTCACCAGTCTGACAGACGCGGAACGGGCCGAACTGGCCCGGAAGAACGCCGAAGCGAACAAGCGCAGCCAGAACAACGCCCGCGCCCGGGGCGGCCGTTGATGGCCGGCTCCGAGCACGAGAAGACGAAGGAACCGCTCCCGCAGCGCCCCCGCGGCCCGCACCCGTACCTGTGGTGACCGGCCGTTGATCGATCCGCCCCGATGGTCGCAACGCCGGGTTCGACTCCCGGCGGGGGCGCTACGGCCGCTGCTCTGCGGTCGCGCCGCGCAGCATGCGCGGTCTCCCACGGCAAGCGGCTCCCGGGGTGCCACCCGGGAGCCGCGTCGGGCCGTTCACCCCTGTGAGAGGAACACGACCCAATGAAGCACATCGTGACTGTTCAGGACGCTGTTACGGCGTTCGCGGACTGGATGGAGCCGACGGCCGCTGAGCTGGACGCGATTGAGTCGGAGATGCCGGTCATCGCGGCGGACGTCGAGTTGCTGGACGCGCAGATCGTCCTGCTGGACCGGGTGCCGTCCGAGCTGGACGCGCGCCGGCTGCGGCGGGCCCGCCGCCGGGCGCTCGCCGCCCGGGTGGAGCTGGCCAACCTGACGGCCGGCGTCGCGGGGGTGGGCGCGTGAGTGCCGAGACCCTCACCCTGGACGGCCTGGCCGTGCCGCTGCGTGCGCTGCGCCTGCTGGCCGTCGACTTCGGGCACCTGCCGGCACCGGTCCTGAGCGTCTCGTCCATCTACCCGGAGCGGTTGGAGCTGTCGCTTCACCGCGGCGGTCTGCCCGGTTTCGAGGCCTGGCGCGAGGCGCTGGGCGTCGCTCCCGACGACGTGGACTTCCACGTGCAGGGCGACGGCCGGACAGGCGTCCTGTGCACGCTCACTGCGTATGCGGGTGCGGAACTGGAACTGGTCGGCTACGGCGACGTCGACATCCCCGCGTCGGCCGCGGCGGGGGGTGCCGCGTGATCCGCATCGTGACCGCCCGCCGGCTGCGCCGGCTGGAAGCCGAAGCCGAGCAGGCCCGTACCCGTGCACGGGAGGTTCAGGGACAGGCAGACGACGCGTGGGGCCGCCACATCCGTGAGGTGCGGGACCTGAGCGCCCGCGCCGAATCGGCGGAGAGCGACGCCGCGATCGTCCGCGAGGAAGTCTTCCGGCTTGAGGCCGCCCTGAAGTGCGCGGCGGCCGGGACGGCGGAGCGTGGGGAGCGGATCAGGCTGCTGGTCCGGGCGCTGGAAGCCGCGCGGCGTCAGGGGCGCTCGCTGGTGCTGCTGCTCCATTGGGGCGCGCCGCACAGCATCCACCGCAGCCTCCAGGACGTGTACGACTACGTCGCCGGGCAGGGCTTCCCCGTTCACGCATGGGGGCCGGGCGATGAACGCCCCGCCGCTGAGGTGAGCTGGCGGGCCCTCCCGTTCACCCAGGACGACAACGTCCGGGGCTTCAGCCCGGTGTCCGCTCCCTCCCCCGAGCCTTCGGGGGGTGCGGCGTGAACGGTGTTCAGATCCGTTCAGCGGAACGCGCGCTGTCGGTGGGAACGTGGCTGATCGTGTCCGGCGCGATGCTGTACTCGATTCTCACCGTCACCCCGCTGATGACCGCCCACACCCCCGCCACATGGGCGTGGACGGCACCGATCCTGCCGCTCGTCGTCGACGCCGCGGTGGTCATCGTGGTCCGTCTCGACTCCGTCCTCGCCCGCCTCGGCGGGCACGGCGGACGGTGGCCGGTGGCCCTGCGGTGGATGACCGGCATCATGACGCTCGCCCTCAACACCGCCGACTCCGCACTGAAGAAAGACCTGGTCGGCGCGGCGGTCCACTCCGTGGCACCGCTGCTGCTGATCGTCACCGCGGAAACCGGGCTCGCCTACCGCCGGGCCATCACCGCCGCCGTGACCGTCCTGGAACAGCAGCAGCGCGCCGACCGCGAAGCAGCCGGCAAGGCGGCCCGCGACCGGGAGGAAGCCGCCCGCGAGCGAGCGCGGGAGGAGCGCGAGCACGCCGCGACGCTGGCACGTGAACAGCGTGAACACGAAGCCCGCCTTGCCGCGGACGCGGCGGAACGCGAAGAGCGCCGACGGCGCGAGGAACGCGAGGAGCGAACCGCCCGCGAGGCTGCGGAGCGGGTGGAGCGTGAACACCGTGAACGCGAGCGTGAACAGCGCGAGCAGGAGCGTGAACGCGCTGAACGCGACGCTGCCGAGCGGGCCGAGAACGAACGCCGTGAGCGGGCGGAGACCCTCGCGCGTGAACAGCGCGAGCACGACGAGCGCTCCGCCCGTGAACGCGCCGCACTGCTCGACCGCGGCCCGGCCGCGGGCAAGCTTCCGGAGGACGAAGCCCGCAAGGTCGTGACCGCCGCATTCGAGACGGAACTGTCGGTGCGGACCACGGCGGATCTGTGCGGCTGGTCGGTCGGGTGGGTCTCCACCCGCTACGCCGAACTACGCGACCCCGGCGCGGGCGGCGCCGAACTCGCGATCGCGAGCCGCTGATGCCCACCGCCTACAGCCGCTGCTACGACCCGAACGGCCTTCGCTACGGGGTCCCGACGTACCCGTGGCAGATGGCCCCCGACGGCTACGCCACCCGCCGACAGCTCCGCACCCGCGGGCTGCGGCCGGGCGGTCAGCCGGTCGCCGCACAGGTGATGGTCGTCAACCGCCGCGCCGCCACGCCCCGGGTCGCCTACCTCTACCGCGTCGACCTGGCCAAGCCGGTCCGGCCGATGACGTCCCGCAAGTGGGGAGCTCTCGCGCTGGCCATGCTGGCCCGCCGCACCTGCCCGCGCTGCTCGGTCGTCTACAGCTACTGCCTGTCGACCAGGCACGGCATCTGCGGCCTGTGCATCGCGGCTGAGGAACAGCGCGCCGCCTGAACCCCACACGTCAGCAGGCCCGACCGGCAACTTCCTACGGCCCCGGTCGGGCCCTACTCCCCAAGAGGAGTTGCGTTCAGCATGACGGAAGTCAGCACCGAACCGGTAGCCCTCCCGGCTGCACCCACCACACTGCCCCCGCCCCCTCAGGCACCCGCCGTGCCGTCGCCGGCCGCGGCGGGGGAGCACACGCCCGGCGGGTGGCCGGTCGTGCCGCTCGCGGTGTCGGGGGCGAACACGACCGTGGGCATGGTCGCCGCTGCATCCCTGGCCGGCGGGCCGATCGCCGCGGCCATAGCCGCCACCGGCGCCGTCGTCCTCGCAGTCGCCGCCGCCACCCGCAACCGCAAGACCGACCCGCGCCGCGAGGCACGCAAGACCGCCGCTCGTGCTGCGGGCCGTGCTGCCGCAGCGCGCGCTGCCGGCCGCGGCACCGGCACTCGTACGAACCGCTCGACCGGGGCGGGGCGGGCATCGGGCCAGTCCCGCCGTGGTGCCTCAGCCGCCCCCGGCCGCAACACTGCGGGATCCAAGACCGGCCGCACGCCCGGCTCGCCGAAGAGCACGACCGGTGCCCGGAGTGCCGGCCGCGGGTTGGGTGCCAAGGCTGCGGGGCGGGCGCTGAGGGCGGCGCGGCAGGCCGCGGGCGGTTCACGGGCCGACCGGCGGGCGCAGACCACCGCCGCGCGCCGCGCGATCGCCGACGCCCGCCGCAATCCCAACAGCCGCCCTGGCAAGCACGGTTCGAGCACTCGTCGGGGTGCGGTCGGGCGGCTGGTGAGCAGCGCGGCCGGCAAGGCGCGTGCCGCGCATAGGGCGGCGATCACGAAGCAGCGTGCGAAGCGTGACGGCAAGACCGCCGACCAGGTCGCCGCCAAACGCAGCGCGGTCCGCAAGGCACCCGCCCGGCGGGCGGCGCGGCGGGCGCTGCACCGGTCGGCGGCGCGGTTCCACGGCCGTCGGCTGCTCGCGGCGCTGCTCGCGCTGCCGTTGGGCCTGCTCGGCATGGTCACCAGTCCGATTGGGCGGAAGTTCAACCTTCCCTGGCTGATCAACCCCGGCCGCCGCCTGCTCGCCCGCCTGCTCCTGACGGCCGCCGAACAGCGTGCCGTACGGGATGAGGCGATCCGCACGGAGCAGCGCGAGGCAGAGGCCGCCGCGGACGCGGAAGCCGGCAAGGACGGCACGGAGGGCGTTGCCGATCAGGTCGAGCGGCCCGAGGGACGGGTTCCCACCAGCACGAACACCGATGTGAGCGAAGGAGAGCACGTGTCCGGTTTCCAGTTCGAAGAAGTGGCCGCGGAAATGGAACAGGCCGCCAACGCCTACGACCCCGACAACGCGATGGAGATCCTCGCCATGGTCGAGGGCCTCCCGGCCGCGCTGACCAGCGTGGCGAACGTGATGAAGATCCTCGCGGAGCGCTCCGACTCGGAGTTTCCGCTGGAGAAGGAGATCGCGGACGGCTTCAACGACATCTTCGGCGCGGTCATGAGCGCCGTCGCGGTCGCCGAAGACATGGGGCCGCTGTTCCGGCAGGTCCACGAACAGGACATCGCCCGCCACGAGGACCCCCGCAACGGCTCCGAGGCTGAGAAGGGCTGGAACGTCTAAAGATGAGCAGCACCGCCACCGCCAAGACCAAGAAGCAGCACGTCAGCAGTGGTCCGGTGCTGGACTGGGCGGCCGGTCACGGACCCGTGACCGGCGCTCTGTCCGCCACCACCGGAGCCTTCGCCGTCGCCGCCACCGGCGCCGCAACCGCCATGCCCCCGGGTTGGGCGCTCGCGGTCGGCGCGGCCGGGGCGCTCGGTCACACCGTGGCCGGGCTGCGGGTGCGCAACGCCGGCCGCACCCTCGCCACCCGCGCCGCCTCCTGGCTCGTCGGCGCGGGCTGGACGACGTGGGCCATGACCACCGGCCCGCTGACGTGGGCCGCGCTCGGGTCGCTCGCCGCGGTCGGTGTCGGCATCGGGGCCGCCGCCCGCTCCACCGCCCTGTTCGAGGAGGCACGGGAGGAGGAGGCGATCGCCGCGGCGGAACGGCAGGTCGCCGCCGAACTGTCCGCGGAACGCCGGGCGATCGCTGCGGAATGGGTCGACCGCATCCAGCGCGTGTGCTCGATCACCGTGCGGATCCTCGCGGTGGAGATGTGGGAGACCGGTACCGGGTTCTCGATCGACGCCGAACTCCCGCCCGGCGGCGCGACCTACAGCAAGATCGCATCCGAGTCCGGGCGGCTGTCCGCGGACGCACGGTTGCCGCACGGCTGCACGGCCGCCGCCTCCCCCGGCGTCCACCAGGGCCGGGTCATCATCGACGTGACCACCGTCAACGTCCTGATGGAGGAGCGCACCTACCCCGCCGACTACGCCCCGCTCTCCCTCCTGACCGGGATCCCGTGGGGCTACCGGACCAACGCGGAAGACATCCTGGTCTACCTGCGCGAACAGTGCGCGCTGGTCGTCGGGCCGACGGGTTCGGGCAAGACGAACATGGTCCACACGATCCTGGCCGGGTTCGCCCGCTCCGTGGACGTCCTGACGTGGGTGATCGACCTCAACGCCGGCAGTGCTGGCCTGCCGTGGGTGCGTCCGGCGCTCACCGGTCAGCTGACCCGCGAGGAGGGCAAGCCCGTGCGGCCCGGCGTGGACTGGCTCGCCGGGACCTACGACGAAGCGCTCCTGATGCTCGACACCGCGGTGCGGATCGCGAAGCACCGCAAGACCGCCTATCAGGACCTGCTGTCGAAGGCGAACACGGACATGCTGCCGGTCAGCGCGCAGATTCCTCAGATCATGCTGGTGGTCGACGAGGGTGCGGAGATCCTGGTGAGCACCGACCGGGAGATGCGCAAGCTCGGGGAGAAGATCCTGGAGGTGATCCGGATCGCCCGCGCCATGGGCGTGCGCACCGTGCTCACCGCCCTCGGGGCCACCGGCAGTGTGCTGGGCAACCTGATGATCCGCCGTGAGGGCAAGGTGCGCGTCGCTCTCACCGGGGGTGAGACCGAGGGCATGGACCTGTCGAAGATGTTCCCCGGCGCGCGCGGGCTGCGCGTCGACCAGGCCCCGTACAAGGGCGCCGGGTTCATGGCCACCCCGGAATCCCCGGCCGGGTTGTTCAAGGCGTGGCGGATCCTCCCCAACCAGATTCGGGAGATCACCGCCGCGACCTCCGAACTGCACCCCACGCTCGACGCGGTGTCCGCGAAAGCGGCCGGACCGGGATACGCGCGGCGGTGGGACACGGAGCGCACCGCGTGGATGGGCGACCCGCCGGCCGTCGACAGCGAGGCAGACGGCTCCGCCACCGGTTCGGCCGGGGGCGGGCTGAACCTGTCCGCCCTGCGCAGCGAGCCGGTGCGGCCGGTGTCGGAGGAGGACGAACTCGCCCGCCGTTTCCGCGAGCAGATCGACGCCGAATTCGGAACCACCACCGACCCGAACACCCCCGACACCGCCCCGCCGACGGTGGCGGGCGGGCTGAACCTGTCCGCGCTGCGGGGCGAGCAGCAGGACAGTCCCGCGCAGCGTGCCGCGCTCGCCCTGCTGCTCGCCGCCGGACCCGACGGGACCGGGGCGTCCGCGATCGCCCGCGCGCTCACAGACGAGCACGGCACGACCCGGCAGACGGTCGTGGGGTGGCTCAAGGACTGGCTCAAGGACGGCACCGCGGTACGCGTCGGGGAGGGCACCAAAGCCCGCTACGTCCACTGCCGGCACACCCCCGGACAGCCCCCGCAGGACTGATCACTTGTCGCTTGTCGCTTGTCGCCCCGCCCGCACACATGCCGCCTCCCGCCCCTCTGAGGGTCGAAAAACGGGTTGTGACCTGGGAGGCGACAAGCGACAAGACAAGACAGGCGACAAGCCGCACGACAAGCGAGGCGACAAGCCACGCGACAAGCACACCACCCGCCCGACGGGCCCGCGCCGCACCCCGGCGCGGGCCCGTCGCACACCCCGAGGGGAGCACCGATGAACCAGCCCAACCCGCCCGGCACCATCGCCCCGCACATCCCCGCCGACGTCTACCACCGCGCACAGGCCACCGGACAGCCGGTCGTCATCGTCGTCAACGACCGCCCCGCGGCCGGCGTCGAGTGGCGGCGGTTACTGCTGCCGTTCGCGATCGCCGGCGCGACCGTCGCCGGCGGCTGGGGACTGGTCGCCGCCCTCTGCTTCCTCCTCGACGCCGCCGCCCACACCTTCACCGTCATCGCCGGAGCCGCCGGACCCATCGGCGTCGGCGGAATCACCCTCAAACTCGCCCGCACCAAGCAGCACTGACCCCGGAAGGAACCTCCCATGCTCCGACTGCGCATCCGCGTCGCCGACTGGCCGCGCCGCGCGCTGATCCTGACCGACACGCCCCGTCCCGACTGCCCGAACTGCCGCGGTGAGGGCGGCAACGCCTACGACTACGGCGACTACGAGACCGGTGAGTACGCCGGGACCGAATGGGACCCCTGCCCCTGCTCGGACGACACCCGCCGCATGACCCTGCTGCCGCTCCCGCGCCGCCCCCGGTGGCTGCGCCGCCGCACCGACGGCCGCGACCCGTGGGCCCCCGACGGCTACAGCAGCGAACCGCCCTTCTAGCTATGCCAAGGGCGACCCCCCATTCCGCCAAGAACCGGGGTCGCCCTTGTTCACCAGCACCCGTTCAAGGAACTGGAGACACCCAGCATGACCCATGACCCCCGTCCGGCGCTGCTGCGCGCTGCGCTGAACGCCGCCGCACGCGGCTGGCCCGTCATCCCGCTGCGCCCGCGCAGCAAGGTCCCTGCGCTGCACGGCGAGCGCCGCTGCCCCCGTACCGGCGACTGCGCCGACGGGCACCGCACGTTCGAGCAGCGCGCCACCGTCGACCCCGCCCGCATCGAACGCTGCTGGGCTGCTGGCCCGTTCAACGTCGGCATCGCCACCGGCCCCGCCGGGCTGCTGGTCGTCGACCTGGACACGCTCAAGCCCACAGACGAAGAGGGCACGCCTGACGGCGCGGCCAACTTCCTGGCGCTCTGCGAGCGCGCCGGGCAGACCGCCCCCGCCACCCGCAGTATCCGAACCCCCAGCGGAGGTGAACACCTCTACTTCACCGCGCCGTCCGACGTCCGGTTCACCAACACGACCGGCACCCTCACGCCCAAGGTCGACACCCGCGCATGGGGCGGGCAGGTCGTCGCCCCGGGCAGCATGACGCCACAAGGCCTGTACGCGGTCCTGGACGACGCGCCCGTTGCGAACCTTCCTGAATGGCTGCAGAAGGCTCTGACGACTCCTCAGAGGCTTGCCGCGGCCCCGATCCTGCCCATGCCCACCCGCGACACCGACCGGTACGCCGCCGCCGTCCTGCAACGGGAGGTGGCGGCCGTGGCCGCCACTGCCGAGGGCGGACGTCAGGCCGAACTCCTGCGCGCCGTACGGGCCGTGGGCCGGTTCGTGGCCTGGGGAGACCTCGACCGCGCCACCGTCGAAGCGGCTTTTACCTGCGGGGGCGAGTTGGCGGGACTGCCGCCCGCCGAGTGCCGCAACACGATCCGCAAGGCCCTGGACTACTCCATCCGCACCGCCTGGCCCCGGACGACGGCATGACCACTCCCGAACCCCGCCCCGCAGGTAAAAGCCCCATCCCCGCCCCGACCGGCCCGCGCCCCGCCGAACCGGCCCCGCCACCGGCGGCCGAGGGCGAACCGAAGGTCGCCGCCCGCAAGGGCGTCGTTTCAGCACCTCGCACTGACCCACAGCAGGGCGACGGCCGGTACCCCGTGGCGTGGCTCCACATCCAGCCGCCGCACCGATGTGGAGCCACGCCGACCGCCACCTCACGATGCCTGTGCGGCTGGGACCGCAGCGCCGTCGGCCGTGACCGCGTGCTCGCCCTGATCGATGCGCACGCCGCACACCGAGACCTCTGCCCGCTCCGCACTCCCCAGGAAGGGAGGGCCGCCGCATGACCGACACCATCGACGGGGCCGCACTGCTCAATGAGGTGGAAGCCTTCCACCGCCGCTTCAACGTCTTCCCCACCGAAGCCGCCTACGTGGCCGTGACCCTGTGGGACGGTCACGCCCACCTCATCGACTGCTTCGAGACCACGCCCCGCATCGCGTTCCTGTCCCCGGAGCCAGGCTCGGGCAAGTCACGGGCGCTGGAGATCGTGGAAACGCTCACGCCCCGCCCGGTCGCCACCGTGTCCGCGTCCGCCAACGCCCTCTATCGGCTGGTCGACTCCGCCGAGGGCCTGCCCACCGTGCTGTTCGACGAAGTGGACACCATCTTCGGCCCCAAGGCCGGGGCCGATGAAGCTCTGCGCGGCTTCCTGAACGCCGGATACCGGCGCATCGGCGGTGCCCTGCGCTGCGTCGGAGAGGGCTCCAACCAGAACGCGCAGGTCTTCGGCTCCTACTGCGCGGTCGCCATGGCCGGCATCGGCTCGCTGCCCGATACCGTGCTGACCCGCTCGGTCATCATCCGTATGCGTAAGCGCGCCCCGAACGAGAAGGTCGAGCCGTACCGGCAGCGCATCCACGAGAAGCAGGGACACGCCCTGCGCGAGCGGCTCGCCAAGTGGGCCGACACCGTCCGCGACCAGGTCGCCGAAGCCTGGCCGGAGCTGCCCGAAGGAGTCTCCGACCGGCCCGCGGACGTCTGGGAACCCCTGCTCGCCGTCGCGGACGCGGCCGGCGGCGAGTGGCCCAAGAGGGCACGCGCCGCCTGCCTGGAATTGATCAGCGCAGCCCACGACAACGACGAAGCCTCACTCGGGGTCCGGCTGCTGACCGACCTGCGTGACAAGGTGTTCGGCGGCATCGACCGCATGCCCACCGCAGCCATCATCGAGTGCCTGCTGCGCATGGACGAGAGCCCGTGGGGCGACCTGGACGACAAGCCGATCAACGCCCGCACCCTCGCCCGTCTGCTGGGCCAGTACGTCACTCCCGGCAACAAGCCGATCAAACCGCGAGGCATCCGCACCCCCTCCGGGTTCCCCAAGGGCTACTACGCGGAAGACCTCACGGACGCCTGGACGCGGTACTGCCCTCCGCACCCCGGAGAATCCGCCACGTCCGCCACGTCCGCCACACCGCAGGTCAGCGGGGGTGAATCCGTGGCGGATACCGCCACGGCCATCCGCCACACGGTCACGGTATCCGCCACACAGCCCGCCCCCGCCGGCTAGCCGAACAAGTGCCTCCCAATGCCGCCGCACCTGCCGGGTGTGGCGGCATCCATCCGCCACACAACCGCCATCCGCCACACGATCAAGGCTCTGACCTGCGATGTGGCGGCGTGGCGGACGTGGCGGATCCCCCAGGGGGCGGAGACCGCCTCCCCTTCCTCCCTGCTGCTGATCCGAGGAGATGCCGCCATGGCCGCCCCTGCCCGTCGCCGCCGCTCCCCCGTAGACGAGTGGCTGCCGCTCACCGACGTACTCACCGAACTCAACATCACCCGCGCTACCTGGTACCGCTGGCGCGACCGCGGACTCGGCCCCGAGGCGAAGCTCACGCCGACCGGTCGCGTGCGCGTGCGCCGAAGCGTCCTGGACGCCTTCATGAACGAAATGGACGCCGCGTGATCGAGTGGAGCTACACCGTCAAGATCTGGGCTATCCGGAAGCGCGATTACCGGAAGCCCTACCAACTCCGTTGGAAGGTGGGCGCCCGTCCTCACTCGGAGTCGTTCCTCACCCTGGGCCTGGCGGAGAGCCGCCGGGCCCAGCTCATCACCGCAGCCCGAGAAGGCGAGCCGTTCGACGTCGATAGCGGGCTGCCGAAGTCCCTGGTCGTGAAGGACCGAGACATCTCGTGGTACGAGCACGCCCGCAACTACATAGAGATGAAGTGGGACGACTCGCCCGCCTCGACACGGCGCACTCTCGCCGAAGCCATGGCCACTGTGACGCCCACATTCGTCAAAGACACCAAGGGCATGCCGGACGCGCGCGTCGCCCGCACCGCCCTATACGGCTGGGCCTTCAACAAGAATCGTTGGGAGGAGGAAGCCCCCGCCGACGTCGCCAAGGTGCTGGACTGGTTCAAGCGCAAGTCGCTGCCGACGTCGGCGCTCTCGGACCTCGTTGTCGTCCGGAGCAGTCTCCGTGCGATCTCCAAGAAACTGGACGGCGCGACCGCGGCTCCGGGCACCATCAGTCGGAAGCGTGCGATCTTCTACAACGCGCTTGAGTACGCGGTTGAGGCCGAACTCCTCACCGATAACCCGCTCACCCGCATCAAGTGGAAAGCGCCAGAGCAGGTGGTGGAGGAAGTAGACCCGGCCGGCGTGCCCAACCCTGAGCAAGCGGCCGAACTACTGGTCTCCGTACGAGACCAGAGCCCGCGCGGTCGCCGTCTCGTGGCGTTCTTCGCCTGCATCTACTACGCCGCGGCCCGACCGGCGGAAGTCATCGGGCTACGACGGGGCGACTGCGACCTACCGCGCCGGGGGTGGGGCGTGCTCAAGCTTCGAGAGACGCGCCCCCGGTCGGGCAAGGCGTGGACGAACAACGGGGAGGCACACGACAGGCGCGGGCTCAAGCACCGCCCGCGTAAGGCGGTCCGGCACGTTCCGATCCCGCCGGACCTGGTCGCCCTGCTCCGGTGGCACGTCACCGCGTACGGCACGGCCCCCGACGGCCGGCTCTTCCAGACCATGCGCGGTGGACTCGTCCAAGACACCGGGTACGGCGAAGTCTGGGCAGCGGCGCGTAAGCACGCACTCACCACGGCAGAGTTCGAGTCGACGTTGGCGAAGCGCCCATATGATCTTCGCCACGCCGCGGTATCCACCTGGCTCAGCTCCGGGGTGGAACCTCAGCTCGTAGCAGAGCGCGCCGGCCACAGCGTGGCGGTGCTCTTCCGGGTGTACGCCAAGTTCCTCAAGGGCGGCGACGACGCTGCAAACGCCAAGATCTCCGCTCGACTGGAGCAGCGCGGGTAAAGGGCTGAAAATCCCGTCCACGCACCGTCCACGCACCCCGAGATAGGGCGTTCGAACGCGAGACACCATGAGACAGTGCACCACTCGCCAGGGAGCATGACGAAGGGTCCGTGACCTGCTGTGTAAGCAGGTCACGGACCCTTCGCTCTCAGCGTGGCGGCGCCAGGATTCGAACCTGGGAAGGCTGAGCCGGCAGATTTACAGTCTGCTCCCTTTGGCCGCTCGGGCACACCGCCGGGGTCGCTGCCCGTTCGAACCGCTTTTCGGCGGTGCTCCCTGGCAACGACGTAAACGATACCCGATGCCCAGGGGTGCTTCGCCACCTGATTCCGCGCCGCCCGGAGGGGGCGGGGTGGCTAGGCTTGTCCGGATGCGGCCCGGGATCACGCCGGGCTCGGCGGCCACCCCCAAGTACGCCGATACGCACCCGACACGCACCCCGATACAAGGAGCCACAGGACATGGCCGACTCCAGTTTCGACATCGTCTCGAAGGTCGAGCGGCAGGAGGTCGACAACGCCCTCAACCAGGCCGGCAAGGAGATCTCCCAGCGCTACGACTTCAAGGGCGTCGGCGCCTCGATCTCGTGGTCCGGAGACAAGATCCTGATGGAGGCGAACTCCGAGGACCGGGTGAACGCCGTCCTCGACGTCTTCCAGTCGAAGCTGATCAAGCGCGGGATCTCGCTGAAGGCGCTGGAGGCGGGCGAGCCCCAGCTCTCCGGCAAGGAGTACAAGCTCTTCGCGGAGATCAAGGAGGGCATCTCCCAGGACAACGCGAAGAAGGTCGCGAAGCTCATCCGCGACGAGGGCCCCAAGGGCGTGAAGGCCCAGGTGCAGGGCGAGGAACTGCGCGTCAGCTCCAAGAGCCGCGACGACCTGCAGGCCGTCATCTCCCTGCTCAAGGGCCAGGACTTCGACTTCGCCCTGCAGTTCGTGAACTACCGGTAGTCGGACGCCGGTCGGCCGACTGTCACGTCGGCCGGCCCGTCAGCGCGCCTCGGGGCGATACGAGCAAGGACCTCGCTCAGTCGCGCGAGTTGCCGAACAGCAGGCGGTAGGCGATCAGGAGCACGAGCGATCCGCCGACCGCCGCGGCCCACGTCGCGCCGTCGTAGAAGTCCTTGGTGATCGGGTGGTCGAGCCAGCGGGCCGATATCCAGCCGCCGATGAACGCGCCCGCGATGCCGATGAACGTCGTACCGATGAAGCCGCCCGGGTCACGACCCGGCAGCAGGACCTTGGCGATGACTCCGGCCAACAGCCCCAGGATGATCCAGCTGATGATGCTCATGCCCTGAACCTGCCCTTCCGTGCTGTGCCCGCACTGTCCGGGCACTGTGATGTCCCTCGCTCCGGACGGGCTGTGCTCGTCTCCGACGCGCCCCGCGTCCTGCGTCGCACGCGGGTTCATGTCGTGTCGTATCCATGAGGACGACGTCACGGCAGCACCCGGCGGTTCCGTCCAGGACCAGGGCGATCAGTAAGGTGCGGCACATGACACAGGCCGGACCGCCCGCCGAGCTGCGGCGGACTCTGGGCGTGGGCGACGCCGTCGTGATCGGGCTCGGCTCGATGATCGGCGCCGGCGTCTTCGTGGCGCTGGCTCCCGCCGCGCACGCCGCGGGCTCCGGGCTGCTGCTCGGACTCGCGCTCGCCGCGCTGGTCGCCTACTGCAACGCCATGTCCTCGGCGCGCCTCGCCGCGCTGTATCCGGCTTCGGGCGGCACCTACGTGTACGGGCGCGAGCGGCTCGGCCCGTTCTGGGGGTACCTGGCGGGCTGGTCGTTCGTGGTCGGGAAGACGGCCTCCTGTGCGGCGATGGCTCTGACGGTCGGGGCGTACGTCTGGCCGGGGCAGGCGCACGCCGTGGCGGTCGCGGCGGTGGTGGCGCTGACCGCGGTGAACTACGGCGGCATCCAGAAGTCCGCCTGGCTGACGCGGGCGATCGTGGCGGTGGTCCTGGCGGTCCTCGCTTCCGTGGTGGTCGTGTGCCTGGGGTCCGACGCGTCCGACGCGGGTCGGCTGGACGTCGGGCTCTCCGATGGCCTCGGCGGGGTGCTGCAGGCCGCCGGTCTGCTGTTCTTCGCCTTCGCCGGGTACGCCCGCATCGCGACCCTCGGCGAGGAGGTGCGGGACCCTGCGCGCACCATCCCCCGCGCGATCCCCCTGGCCCTGGGCATCACGCTGGCCGTGTACGCGTGCGTGGCGGTCGCTGTCCTTTCTGTGCTGGGAGCGGGCGATCTCGGGCGGGCGGATGCGCCGCTGGCGGACGCGGTACGGGCGGCGGGGGCGCCCGGGCTGGTACCGGTGGTGCGGACCGGGGCCGCCGTGGCCGCGCTGGGCTCGCTGCTCGCCCTCATCCTGGGCGTCTCGCGCACCACGCTGGCCATGGCCCGGGACCGGCACCTGCCCGGTGCCCTGGCCGCCGTGCACCCGCGCTTCCAGGTGCCCCACCGGGCCGAACTGGCCGTGGGCGCGGTCGTCGCGGTCCTGGCCGCCACGGTGGACGTCCGCGGCGCGATCGGGTTCTCCTCCTTCGGTGTGCTGGCCTATTACGCGGTGGCCAACGCGTCGGCGTGGACGCTCGATTCGGCTCCGGCGAAGCGTGCGCTGCCCGCGATCGGGCTCCTGGGCTGCCTGGTGCTCGCGTTCGCGCTGCCGGGAACTTCGGTGGTGACGGGGGCGGGAGTACTGACGGCGGGGGTGATCGCGTATGGGGTACGGCAGCGACTCGATGCCCGATAGCCGTACCCACGGCTGACGACTTACGACAGACGGCTGACGGCTGACGGCTGACGGCTGACGGCTGACGGCTGACGGCTGACGGCTGACGGCTGACGGTCGCGCTGTTGCACAGTTGCGCGCGCCGATGGCCCTGGCCCCTACGGCGTCGGCATCCGATTCACCGCCGTGCGTATGCGGAACTCGGTCCAAGGGGTCAGTTTCAGGTCCTCGTCCATGACGTCGTACCAGCCCGTGCCGTCGAGCCAGGTGCGCAGCCAGTCCGCGAGGCTGGGGGCGTCCACGAACCAGGCGTGGTCGGGGTCGCCGGGGTTCGGTTCGAAGAGCAGGACGGTCGCCTGTGGAGAGTGGCAGTCCACGCACGCGTACATGGCACAGCCCCAGTGGGATATCGGCAGGACGCCCTCCGGCCAGGGCCAGTCGGGATCCTCACGACCGCTCTCGCAGTTCACGAGGTATTGGGTCACGGCGGCGGGCTCGCCGGCCGGAGTGCTGTCGAACAGGGGCAGCAGTCCGTACTCCGGGCCGAATCCGCCGTCCCCTATGCGCAGGTAGAGGTCGGCGAGCAGTGGGGGCAGGCGAAAACCGAGGGCGGCCTCGGTCCGGGCCACGGTGTCCTCGTCCACGGGATCGGGGAGCGCAGGCCGGCCCCACGGGCGGGTGGTGGCCGCCTTGGCCGCCACCCTTGCCAGCAACTGCTCGTTCTCGGTCATGCGTTCATGATGCAGGCCGCCACTGACAATCGGGACGGCCTGTGGACAACCTGCCCGTTGTGGATATCCCGCACGATGTGGAGCGGATCGGGCGCGCCTCGTCAGCGCGACGCGAACGGCTGGTCCGTGGGCACGATTTCGCGGCCCAGCGGGAACAGCGAGACCGGGCCGATTCGGCATGCCGCGATTCCGAACGGGATCGTCTCCGAGGGTTCTCGATCACGCTACAAGGGCGCTGCGGTTCCACCTGAACGCGTGACCAGCTGATACTGGTGGTAGCAGGCATGCCGACGGACCGACCTGGAGAGGTACCGACCATGAAGCTCTTCAACCTGCTGCTGAACATCATCTGGCTCGTCTTCTGCGGCATCTGGATGGCGATCGGCTACACCATTGCCGCGCTGATCTGCTTCATCTTGATCGTCACCATCCCGTTCGGCATCGCGTCGCTGCGCATCGCCGGCTTCGTCATCTGGCCGTTCGGCCGCACCACCGTGGAGCGGCCGGGAGCTGGGGCGGGATCCTTCATCGGGAACGTGATCTGGGTGATCTTCGCGGGCTGGTGGCTGGCTCTGGCCCACCTGGTCACGAGCATCCCGCTGTTCCTGTCGATCATCGGCATCCCGTTCGGGTGGGCCAACCTGAAGCTGATCCCGATCTCTCTGATGCCTTTGGGACGCGAAGTGGTAGCAACGGACCAGGGTTTTGGCGGCCGCTGAATTGATGTTTACAAGCGGAGCTAGAGGAAAGTCCTAAAGGTCCTTTGAGGGCTGTCCCGTAATCCCCGGCGGATAGGCGAGCGGGGTCACATGCCGTCATTCGCGAGGCGCGCCGAGATATTCGCATAGTGGATGCAGCCGGGCACATCCGGATGTTTCACGAATGCGGCGAGCGGTCCGGTGTCGCATGCGCGATAAAGGGGAGGGGCGCGTCCGCGCCCCCTCCCCTTACCGAGCGGGGTCTACCAGGTGTAAAGGGCCCACGCGTTGTCCTTGGTCTGGACACATCGGAAGCCCGTGATCTTCCCCTGCTGAGCCCAGGTGTTGCCCAGGGTCTGACAGGCGAGGGCGCTGGTGGTGAGGCGAGGCTTGGCGGTGGCGGCGGAGGCCGAACCGACTCCCAGCGCCAGAGACGAAGCGGCGATGGCGCCCACAGCGGAAACAGCCAGAACGCGACGCATGTTCTTCAATTTTTTCTCCCCATCGGGTAGGATAGCGGGCGGTTTGACGCCACCGCAAAGCCGTGAGGATCACGACACCGCTGCCGTTCTGTGGAGACGGCGATCACCGCAGGGTGGTTGCTTCGATATCGCCTCGTTCTGCGCCCGGGTTTTGCCCGCGCACGCCTGGACGGTAATGACGGCCTGGCGGAAGACGCAGATTTTGCTCAATACGTCGATATGGCTGTCATAGCCGTTTTTCACCGCGAGCCCAGGCTTCGGAATCTGCGGCGCGATCGACAGCGCCCCCAGGGAAGCCGATCGTCCCGTGGCGCCACCGATCATCCGTCGCTTCCCGCCACAAGCGGACCGTCGCGACGGGCACGCCCGCCGAACGGAGAAGAACGGTCCCGAAGGGAATGCCGATGATCGTGATGCAGAGCAGCGCACCTGCGAGCAGGTGGCCGAGGAACAGCCAAAAGCCGCTCAGGATCAGTCAGATGATGTTCGGGATGGTCTTCACCGGTGGCGACCTGCCATTTTCTCGAGCCGGGCGATGCGCTCCGCCATCGGCGGATGTGTCGAGAACATCTTGGAGAGCCCCTGGCCTGGGCGGAAGGGGTTGGCGATCATCATGTGGCTCGCGGTCTCGATGCGGGGCTCCGGCGGCAGTGGAAGCTGCTTGGTGCCCGTCTCAAGCTTGCTCAGGGCGCTCGCGAGGGCCAGTGGGTCGCCGGTGAGCTGCGCGCCGGAGGCGTCCGCCTCGTACTCCCGGGAACGGCTGATGGCGAGTTGGATGACGCTGGCGGCCAGCGGGCCCAGGATCATGATCAGGAGCATGCCGAGGATGCCGGGGCCGTCATCGTCGTCCGAGCGGCCGATCGGGATCAGCCAGGCGAAGTTGACCAGGAACATGATCACGGAGGCCAGCGCGCCGGCGACCGAGGAGATGAGGATGTCGCGGTTGTAGACGTGGCTGAGCTCGTGGCCGATGACTCCGCGCAGTTCACGCTCGTCGAGCAGGCGCAGGATGCCTTCCGTGCAGCACACGGCGGCGTTGCGCGGATTACGGCCGGTCGCGAAGGCGTTGGGCGCCTCGGTCGGGGAGATGTACAGGCGGGGCATGGGCTGACGGGCCTGGGTGGAGAGTTCGCGGACCATCCGGTATAGGGCAGGGGCCTCGAACTCGCTCACCGGGCGGGCACGCATCGCGCGTAGCGCGAGCTTGTCGCTGTTCCAGTACGCGTACGCGTTGGTGCCGAGTGCGATCAGGACCGCGACGACGAGCCCCATGCGGCCGAAGAAGCTGCCGATGACGATGATGAGTGCCGACAGCCCCCCGAGGAGTACTGCGGTCCTGAGCCCGTTGTGCCGGCGGTGCACGGTACGCCCTCCAAGTCGTGCAGCAGGGGAACCCTTTGCTTGCTTGCGGATCTTGCTGTTCTCCGGTGGCACTGGTGCCGTGGTGCACCTCCAGTGCACCCTCCCGTACTGGTCAACGCCAGGCGGGAGGCACTAGTTCCCTTGTGCCTTCGGGCAGGCGTGTGGGCCGTCCGGGTGAGGACGGGGGCGTACGCGCGCGTGAAGGCTCAGAAGAGGCTGGTGTCGGCGAAGCGCAGGACCAGCTGGGGTGCTCCGGAGAGGACGACGCCGAGGGCGGCGGTGAGGGTGATCGCGGCTGTCAGCGGGACGGGGACGCGGTGTTTCTCCGCCTGGCCCTCGGGGGCGCGGAAGAGCAGGGCCGTCCACTGGAGGTAGTAGTACAGGGCGATGACGACGTTCACGGCCATGACGACCGCGAGCCAGCCGAGACCCGCGTCGACGGCCGCCGAGAAGACGGTGACCTTCGCGAAGAGGCCGATGATGCCCGGCGGCAGTCCGGCGAGGCAGAGCAGGAAGAAGGCCAGGACTAGGGCCGACAGGGGGTTTCTCGCGTACAGGCCGCGGTAGTCCGCGATCCGGTTCGTCGTGCTGGTACGGCCCACGAGGGCGGCCACCGCGAAGGCGCCCAGGTTCACGGCGGCGTACATGAGGGCGTACGCGACGGTGGAGCCGATGGCGTGCTCGGCGTCGTCGGTGTACGCGGCGGCGGCGATCGGTACGAGGAGGTAGCCGGCCTGGCCCACGGAGGACCAGGCGAGCAGTCGTACGGCGCTGTACGCGCGTGTGGCCTGTTGGCGGAGGGCCCCGACGTTGCCGACGGTCATGGTGAGGGCGGCCAGTGCGGCCAGGGCCGGGCCCCAGACGTCGGCGTACGAGGGGAAGCCGATGACGGTGACGAGGATGAGGCCGGAGAAGCCGACCGCCTTGCCGACGACCGACAGGTAGGCCGCGATGGGCAGGGGGGCGCCGACGTAGGTGTCGGGGACCCAGAAGTGGAAGGGGACGGCAGCCGTCTTGAAGGCGAAGCCGATGAGGGTGAGGACCACGCCGGTCTGGGCGAGGGTGTGGAGTTGGCCGTCGACGTGCTGGATGCGGTCGGCGACCTGGGTGAGGTAGAGCGTGCCGGTCGTCGCGTACACGAAGCTGATGCCCAGGAGGCTGACGGTGGTCGCGGTGACCGACGACAGGAAGAACTTCAGGGCCGCCTCTGAGGACCTGCGGTCGCCGTGCCGTATGCCGACGAGGGCGAAGGCGGGCAGGGAGGCGACCTCCAGGGCGACGACGAGGGTGGCGAGGTCGCGGGAGGCGGGCAGCAGTGCGGCGCCTGCGGCGGAGGACAGCAGCAGGAACCAGAACTCCCCCTCGGGGAGCCTCCCGCGCGCGTCCTTCAGGGCGGTGACCGACAGAAGGGCTGCCAGCAGCGCTCCGCCGAGCACCAGGAACTGGATGACGAGGGTGAAGCGGTCGGCCGTGTAGCTGCACACGCGTGTGTCGCCGGTCAGGCAGAAGGTGGAGCGGTCGCCGTCCAGGAGGGGCAGCAGGAGGGCGGTGGAGGCCGCGAGGCCCGCGACCGAGAGCCAGCCGAGGAGCGGCTTGCGGGCGTCGGCGACGAAGAGGTCGGCGACGAGCACGACGAGGGCGACGACCGCCGCGAGGGTGGGCGGTGCGATGGCCAGCCAGTCGACGGACTGGACCATCGACTCGGCGAGAGGTCGGGCCAGGGGCTGGGCCAGGGAGCTCATCGGGTGCCTCCTGCGAGGAGTTGCTGCACGGCCGGGTCGGTCAGGCCGAGGAGGGCCTTCGGCCACAGGCCCGCAGCGACGGTGAGGGCGACGAGCGGGGTCCAGGCCGCGAACTCGTAGGTCTGCACGTCGGCGAGGTGTGGGGCGTCCTGCGGGACGGCGCCCATGCAGACGCGGCGGACCACGACGAGCAGGTACGCGGCCGTCAGCAGGGTGCCGAACGCGGCGATCGCCATGAAGGTGAGGAAGGCGGGTCGGCTGAGATCGTCGGCGGGGTCGAAAGCGCCGAACAGGGCCAGCATCTCGCCCCAGAACCCGGCGAGGCCCGGCAGACCGAGCGAGGCGACCGCGGCGAAGGCGAGGAGGCCGCCGAGGCGGGGCGTCCTGCCGTACAGGGCGGCGCCGGTCTGCTCGGCGAGGGTGTCCAGGTCGGTCGTGCCGGTTCGGTCCTTCAGGGCTCCGACCAGGAAGAAGAGCAGGCCGGTGATGAGGCCGTGGGCGATGTTGGCGAACAGGGCGCCGTTCACGCCGGTCGGGGTCATGGTCGCGATGCCGAGGAGGACGAAGCCCATGTGGCCGACGGAGGAGTAGGCGATCAGCCGCTTGAGGTCGCCCTTCGCGCCCTGTTTGGCCAGGGCCAGGCAGGCCAGGGATCCGTAGATGATCCCGACGACGGCGAAGGCCCCGAGGTAGGGCGCGAAGACGCGGAAGCCGTCCGGCGCGACCGGCAGCAGAATCCGGACGAACCCGTACGTGCCCATCTTCAGCAGCACGCCGGCCAGCAGGACCGAGCCGACGGTCGGGGCGGCGGTGTGGGCGTCGGGCAGCCAGCTGTGCAGGGGCCACATCGGGGTCTTGACCGCGAGCCCGAGCCCGATCGCCAGAACGGCGATGACCTGCACGGATGTGGTCAGCGACCGGCCGTTGTCAGTGGCGAGTGCCACCATGTCGAAGGTGCCCGCCTTGATTCCGATCAGGAGCAGGCCGAGCAGCATGACCACGGATCCGAGGAGCGTGAAGAGGATGAACTTCCAGGCCGCCTGGGTCCGGCCCTCGCCGCCCCAGCGGGCGATGAGGAAGTACATCGGGATGAGGACCATCTCGAAGGCGAGGAAGAACAGCAGCAGGTCGAGGACGGCGAAGGCCGCGAGGGTGCCGGACTCGAGGACGAGCACGAGCGCCACGAATGCCTTCGGGGACGGGCCCGCCGGCATCTTGAAGTAGGAGTAGAGCGCGCAGAGGAAGGTCAGCAGCGCGGTCAGGACCAGCAAGGGGAGGGAGATGCCGTCGATGCCGAGGTGGATGCGCACGTCGAGTGCGGGGATCCAGCTGATGTCCGTGCTGGCCTGCATCTTCGACGGATGGTCGTGGTCGAAGCCGAGCGCGAGGACGATCGCGGCGATGAGGATCACGCCGGTCACGGTCACGCCGTGCCTCAGCACGGCCTGCTCGGGTGACTTCCCCTTCAGTCCCGGCGGGGCCGGCAGGAGAGCGGCGACGGCCCCGAGGAGCGGGCCGACCACGATGAACGCCAGAAGGAACTGCATCACGGACTCGTTGATATCGATCACGCCTGCTCACGCTCCCGAAGCGACGAGAAGGGCGGCGACCGCCAGGACGACGGTGCCGGCGAGCAGCGCGCTCACATAGGTCTGAAGGTTGCCGGTCTGGGCGCGCCGTACGGCGGCGCCGAGCCAGCGGGGCAGCGCTCCCGCGCCGCGTACGTAGGTGTCGACGACCTCGCGGTCGAGGAACCGCACGAGGCTTGCGGCGGCCTGGACCGGGCGGACGAACAACGTCTGGTAGACGGCGTCCAGGTGGAAGCCGACGGCCGCATGGCGGTGCAGCGGGCCGAGCAGGAGCCGTCCGGGGTCCGCCGGGTCGGGGGCCGAGGCCACGCCTCCGTAGGCGGGCGCGTGCGTCGCGATGGCCTCGGCCTCGACCTGGGCCGCGTCGCCCTGCGGGTGGGCGGCGACCGCCCCGAGCGGCACGCGCGCGGCGAGGCCGGCGAGATGGCGCCAGGCGGCGTATGTGAAGAGTCCGCCGGCCAGCGCCACGCCGGTGCCGAGGACCGAGGTGGTCAGGGTCGGCGCGAGGTCGTTGCCGTCGAACCAGTCGGGGAGCGTGCGGTAGGCGAGCCCGCCGAGGGCGAGGGAGGGGACGGCCAGGACCCACAGCACCACGGTCATGGTCAGCGGCTGGCGGCCGTGGTCGGGGGCTTCGACGCCCCGGCCGCGGAAGGTCAGCAGCCACAGGCGGGTCGCGTAGGCGGCCGTGAGGAGGGCGGCGATCAGGCCGGCGACAAGGGTGATCCAGCCCGCTGCGGCGGGGGCGTGCTCGGTGTGGCCGGCGGTCACGTGCTCGGCGGCGCCGAGGACGGACTCCTTGGAGAAGAAGCCGCTGAACGGCGGAATCGCGGCGAGCGCGAGGAGCGCCACGGTCATCGTCCAGTAGGCGTCGGGGACGCGGTCACGCAGGTGGCTCATGCGGGACATGGCGGCCAGCGAGTTGGTGCCGGCGGCGTGGATGATCACGCCGGCCGCGAGGAACAGCAGTGCCTTGAACGCGCCGTGCGAGAGGAGGTGGAAGACGGCGGCCCCGCGGTCGCCTACGGCGAGGGCGCCGGTCATGTAGCCGAGTTGGCCGATCGTCGAGTAGGCGAGGACGCGCTTGATGTCGTCCTGGGCGAGGGCGGCCAGGCCCGAGCCGACCATCGTGACGGCGGCCATCGCGGCGAGGACGACCATCGCGGCCGACGAGGCCTCGAAGACCGGGAGGAGACGGGCGACGAAGTAGACGCCGGCGGCGACCATCGTTGCTGCGTGGATGAGCGCGGAGACGGGCGTGGGGCCCGCCATCGCATCGGGAAGCCAGGTGTGCAGCGGGAACTGCGCGGACTTGCCGGCCACCCCCGCGAGGAGCAGCAGGGCGACGAGGGTCGGGTGGTCGAGCCCGCCGTGCGCGACGGCGGCGAGGACCTTCGTGATCCGGAAGGACCCGGCGTCGGTGGCGAGGGCGAACAGGCCGATGAGGAAGGGGACGTCGCCGAGCTTGGTGACGAGGAAGGCCTTGATGGAGGCGGCGCGGGCCTCCGGGGTCTCCCAGTAGTGGCCGACCAGGAAGTAGGAGCAGATGCCCATGACTTCCCAGCCGACCAGCAGCACGATCAGGTCGCCGGAGTAGACGACCAGGAACATCGCGGAGGTGAAGAGGGAGACGAGCGCGGCGTAGGAGGGGTAGCGCGGGTCCTCGCGCAGGTAGCCGGTCGAGTAGATCTGCACGCAGGTGGCGACGAGACCGACGAGGACGGCGACGAGGGCGGCGAAGCCGTCGATGTACAGGGCCAGTTCGATCGGGATCGAGCCGGTGGGGGTCAGTTCGGTGGCCGCGGTGACAGCGGCGTCTCCGCTCTGGCGTACGGCGACGATCGCGGCCAGTACGAGGGCGGCGAGGGTCGGCAGGACGGCGAGCGGGCGGACGAAGCCGGGGGCGGTGCGGCCGAGGAGCAGGCCGGCGGCCGCGCCCAGGAACGGAAGGAGGGGGACGAGGACGGCGAGGGTGGTCGTGGTCACGCGGTGGCCTCAGCCTTCTCGGCGGCCGTTCCGGTCGCGGTGGCGTCGCTGTCGGGGCCGTCGGTCGCGGGGCTTTCGTGGCCCTCGGCGGTGTCGCGGAGCCGGTCGATGTCCGCGGTGCCGCGATTGCGGTGGACGGCGAGGACGATCGCCAGGCCGATGCCGATCTCGGCGGCGGCGATGGCGATGGTGAACAGGGTCAGGGCCTGGCCGGAGTGCAGGGTCTCCACGGCGGCCTTGTTGAGCCAGACGTCGAAGGCGACCAGGTTCAGGTTGACGGCGTTGAGCATCAGCTCGACCGACATCAGGATCAGGATCGCGTTGCGGCGGGCGAGGACGCCGTACAGGCCGGTGCAGAAGAGAAGGGCGGAGAGGACGGCGGGATAGGCGAGGTGCATCAGCGGGTGCCTTCCTGCTCGGCCGGGTTCTTCGGGGCGTCCGGGGCGGACGAGGAGGCCTCGGAATTCCCGGAACTCTCTGTGACCGATCGGGAACTCTTGGTGGCGGCTCGGGAGTTCATAGGGGGCGGGCTCGACTCCGTCGTCGCCTTGCGGGAGAGGACGATCGCGCCGACCAGGGCCGCGAGGAGAAGGACGGAGAGTGCCTCGAAGGGGAGGACCCAGTTCTGGAAGAGGCTCGCCCCGGTGACCTCGGTCGAGCCGGCGGCCGGGCCGTCCAGGTCGATCCAGGTGGCCCGGAAGGCGTCGACGACCACCCAGATCAGAGCGGCGGCCGCGGCGACGGCGACCGTGAGCGCGGCCCAGCGGTTGCCGGAGTCCGCGTCCGGTGAGCGGCCGATGGGGGCCTTGGTGAGCATCAGACCGAAGAGGAGGAGCACGACGACGGAACCGACATAGATGAGGACCTGCACCCAGGCGATGAACTCGGCGGTGAGCAGGAGGTACTCGACGGCGAGGCCGCCGAGGGCGACCACCAGCCACAGGGCCGCATGCACCAGCTGCTTGGTGGTCACGGTGACGAGGGCCGCGCCGAAAGTGACCAGGCCGACGAGCAGGAAGGCGATCTCGACGCCCGTCGGGGAGAGGAAGCCGTGCGCGGCCTCGGCGAGGGTCACGACTCTCCTCCCTGGGGGTCGGTGGGCTCGGCCTGGGCGGCGGCTTGGGCGGCCGCCAGCTTCTCGGCGGTCTTTCGGGCGGCCGCGATCTCCTTCGGCTCCTCGGCGGCGGGGTCGAGGGCGGGCGGGGCCGGGACCGTCCACATCCACTCACGGAGCTTGTCGCGTTCGTGGGTGAGCTCGTGGATGTCGGTCTCGGCGTACTCGAACTCCGGGGACCAGAACAGGGCGTCGAAAGGACAGACCTCGATGCAGATACCGCAGTACATGCAGAGCGAGAAGTCGATGGCGAAGCGGTCGAGGACGTTACGGCTGCGCTCGCGGCCTCCGGGGGCGGCGGGCGGCACCGTCTCCTTGTGGGAGTCGATGTAGATGCACCAGTCGGGACACTCACGGGCGCAGAGCATGCAGACCGTGCAGTTCTCCTCGAACAGGCCGATGACGCCGCGCGTGCGGGGCGGGAGATCGGGCTGGGCGTCCGGGTACTGCTCGGTGACGGTCTTCCGCGTCATCGTGCGGAGGGTGACGGCCAGGCCCTTGGCGAGGCCACTACCGGGAATGGGGGCCATGGTTACTGGATCACCACCTTGACGACGCCGGTGAGGGCGATCTGGGCGAGGGAGAGGGGGACGAGGAAAGTCCAGGAGAACTTCTGGAGCTGGTCCTCGCGCAGTCGGGGATAGGTGACGCGCAGCCAGATCACGACGAAGGCGAGGACGGCGGACTTGAGCAGGGTCCAGACCCAGCCGAGGCCGTCCGCACCCCAGGGGCCGTGCCAGCCGCCCAGGAAGAGGACGGTGGTCAGGCCGCACAGGACGACGATTCCGGCGTACTCGGCAAGGAGGAAGAGCGCGAAACGCAGGCCGGTGTACTCGGTGTACGCGCCGAAGATGATCTCCGAGTCGGCGACGGGCATGTCGAACGGGGGCCGCTGGAGTTCGGCGAGACCGGCGATGAAGAAGACGATCGCGCCGGTGATCTGCCACGGCAGCCACCACCACTCGAAGGCGTCGACGATGCCCGGCAGGGAGACCGTGCCGGCCGCCATCGCTACCGAGGCGGCGGTGAGCAGCATCGGGAGTTCGTAGGCGAGGAGTTGAGCGGCGGTGCGCAGGCCGCCGAGAAGGGAGAACTTGTTGGCGCTGGCCCAGCCGGCCATGAGAGAGCCGAGTACGCCGACGCCCATCACGGCGAGCACGAAGAAGATGCCCGCGTCCAGGACCTGGCCGACGGCTCCCTCGCCCGGGCCGATGGGGATGGCGAGGAGGACGAGCAGATACGGGAGGAGGGCTACGGCCGGCGCGAGCTGGAAGATACGGCGGTCCGCGCCCGCGGGGACGATGTCCTCCTTCTGCGCGAACTTCACGCCGTCCGCGATGAGCTGGGCCCAGCCGTGGAAGCCGCCCGCGTACATCGGGCCCAGGCGGCCCTGCATATGGGCCATCACCTTGTGCTCGGTCTGACCGACGATCAGGGGGAAGGTGAGGAAGACGACGAAGACGACCAGCAGTCGCAGGGCGACGTCGAGAGCGTCGTTCACTGCGGACCTCCTGTGGGGTCTTCGGGGGCGGGGGCCGGCTGTCCCGGGGCGGGCTGCCCAGCGGTCGGCTGCCCCGAGGCCGACTGCCCGGAGGCGGGCTGCTCGGAGGCGGGCTGCTCGGGGCTCGTCCGCGGGGGATCCTGCTTCGGCTCGGATCCCGACCTGGGCTCGGGCTTCGAGTCGGGCCCCGGCTGCGGCTCGGGCTTCGAGTCCGACTCCCGCTGCTGCTGAGGCTCTTGCAGCTCGGGCTCCGACTGCTCGGGCTCAGGCTCAGGCTCCCGCTGCTGCTCAGGCTCCGGCTTCTCCTGCGGTTCGGACTCGGGCTTCTGCTCGGGCTCGGGCTCGGCCGAGTCCCGTTCCAAGTCCGGCCCTGACGCCGACTCCGACTCCGGCCCTGGCACCGGCTCTGCCACCGGCTCCGGTCCTGGCACCGGCTCTGCCACCGAACCCGGTTCCGACCCCGGCTCCGGCTTCTGGGTCTGTTCCGGGGCGTCGAATGCCGGGCGGGCGTGGTGCCACGGGGCGTCGGAGCTGCGAGGGGCTGTGGAGGGGCGGGGGGAGGTGTCGGGGGATGCCGTCGGAGGCTGGGTGCGCTGGGAGGCCGAGCCGGCGCTTGCGCTGCGGGCGCGGCGCGGGCCGGCCGGAGGTGAGGGAGCCGGTGAGGTGGGCGAGGTCGGCGTGGCTGCACCGGGCGATGCGGCCGCCTCGGTTTCCGCCGCCGCCGGTGCCGCTGCCGCTGCCTGCGGCCCCGCCGGTGCTTGTCGCGACGTCGGTGCCTGTGGCGACGTCGGTGCCTGAGGCGACCTCGGTGCCTGTGGCGACCTCGGTGTCGTGGTCGCCGCCGGCGTCTCTGTCGGGGGCTGGCTGGCTGAGCCCTCTGCTGTTGTGCGGGTGCGGCGGGGTGGGCGGTCGGCTGCTGCTCGGCCTGCCGCTGCTCGGGTCGGGCGGGTCGGGGCCGGGGGAAGTTGGCCCTTCAGAGGGCCCCATTCGTTGGGGTCGGGGACGCCTGGGGGGAGCATCTGGCGGCGCTTGGGGCCGCCGTGCTCGGACTCGCCGGGTTCCTTCGCGCCGGGCCAGGCCTTGGCGACGCGGGCCGCGAGAACGAAGTCCTTGCGCAGGGGGTGGCCTTCGAAGGTCTCCGGGAGAAGGAGGTGGTTCAGGCCGGGGTGGCCTTCGAAGGTGACGCCGAACATTTCGTGCGTCTCGCGTTCGTGCCAGGCCGTGCCGGCGTAGACGTCGACGGCGGAGGCGAGGGTGGGGGCCTCGTGCGGGATCGTCGTGCGCAGGAGGAGACGGCGGACCGGGGACAGGGCTACGACATGGGCCGAGACGCGGAAGCCGGTGCCGGGTTCGTCGACCGCGCTCAGCCAGTCGAAGTAGGTGCAGGAGAGGCGGTCGCGGGCCACGCGCAGGGCGTCGGTCCAGGATGCCGGGGGGACGTCCACCGTCAGGACGTCGTACGACTCCTCGGCCGTGGCCTCGGGGCCGAAGAGTTCCTCGGCGGGGGCCGGGAGCCAGCCGATCGTGGTCATCGGGCGTCCTCCGGCGGGGACGCGGGAGCCGGGGGCCGCACCAGGCCGCTCTGCAGGGCCGCCGCCGAGGGGCGGGCGGCGGAGGTGCCGTAGCGCTCGTCCAGGGACTCGCGGGCGATCTTCTCCTGGAGCTTGAGGATGCCCTGGAGCAGCGCTTCCGGGCGCGGCGGGCAGCCCGGCACGTACACGTCCACCGGGATGATCTGGTCGACGCCCTTGGTCACCGAGTACGAGTCCCAGTAGGGGCCGCCGCAGTTGCTGCACGCGCCGAAGGAGATGACGTACTTCGGCTCGGGCATCTGCTCGTAGAGGCGCTTCACGGCCGGGGCCATCTTGTCCGTGACCGTGCCGGAGACGATCATCAGGTCGGCCTGGCGCGGGCCCGGCGCGAAGGGGATGACACCGAGGCGGATGAAGTCGTGGCGGGCCATCGACGCGGCGATGAACTCGATCGCGCAGCAGGCAAGACCGAAGTTGAAGACCCAGAGCGAGTAGCGGCGGCCCCAGTTCAGGATCACCTTCATCGGCTCGGGGGCGAGGCGGGCCAGGCTGCCCAGCCGCTTCGGCTCCGGGAGGAGAACAGGCTCCGACGGCGTCACGTCCATGTCAGGACGCCCTTCTTGTATGCGTACAGCAGGCCCACGGCCAGGAAGCCGAGGAAGATGAACATCTCGACGAGGGTGGTCGCGCCGTAGCCGGGGGCCGCGAAGACCGTCGCCCAGGGGAAGAGGAAGATCGAGTCGACCGCGAAGATCACGTACAGGAAGGCGTAGACGTAGTAGCGGACCTGGGTGTGGGCCCAGCCCTCGCCGACCGGATCCACTCCGCACTCGTACGTCAGCAGCTTCTCCGGGGTGGGGACCACCGGGCGCAGCAGGCGTCCCGCGCCGAAGGCGACGGCGACGAACAGCACGCCGACGACGGCGAGCAGTCCGACGACGGAGTAGGACTCGAAGTAGTCCACCGCGAAGTGGCCGGCCGCGACGTGGTGGTCAGCCGCGAAATCCGCCGCGACATCGACGGTCGGTTCCCGCACGTCCGTCCCTCGCTCCCCTTCGACGATCTGTATGCACGGGAGTCTAGGCCCTGATAAAGGGACGGTAAGCAGCCCGTCACAGGTCGGAATGCGGGACGGGTGCGGGACCGGATGCGGGACGGGGGTTTTCCCCCGGTCGAGCAAGGCAGCAGACCTCATGGCGCGCGGCCTCGCGGCGCGGCAGGCTAGCCCATATGACCGCTTCCGCCGGCCACTCGGCCGCTCCCGGCGACGATCGTCCGCCCCCGGCCCGCTTCGCCTACGACCGGCAGACCTGGAAGGAGATCGCTCATCTTCTGCTGAATCTGCCGATGTCGTTGATCGGGTTCACGTATGTGATGACGATGATCGTCACCGGGGCCGCGCTGACGGTCACCGTGGTCGGGTTTCCGTTGCTCGCGCTCGGGTTGGCCGGATCGCGTCTGCTGGGCCGGTTCGAGCGGGCGCGGGCGCGCCGGCTGCTGGGCGTGCGGATCGACGAGCCGAGCCCGCTGCCGCTGCGCAGGGCGGGCGGGCTGTTCGCGCGGCTGTGGCTGGCGCTGAAGGATCCGGTGGCCTGGCGGGCGGTGCTGTACGACCTCGTCCGGCTGCCCTGGGGGGTGCTGACGTTCGGCCTGGTCGTGCCGTCCCTGTTCGTGTTGTGGCCGGTGCTGCCGTTCCTGGCGCGCGGGCTGGCCAACGCGGACCGGGCGATGGTGCGCGGACTGCTGTCCCCCTCGGACGAGCTGGAGCGGCGGATCGCGGAGCTGGAGTCGGACCGCGGGATCGTGGTCGACACGGCCGCGGCCGACCTGCGGCGCATCGAGCGCGATCTGCACGACGGCGCGCAGGCCCGGCTGGTCAATCTGGCCATGGGGCTGGGTCTGGCGAAGGAGAAGCTGCTGGAGGGGCAGGCCGACGACGTCGTGGCGGCGATGGTGGAGGAGGCGCACGGCGAGGTGAAGCTGGCGCTGCAGGAGTTGCGGGACCTGGCCCGCGGGATCCACCCGGCCGTCCTGACCGACCGGGGCCTGGACGCGGCGCTGTCCTCGGTGGCCACCCGCTGCACGGTGCCGGTGAAGGTGACCGCCGATCTGATGTCCAGACCGGCGCAGGCCATCGAGGGCATCGCCTATTTCACCGTCTCCGAGCTGCTGCAGAACATCAGCAAGCACAGCCGGGCCCGGACGGCGTCGGTCGATGTGTGGCGGACGGACGACCGGCTGCTCATCCAGGTCTGGGACGACGGCCGCGGCGGCGCACGGATCGACGGCGGGACGGGCATGCGGGGGCTCTCGGAGCGGCTGGACGCGGTCGACGGGCTGTTCGTCGTCGAGTCGCCGGTGGGAGGTCCCACGACGGTGACCGCGGAACTGCCCTGGCGGGACCGGGGGTAGGACCGGGGACCGGAGCGGGGGTAGGGAAAACCCCCCTTCCAAGAGGCCGACGGACTCCATGGTCCACACGTCCGCCGCCGAGGAGTGTGGGAGGTACGGATCGACAGCTGCGCGACGAGTAGGACGGACCACGCCGATGGCCACGCAGTACGGGCAATACGAGCAGTACGGGGAGTACGGGCACGACGACCGGCATGAGCGGCGCGAGCGTCGGCATCTGTTGCCGACGGGGCTGCGGGAGCCGCTCACCGCGCGCCACCTGGGTGAGTTCGTCTACGTCCTGCTGGGGCTGCCGATCGGCGTCGTCCTGTTCTCCTTCGCGGTCACGATGCTGTCGCTGGGGGCGGGGCTGCTGGTGACGTTCCTCGGCATCCCGGTGCTGGCGGCGGGGCTCGCCGCGTGCCGGGGCTTCGGCGCGCTGGAGCGGGCCCGGGCGCGCGGGCTGCTCGGCCTGGAGGTGGCCGCGCCCGAGCCGCTGCGGACGCGCGGGAGCGGCGCGATGGCCTGGATGGCGGCCGTCCTCAAGAGCGGCACGTCGTGGCGGAGTGTGCTGTACGCGGTGCTGCAGCTCCCGTGGGCGGTGTTCTCCTTCGGCGTCGCCGTGACCGTGTGGACGTGCGGCTGGGCCATGCTGACGTATCCGCTGTGGTTCTGGCTCTTCCCGATGTACGGCGGTCAGGGCGGGCTTCAGCTGTACGGCGACGAGCAGCACAGCGTCTACCTGGACAACCCCTTCGAGATCACCGTGACGGCGCTGGTGGGCCTGCTGATCACGCTGGCCACGCCGTGGATCGTGCGGGCGCTGACGACGGTGGACCGGCTGCTGGTGCACGGGCTGCTCGGGCCGTCGTCGCTGGGGGCGCGGGTGGTGGAGCTGGAGTCGGACCGGGGGGTCGTGGTGGACACGGCGGCCGCCGACCTGCGGCGCATCGAGCGCGATCTGCACGACGGCGCGCAGGCCCGGCTGGTGGCTCTGGCCATGGATCTGGGGCTGGCGAAGGAGAAGCTGCGGGAGGATCCGCAGGCCGCGGCCCGGATGGTCGGCGAGGCGCACGGTGAGGTGAAGACGGCGCTGCAGGAGCTGCGGGACCTGGCGCGCGGGATCCATCCGGCGGTGCTGACCGACCGGGGCCTGGACGCGGCGCTGTCCTCGGTGGCGTCGCGGTGCACGGTGCCGGTGCGGGTGGACGTGGATCTGGTGGAGCGTCCGGCGCCGGCGATCGAGGGGATCGCGTACTTCACCGTCTCGGAGCTGCTGCAGAACATCAGCAAGCACAGCCGGGCCCGGTCGGCGTCGGTCGATGTGTGGCGGGTGGAGAACCGGCTGATGCTGCAGGTGGTGGACGACGGTGTCGGCGGGGCCGATGCCACCGCCGGGGAGTCCTCCGGGCTGGCCGGGCTCGCCGGGCGGCTGGACGCGGTGGACGGGATTCTCGTCGTCGACTCGCCGGTGGGCGGGCCCACGCGGATCACCGCGGAGCTGCCCTGGCGGGGCGGCAGCCGAATCTGAGCGCCCACCCAGCCTCCCCGGCACTCGCCATCCCGGCCCCTGCCTTCCAGGACCCCACCATCCCGGCCCCTGCCTTTCCCTGCCCCCGCCCTCCCGCCCCGCCCTTCCTCGGCACCCTGAGCAGCCGGAAAAGCCGGCCTCCGCCCTCCTCTTCGCGCCTTCTTCCCGCTTCTTCCCGCCTTCCTGACCCTCGACCCGCCCGATGCCGGGTGCAGACCAGCCAGATGCTGGAATGCTTGACTCGTTGACTGGTTCGACCAACGGGTGGACGGCTGGGGGGCCGAGGATCGTGGAGGACAGGGTGCGGGTGGTCATCGCCGAGGATTCGGTGCTGTTGCGGGAGGGACTGACCCGGTTGCTGACCGACCGGGGCCACGAGGTCGTCGCGGGGGTGGGGGACGCCGAGGCGCTGGTCAAGACCATCACCGAGCTCGACGACGAGGGTGCGCTGCCCGACGTCGTCGTCGCGGACGTGCGGATGCCGCCCACCCATACGGACGAAGGAGTACGGGCCGCCGTACAGCTGCGCAAGGCGCATCCGGGGCTCGGGGTGCTGGTGCTGTCGCAGTACGTGGAGGAGAGGTACGCCACCGAACTGTTGGCCGGTTCCAGCCGCGGGGTCGGGTATCTGCTCAAGGATCGCGTGGCCGAGGTGCGGGAGTTCGTGGACGCCGTGGTGCGGGTCGCCCAGGGCGGCACGGCCCTCGATCCGGAGGTCGTCGCTCAGCTGCTCGGGCGGAGCCGGAAGCAGGACGTGCTGGCGGGGCTCACGCCACGGGAGCGGGAGGTCCTCGGGCTGATGGCCGAGGGGCGGACGAACTCCGCGATCGCCCGGCAGCTGGTCGTCAGCGACGGGGCGGTGGAGAAGCACGTCAGCAACATCTTCCTGAAGCTCGGGCTGTCGCCCAGTGACGGGGATCACCGTCGCGTTCTCGCGGTCCTCACCTACCTCAATTCCTGACGGGATGGCACTGTGCCAGGCGTCAGGGCATCGTCGGGCGTCGCCACTCTCGTGGGCGGCGGCCGGTGCGTCTGCCGGGGCGGCATGGTGGGACGGGAAATCATGACAAGTCCGGGTGCCGGGCCGTCTCGGAGGCAGTGACGTCTTACGAATGGCCGAGGGAAGGCGACCCTTACAGACGTAGGGTTGATCCGGGAGCGCCTTGGGGAAGGCCGCTCCCGGGACAGCCGCCTCGAAGGAGGTCCAGTTCAGTGACCAGTCAGGTCAGCAGCGCAGCGGACAAGGCCGGGCAGGACGAGCAGGCCGACGGAACCGTAGTGGGAGAACAGCGCAAACCGGGCGGTGCGACGAAGGACGTACGTCGTCTCGACCGGGTGATCATCAGGTTCGCGGGTGACTCGGGTGACGGTATGCAGCTCACCGGTGACCGTTTCACCTCGGAGACGGCGTCGTTCGGCAACGATCTGTCCACCCTGCCGAACTTTCCCGCCGAGATCCGTGCGCCCGCCGGCACCCTGCCCGGCGTCTCCTCCTTCCAGCTGCACTTCGCCGACCACGACATCCTCACACCCGGCGACGCGCCGAATGTGCTGGTCGCGATGAACCCGGCGGCGCTGAAGGCGAACATCGCGGATGTGCCGCGCGGCGCGGAGATCATCGTCAACACGGACGAATTCACGAAACGCGCGATGCAGAAGGTGGGGTACGCGGCCTCGCCGCTGGAGGACGGTTCCCTCGACGGTTACCAGCTCCATCCGGTCCCACTGACCACCCTGACCGTCGAGGCTCTGAAAGATTTCGCCCTCACCCGCAAAGAGGCCGAGCGCAGCAAGAACATGTTCGCGCTCGGCCTCTTGTCGTGGATGTACCACCGGCCGACCGAGGGCACCGAGAAGTTCCTGAAGTCGAAGTTCGCGCGGAAGCCGGACATCGCGGCCGCCAACATCGCGGCGTTCCGGGCGGGCTGGAACTTCGGGGAGACGACCGAGGACTTCGCCGTCTCCTACGAGGTGGCTCCGGCGTCGAAGGCGTTCCCCGTCGGCACGTACCGGAACATCACCGGGAACCTGGCTCTGGCGTACGGGCTGGTCGCCGCGTCCCGGCAGGCGGATCTGCCGCTGTTCCTGGGCTCGTACCCGATCACTCCGGCCTCGGACATCCTGCACGAGCTGAGCCGGCACAAGAACTTCGGGGTGCGCACCTTCCAGGCGGAGGACGAGATCGCCGGCATCGGGGCGGCGCTGGGCGCGGCCTTCGGCGGCTCGCTGGCGGTGACCACGACGAGCGGCCCCGGGGTGGCGCTGAAGTCGGAGACCATCGGTCTCGCGGTCTCGCTGGAGCTGCCGCTGCTGGTGATCGACATCCAGCGCGGCGGGCCGTCGACCGGGCTGCCGACCAAGACCGAGCAGGCGGATCTGCTGCAGGCGATGTTCGGCCGCAACGGCGAGGCCCCCATCCCGATCGTGGCCGCCTGCACACCCGCCGACTGCTTCGACGCGGCACTGGAGGCGGCCCGGATCGCCCTCACCTACCGCACTCCCGTGATGCTGCTCTCCGACGGTTATCTGGCCAGCGGCTCGGAGCCCTGGCGGATCCCGGAGGTCGCGGAGCTGCCCGATCTGACCGTGCAGTTCGCGCAGGGCCCCAACCACACCCTGGACGACGGGAGCGAGGTGTTCTGGCCGTACAAGCGCGACCCGCAGACCCTCGCCCGGCCGTGGGCGGTCCCGGGCACGCCGGGTCTCGAGCACCGCATCGGCGGGATCGAGAAGGAGGACGGGACGGGGAACATCTCCTACGCCCCGGCCAACCACGAGTTCATGGTCCGCACCCGGCAGGCCAAGATCGACGGCATCGACGTGCCCGACCTCGAGGTGGACGACCCGCACGAGGCGAGGACGCTGGTGCTGGGCTGGGGCTCCACCTACGGGCCCATCACCGCTGCGGTACGACGGCTGCGGACGGCGGGCGAGGCCATCGCGCAGGCCCATCTGCGGCACCTCAACCCCTTCCCGCGCAACCTCGGCACGGTGCTGGGGAGCTACGACAAGGTCGTCGTCCCCGAGATGAACCTCGGCCAGCTCGCCACCCTCGTCCGGGCGAAGTACCTGGTCGACGCCCAGTCCTACAACCAGGTCAACGGCATGCCATTCAAGGCGGAACAGCTCGCCGCAGCGCTCAAGGAGGCCATCGATGACTGACGCCACGAACGGTCTGCTGCAGCTCGTCCCCAAGGCCGAGGCCAAGCAGTCCATGAAGGACTTCAAGTCCGACCAGGAAGTGCGCTGGTGCCCCGGCTGCGGTGACTACGCCATCCTGGCGGCCGTCCAGGGCTTCATGCCGGAGCTGGGGCTGGCCAAGGAGAACATCGTCTTCGTCTCCGGCATCGGCTGCTCCTCCCGCTTCCCCTACTACATGAACACCTACGGGATGCACTCCATCCACGGGCGCGCGCCGGCGATCGCGACCGGGCTGGCCGCCTCCCGGCGGGACCTGAGCGTGTGGGTGGTGACCGGGGACGGCGACGCGCTCTCCATCGGCGGAAACCACCTCATCCACGCCCTGCGACGCAATGTCAACCTGAAGATCCTGCTGTTCAACAACCGTATCTACGGACTGACCAAGGGCCAGTACTCCCCCACCTCCGAGGTCGGCAAGATCACCAAGTCGACGCCGATGGGGTCACTGGACGCGCCCTTCAACCCCGTCTCGCTGGCCCTCGGGGCCGAGGCCTCGTTCGTGGCGCGGACCATCGACTCCGACCGCAAGCATCTGACGGAGGTGCTGCGCCAGGCCGCCGCCCACCCCGGTACGGCGCTGATCGAGATCTACCAGAACTGCAACATCTTCAACGACGGCGCGTTCGAGGCGCTGAAGGACCGGCAGTCGGCGGAGGAGGCGGTGATCCGCCTGGAGCACGGGCAGCCGATCCGCTTCGGGGCGGACCGCGCGCGGGGCGTGGTCCGCGACCGGCGGACGGGGGATCTGAAGGTGGTCACGGTGACCGCCGACAACGAGGCGGACATCCTCGTCCACGACGCGCACGCGGACTCGCCCACGACCGCGTTCGCGCTGTCCCGGCTGGCCGATCCGGACACCCTGCACCACACCCCGATCGGCGTGCTGCGCTCGATCCGACGGCCGGTCTACGACACCCAGATGGCCGAGCAGCTCGACGCGGCCGTCGAACAGCACGGCAAGGGCGATCTCGCCGCGCTGCTGGCGGGCGGGGACACCTGGACGGTCGTCGGCTGAGACGGTTGTCGCGGCGCGGATCTGCTGCGGTTCACGAGGCCCGGGACTGGATTTCCCGGGCCTCGTCGTATGCCTGGCGGGCCTTCTCCACGTCGGCCAAGCGGGTGTACGTCCAGTGGGTCAGCCCGCGCACCTGCTCCGCGGCCTCGCGGCCGAGGTCGGTGAGCGAGTAGTCGACGCGCGGCGGGATCACCGGCTTGGCGTCACGATGGACCAGACCGTCGCGCTCCAGGGTCTGCAGGGTCTGGGTCAGCATCTTCTCGCTGACCGACCCGATCGCCCGGCGCAGTTCGCTGAAGCGGTGCGGACGGCCGAGGAGGTGGATCAGGACGAGGACGCCCCAGCGGCTCGTCACGTGCTCCAGGACCAGACGGGAGGGGCACATCGCATCGACGACCCGTGGAGCCATGGTTTCCATGGCTGCCGCACCTGCCGTGGTGTTTTCACTTACTGCCATGCCAGTACCTTACTTCAAAGTGGGTACTTTCGGTGAGTTAGTGCCGCCCGTAGAGTTAGTACCAGACCCGCTGACCCCCACTAGGAGTTCCTGAGCCATGAGCATCGTCGTCACCGGAGCCACCGGACACCTCGGCCGTCACGTCGTGGAGCAGTTGCTGGAGAAGGTTCCGGCGGAGCAGATCACGGCCGTCGTACGCGACGAGACCAAGGCCGCCGACTTCGCGGCCAAGGGCGTGAAGATCGCCGTCGCGAACTACAACGCCCCCGAGACCTTCGACGGCGTGTTCGCGGCCGGCGACAAGGTGCTGCTGATCTCGGGCAACGAGTTCGACAAGGGCCGCCCGGCCCAGCACCAGGTCGTCATCGACGCCGCGAAGGCGGCCGGGGCCGCGCTGCTCGCGTACACCAGCGCGCCGGGCAGCCTGAGCGCGGCGCTGGCGGACGACCACCGCGCCACCGAGAAGGCGCTGCTCGCCTCCGGTCTGCCGTACGCGCTGCTGCGCAACGGCTGGTACCACGAGAACTACACCGAGCAGCTCGCCCCGGTGCTGGAGCACAACGCGGTCGTGTCCGCCGCCGGTGCGGGCCGGGTCTCCTCCGCCTCCCGCGCGGACTACGCGGCCGCCGCCGTCGCCGTGCTGACCGGCGAGGGCCACGAGAACAAGACGTACGAGCTGGGCGGCGACGAGGCGTGGAGCTTCGCCGAGTACGCGGCCGAGCTGAGCAAGCAGACCGGCAAGGAGATCGCCTACAACGCCGTTCCGGCCGAGGCGCTCATCGGCATCCTGACCGGCGCGGGACTGCCCGAGCAGTTCGCCGCGATCCTGGCCGGCGTGGACACGTCCATCGAGAAGGGCGAGCTGGTCGTGTCGAGCGGTGACCTGTCCCGGCTGGCGGGCCGCCCGACCACTCCGCTCGCCGAGGCGATCACGGCGGCGCTGAAGGGCTGACGAGCTGTCGGACCGAAGGAGTGACGGACTGAAGGGCTGAAGGGCCCCGTAACGGGCCCTTGCTCCGCCCCACCCCTGCCTGTCATGACCGTATAGCGATACGGGCATGACAGACAGGGGTGCTCGGCGTTACCTTCGTCCACGCATGCCTGACGGTGAAAGGGAGGGGCCCCGTGGCCGGGACGTCGAGGAGTGAAGGCCGGATAGGCCTGCTGAACGGCATCGCGGCGTACGGGATGTGGGGCCTGGTGCCCCTCTTCTGGCCGCTGCTCAAGCCGGCCGGCGCGACCGAGATCCTGGCCCACCGCATGGTGTGGTCCCTCGCCTTCGTCGCCGTCGCACTGCTCGTCGTACGACGCTGGGCGTGGGCCGGTGAGCTGCTGCGGCAGCCGCGCCGGCTCGGTCTCGTCGTGATCGCCGCGGCCGTGATCACCGTGAACTGGGGCGTCTACATCTGGGCCGTGAACAGCGGCCATGTCGTCGAGGCGTCGCTCGGCTACTTCATCAATCCGCTGGTCACCATCGCGATGGGCGTACTGATCCTCAAGGAGCGACTGCGGCCCGTGCAGTGGGCGGCGGTCGGCGTCGGCTTCAGCGCGGTGCTGGTCCTGACCATCGGCTACGGCCGCCCGCCGTGGATCTCGCTCTGTCTCGCCTTCTCCTTCGCCACCTACGGGCTGGTGAAGAAGAAGGTCAACCTCGGCGGGGTCGAGTCGCTGACCGCCGAGACCGCCGTGCAGTTCCTGCCCGCGCTGGGCTATCTGCTGTGGCTGTCCGCGCACGGCGACGCCACTTTCACGACCGAGGGCACCGGACACGCGGCCCTGCTCGCCTCCACGGGCATCGTCACCGCACTCCCCCTCGTCTGCTTCGGTGCGGCGGCGATCCGCGTGCCGCTGTCCACGCTGGGCCTGCTGCAGTACATGGCCCCGGTCTTCCAGTTCCTGCTCGGCGTCCTCTACTTCGGCGAGGCCATGCCGGCCGAGCGCTGGGCCGGGTTCGCACTGGTGTGGCTGGCGTTGGTGCTGCTCACGGGGGATGCGTGGCGCTCCTCACGGCGGCCGAAGAAGGTGGCGGCGGCCGAGACGGTGGAGACGGTTCCGGTCGCGGCCTCGGTGCCGCCCGCCGCCGTGGACGTCTGACCTGGGGGCTCTGCCCCCGGACCCCGTTCGATACGACTTGGGGGCTCCCTCTTGTCCGGAATGTGAACCCCGTGTCCTGATAGCGCTCTTGACGTGGCGTCAGTGGCGAGTTCACCATCCTGGAACCCCATTCACTGTGGAGTCTCTGTGATCCGGAGACCCCCGAGGAATTCGGAGCCCCCCACATGCAGTCACCCAAGCTCCCCAGACTCGCCAAGCGTCCCGTTTCCGGACGCACGGCGGCTGTCGGCATCGTTTCGCTTGTCATGCTCCTGACTGGCGGATCGATAGCCGGTGCGGCCCCCGCGCCGCAGGCCACCGCACCCCTGGCCGCCGCACCCCTGGCCGCCGCTCCCGACATCCCGCTGGCCAACGTCAAGGCTCATCTGGCCCAGCTGCAGTCCATCGCCACCGCCAACGGCGGCAACCGCGCCCACGGCCGGACCGGCTACAAGGCCTCGCTCGACTATGTGAAGGCCAAGCTGGACGCCGCCGGGTACACCACCACCATCCAGCAGTTCACCTCGTCTGCCCGCGTCGGCTACAACCTGATCGCCGACTGGCCCGGCGGCGACGCCAACCAGGTGGTCATGGCCGGATCCCACCTCGACAGCGTCACATCGGGGGCCGGCATCAACGACAACGGCTCCGGCTCGGCCGCCGTGCTGGAGACGGCGCTGGCCGTGGCCCGGTCCGGCTACGCGCCCACCAAGCATCTGCGATTCGCCTGGTGGGGCGCGGAGGAACTGGGCCTGGTCGGATCCAGGTACTACGTCAACAACCTGTCCTCCGCGAACCGCGCACGCATCAGCGGCTACCTCAACCTCGACATGGTCGGCTCGCCGAACCCCGGCTACTTCGTCTACGACGACGCCCCGGCCATCGAGCAGACCTTCAAGGACTACTTCGCCGGCCTCGGCATCCCGACGGAGATCGAGACAGAGGGCGACGGCCGCTCCGACCACGCCCCCTTCAAGAACGTGGGCGTGCCGGTGGGCGGCCTGTTCAGCGGTGCCGACTACATCAAGACGGCGGCGCAGGCGGCCAAGTGGGGCGGCACGGCCGGGCTGGCCTTCGACCGCTGCTACCACTCCTCCTGCGACACGACCGCCAACATCAACGACACCGCCCTGGACCGGAACGCGGACGCACTGGCGTACGCGATCTGGAACCTGTCCGCCTGATCACCCGGACGGGACGGGGCCAGACGGGGCCGCCAGACGGGGCCTGACGTGCCGGACCGGCCGGACTCGCCAGACCGGCCAGACCGGCCGGAGTCGCCGTAGCCGCCGGACGACGAGGTGGCTACGCGCCTGCCTTACGGGCGCGTTCCGCCAGGCGGAGCATGCGCGCGCGGGCCGACTCCAGCTGCTCGACGTCGTCGGCGGCCGGTCCCTCCTCGGTGCTGAGCTCCGTCCACAGGCCGAGGAGCTCGGTCCCCAGGTTCAGCCCCTGCAGGGGGTCCCGTACGGCACGCCAGGCCGCCGCCGCGCTCTGGACGTTGCCGTACGCGGCCTCCGCGTCCCGGGCCCGGCGGCGGATACGGGCCAGGTCGAGGGAGACATGGAAGGCACGCAGCGGGTCGCCTGCCAGGTAGGCGATGTACGCGGTGAGTTCGCGTAGCCGGAGCACTTCGGGGTGCTCCGGCCCGAGCGTCCCGGACGCCTCCAGCACGGTCCGCTCCGCGAGGCCGGCCGCGGCGTCTATCCGGCCCGCCCGCACGGCCTCGTTGATCTGCGCCACCGGTTCCCCGAGGAGTGCGGGGACGCCGCCGTCGCCGTGCAGGGCACGGGGATCGTCCCCCAGCACCGCCTCCGCGACGGCGTCGAAGCCGCGGGCGGGGGTGGGCTTGAGGTCGGCCTCGGCGGCGGAGACCGAGTCGGAGATGACCTCGTCGGGGACGAAGGGGGTGGGAGCAGCGGGTGCAGGGGCTGTGGCAGGGGTCGGGAGCGGCAGTGGCAGTGGGATCGGGGTCGAGATGGGGGTGGGGGTAGGGGTAGAGGTAGGGGCAGTGTCCGGGTTCGGCTGCTCGTCCATCTGCGGAGGCGGGCCGAACACGCCCGTCGGAGCGGTGACCGTGCCGAGGGCAGGGACTTCGTCCCAGGGTTCCGGCTTCGCCTCCGGCTCCCGCTCCGGATCGGGCACCGCGCGCAGCGGGAACGTCGGGGCCGTGTCACGCACCGGCTCGGACGCCGGGCGCAGGAAGTGCGTGGGCTTGTCGTGCCGCGGCGGGGAGGGCGGCTGTCCGTCTTCGAGAGGCGCGGGGGCTTCGGGGACGGGCGTGAGGGCTTCGGGGACGGGAGCGGGAACGGGAACGGGAACGGGAGCGGGAGAGGGCTCCTCCTGTGCCGCTGTCGCCGTCGTCACCGCCGATGTCGCCGTCGGCGTCGTCACCGCTGCCGTCGCCGCCACCGCCGGTGTGCGCAGGGGCTCCGCCGTGAAGTGGCTGGAGCCGTCCGGTTCCACCCGCAGGGGGACGACGTAACCGATGCGTTCGTCGTGGACCGTGGCGAGGACCGGGTGGCCGGTGGCGAGGGCGATGCGGTGGAGGTGGCTCAGGACGGCGCGCTGGATCTCCTCGCCTTCGACCGCCGTGACCGGTACGCCGCCTATCGTCGCCGTCCCACCCCCGCGGACATGGACATCGAGCGGTGCCACCACGGCGGCCGGGCGGCCGGGGTGCTGCTGTTCCCGCTTCTTCTCGCGGCTGAGTCGAGACATCGGTTCCTCACTCGGATGCGTCGTCACGATCCGGTCGTCCAGGTACGCGTGCGTGGCACGTACTGTTGAGTCTCTCCGAGCGCTCCCGGTCCGCGCGTCACCACGACGTCACAGCCTCGTTCCAGGAACCCACGCCCCGCTCCCCGGGGCCGCCCCGGGACCACCAGGATCAGGGTGCGTCCCGGAGGGACGGCGACGACTGGGAGGAACACGGGGATGCGGACGACGGACGGGCAGCGGGGGCCGGAGATCTGGATCCGCGGACCGGTGGCCGCACCGGATCCGGTGCCCATGCCGTACACGTCCACCGCCACGCCCCGCCGCTTCTCGTGGGTCGCCACGCACGGCGGGGCCGGCAGCTCCACCCTCGCCGCGGTCTACGGCGGCCACGACTGCGGGCGGGAATGGCCCGGCGCGGGCGATCCCCCGTCCGTGTTGCTCGTCGGCCGTACGCATGCGGCCGGGCTGGAGTCCGTCCTACGGACCCTGGAGGTCTTCCGGCGCGGGGCGGCTCCTCAGGGGCTCGACCTCGACGCGGTCGTACTCGTCGCAGACGCGCCGGGCCGGCTGCCGCGCCCGCTCGTCCAGCGGGTGCGGGTGATCGAATCGGTGATCGACGTGTACCGCGTCCCGTGGGTGACGAACTGGCGTCTCGGCGACCTGGCCGGAAGCCCGCCGAGGGAGACGGAACCGCTGTCCCGGCTCACGGGGGCGGTGAGCGGGAGGGTTCGCTGAGGCCGGGCACCGGAGGCGGGCCTGTGGAGTGGCCTCCGGCCGTCGAGATCGCCGCGGGCGTACGCGCGGGGCGGCTGCGGGCCGTGGACGTCGTCGGCGAGGCGCTCGGACGGATCGCCCGCATCGACCGCTCGCTGTGCGCCTTCGCCGAGGTGTGGGAGGAGCGGGCGGAGGGGTGGGCGCGGGCGGTCGACGAGCGGGTCGGGTCGGGCGAATCGCCGCCGCTGTCGCTGTCGCTGCCGCTGGCAGGTGTGCCGATCGGGGTGAAGGGGCGTCACGGGCTGCGTGCGGCGGCCCCGTTGATCGCCGCCGGATGCGTGCCCGTGGGGGCGACCGCCGTACCCGGACCCGGCACCCCGTGGCAGACCTGGGGCCTCGGAACCCACGGCCGTACCGTCAACCCCTGGCGCGCCGACCGCACACCGGGCGGCTCCTCGGCCGGCTCCGCGGCGGCGGTGGCCGCCGGCCTCGTCCCCCTCGCGACCGGCAGCGACGGCGCGGGCTCGGTACGCATCCCGGCCGCGTGGTGCGGCGTGATCGGCCTCAAGACGACCAACGGACGACCGCTGCCCGGGGACGGCACGGGGCTGACCGCGCCGGGTGTGCTCGTGCGGTACGCGGAGGATGCCGAGGCCTGGTGGCGGGTCATGGTCGCGGAGGCGGGGTCGGGGGCGGGGGCGGAGCTCTCGGGGCGGGCTTCGGGTTCAGCGGCGGGTTCAGTCGCGGGCTCTGCGGCGGACGTAGAGGCGGGCGTAGGAGCGGGCGTAGGAGCGGGTTCCGAGGCGGGCGGACGGGCGGTTACGGTGCCGCCGCCGACCGCCGTCTTCTCCCCCGGCCTCGGCTTCGCCGACCCCGACCCCGAGCCGCTCGCCCTCGCCCGCGCCGCCGCCGAGCGCCTCGCCGAGGCCGGTGTCGTCCGACTGCTGCCGTCCGACGCGCGTCTGCGGCTGGCGGACCCCGGCCCGGCCTGGCTCGCGCTGCGCACCCCGGGCGCGGACCTCCGCGCGGCCGAACGGGTCCGGGAGGCGAACGACCTGCTGCTGGCCGGCCTCTTCTCCGGCGCCGACCTGCTGCTGACGCCCACGACCCCCAACGCCGCGCACGGTCACGAAGGCCCCGGCGACCGCTACTCGACGGCGCTGACCTGGGCGTTCAACCTGAGCGGGCACCCGGCGATCAGCCTCCCGGCGGGGGTCGGCGCGGACGGCTGCCCGGTGGGGTTGCAGATGGTCGCGGCGCACGGCGGGGAGATATCGCTGCTGGCGGCCGCGCGAGCGCCCGGAGCCGAGCCTGCCCGCCCCCAGAGCCCGCTGAACCCGCTGAACCCGCTGAACCCACCGCCATAAATGATTGCGCACACATTTAATGCAGAGGCATACTATCGTCGTACGCCGACTACCTGGGGGATCGGATCATGACGACGCAGACGACGCAGACGACGCACCGCAGCTTCCTGTTCGTGCTGGGCAGCAGCCGACCGGACGGCAACACCGAGTCACTGGCCCGCAAGGCCGCCGAGCAGTTGCCCTCCGACGTCGAGCAGACGTGGATCAGCCTGGCCGCACACCCCTTGCCCGACTTCGCGGACCTGCGGCACGACAGCGACCACGTCCGCCCCACCGAAGGCAGCACGGCGCTGCTGCTCGACGCCACGCTCGCCGCGACGGACATCGTGATCGCGTCCCCGCTGTACTGGTACTCGGTCTCCGCCCAGACCAAGCGCTACCTGGACCACTGGTCGGGCTGGCTGCGCACCCCCGGCCTCGACTTCAAGGCGACGCTCGCCGGGCGCACCCTCTGGGGCGTCACCGTGCTCGCGGACGACCAGCCCCTGGTCGCCGACCCGCTCGTCGGCACGCTCAACAACTCGGCCGCGTACCTGAAGATGCGGTTCGGCGGGGTGCTGCTCGGCAACGGCAGCAAGCCGGACGACGTCCTGACGGACACCGAGGCGCTGACCCGCGCGAAGACGTTCTTCGCACAGGAGGCACCGGTGGCCCGCTTCCTGTACGAGAGCGAGTCACCCCGCTGACGCCTACGCCGTGATGTCCTTCGTCGTGAAGCGCGCCCAGGCCGCCGAGCCGAAGACGGCCGCGTAGAGGGCCTGGATGCCGAGGTTCTTCTGCAGGTCGTCCCAGTAGACCGGCTCGCGCATGAGGTCGGCGAAGGACAGCCAGTAGTGCGAGAAGAAGTACGGCTGGAGCGCGTGGAGTTGGGGGATCTGGTCGAGGATCTGGATCGTGATCAGCAGACCCACCGTCGTGGCCATCGCGGCGATGCCGCTGCTCGTGAGCGTGGAGACGAACAGGCCGAGCGCCGCCACGCCCATGAGGGACGCGGCGACGACCAGGGCGATCAGCAGCGCCCGGAGCAGTCCGTCGGCGAAGTCGATCCGGGTGCCGGAGATCGTGGTCAGGTCGCCCAGCGGGAAGAGCAACGCGCCGACCGTCAGCGCCGACAGCGCGACCACGAGTGTGGCCGCCAGACAGAAGGTCATGACGGTCGCGTACTTGGCCAGCAGGAGGCGGGTGCGGCCGGCGGGGGCGACGAGGAGGTAGCGGAGCGTCCCCGCGTTCGACTCTCCGGCGATCGAGTCGCCCGCGACGACGCCGATCGCCATCGGCAGGAAGAACGGCAGCGTCACGGCCAGCGCGGTGAAGACCAGGAACAGGCCGTTGTTGGTGACCTGCGAGATGAACGCGGGACCCCCGCCGCCCCCGCCTCCTCCGCCACCGGGCCCGGCGGACGAGCCGTCGCTCGTCTCGATCTTCACCGCGATCCCGACCAGGATCGGCACCGCTGCCAGCACGCCCAGCAGCGCGAGCGTGCGCCAGCGTCTGAAGGTGGTCAGCAGTTCATTGCGGAGGATTCCGAACGTCCAGGTCCAAGTCCAGGTCGAGGCCCGGGCCGAGGTCGGGGTCGGGGTCGGGGTCCGGGTCGGGGTCCGGGTCGGCGTCTGCGCGGAGCTCCGGCTCTCCCCCGCCCCTTCCAGCTCCTCCGTTTCAGCCTGCGACATCGAAACCCTCCCCCGTGAGCGCCACGAACGCGTCCTCCAAGGAAGCCCGTTCGACGGCGAAGCCACGGACGCGGACGCCCGCCGTCACCAACGCGGCGTTCAGGTCGGCGAGATCGTGGTCCGGCGGCGGAGCCTCCGCGCTCACGAGATCCTCGCCGACGACGACGTCGCTCGTGCCCTGTTCCTTCAGCACCCGGGCCGCGTCCGCGGGGTCCGGGGTCGTCACGACCAGTCGGCCGCGTGTCCCCGCCGCGAGGTCCGCCACCGGTCCCTGGACGATCAACCGGCCCTGCGCCATCACCGCCGCGTGGGTGCACACCTGCTCGATCTCGTCGAGCAGGTGCGAGGAGAGGAACACGGTCGTGCCTTCGGACGCCAACTCCCGGATCAGCGAACGGATTTCGCGCATTCCCTGTGGATCGAGGCCGTTGGTCGGCTCGTCGAGGACGAGCAGGCGGCGGGGCTGGAGGAGGGCGGCGGCGAGGCCCAGGCGCTGTTTCATGCCGAGCGAGTACGCCTTCGCCTTCTTGCCGGCGGCGGCCGTCAGCCCGACCCGCTCCAGCGTCGCCGTGACGCGCGCCCGCCGGGTGCGCGGGTCGGCCGTCGGGTCGGCGGCGTCGTAGCGGAGCAGGTTGTCGCGGCCGGAGAGGAAGCCGTAGAGGGCGGGGCCCTCGATGAGGGCCCCGACGTGCGGCAGCACGGTGCGCGCGGCCCTCGGCATGGGTTGCCCCAGGACGCGGGCCGAGCCGGCCGTGGGCTCGATGAGCCCCATCAGCATGCGGATGGTGGTGGTCTTGCCGGAGCCGTTGGGACCGAGGAAGCCGAAGACGCTGCCCGCGGGGACGGTCAGGTCGAGGCCGTCGACGGCGAGTTGGCCGCCGCGGTAGCGCTTGGTGAGGGCGCGGGTGTGGATGACGGCTTCGCCATCGCCGTTCTCGCCGTCGCCGCCGTCATCGTCCATGGACGCCCTCACCGAACCCCCGATCCTCAGTACCCGAAGTACCCGTAGTACCCGTAGTACCCCTACTTCGCCGCGTTCGCCGCCTTCACAAGGGCGTCCTTGGTGACCGCGCCGACGTAGACCTTTCCGTCGTCAGTCATCAGGGCGTTGATCAGGCGGGTGGAGAAGACGGTTCCGGAACCGAACTTGCCGCTCACCTTGTCGCCGAAGGAGTCGAGGAAGCCGCCGAGGTCGCCGCCGACCTCGGAGCCCGAGGGCACGCCCTCGCCGCCGGTGTCGAAGGTGGCGATGGAGGTCCAGCCCTCACCGATGACGGTGGGACCGCCGGTGTCGCCGAGATCCGCCTCGAGGTCCTTCCCGAGGTCCTTCCCGAGGTCGTCGGACTTGCCGGAGTGCCCGGGGGCCGGCTTCACCGCGCCGCCTTCGTCCCACGGACCGCCTTCGTCCCATGTGCCGGCCTCGTCGGCCGCGTCGGCCTCGGTGACCTTCGCGCCCTTGGGGACGGTGAAGTCGAAGGTGGAGGCGGCGGGCTTGGCGAAGCTGACCTGGGTGAAGCCCGCGTCCACGACGGCGGCGCCGCCGCTCGCCGGGGTCAGCGTGAACTTCAGCGGCAGGCCCGTCTTCGCGTCCACGGCCACGCTGATGGCGCCGACCGTGGAACCGGACTGCTTCGGCTTGACCAGCAGCTTGTAGGCATCGCGGCCGGCGACGTGGACGGTGCCGTCGACGGTCACGGACGTCGTGTCGTCGACCGCCTTCAGGGCGTCCTCGGTGAGGTCCTTGGGCGTGGCGGGAACGGGGGTCTCGGCCTCGTCGGAGCTCTCGTCGACGGTGGAGTGATAGACCTCGTTGGAGGCGCTGTCGTACCCCCACACGTCCTTGCCGTTGTGGATGAGGCTGTATTCGGCGGCGTTCTCCAGCAGCGAGAGCTTCTGCCTGTCCGGGCCGTCGGCGGCGACGCGCAGGGTGTGCGTGCCGGAGGCGAGCTCGGTGAGCTTGGCGGACGGATCGGCGGACGATCCGTCACCGCCCTGCTGCGCGACGCCGGAGAGGAGACCGCTCTCCAGCCCGCCGAGGTCGGGCAGCCCGAGATCGGTGCTGATCTTCACGGTCCCGGACAGCTGCTGTACGTCCGAGGCGGCGATCTTGTCGAGGAGTTGCTGTGCGGTGATCTTCGGCAGGTCGGGGTCGCCGGAGTCGGCGAGCGCCGGGACCAGCCCGATCGTCGCCGCCGCGACACCGATCACGGTGACCGGGACGACGTACCGCACTGCCTTGCGCCGCCCGAGGCGCAGCTCGTCGGCGTCCCCACCGGTCGCGTACCCAGCGGTCGCGTCCACGCCGGTCGTGGTGTCGTCGGATGCCTTCGGTGCCATGTGTGCCTTACCTCCGTCGTCGGCGGCGGCTGGTCATCTCGCGCTGAAGTTCCCCACCCCAAGCCGCCATTCTCACCCGAATCGGTGAGGAGTGGTGTTTTCCGTGGTTCCCATCTGACCAAATCCACTCTTCGGAAGCGTCAACCCGGGGACTCAACTCCACGTACACCTCCGGTATGACACAACGCGCCGAGACCACGCCCGACCCGTAGGGGTCGGCGGGCGGTGGGCGGGCTGGGACGGGGCGGAGACCGGTGGGCGGAGACCGGTGGGCGGAGACCGGTGGGTGGGGTCAGCCGGCTCGGTGGACCACGGCGTCGCAGAGTTCCATCAGCGCCGCCTTGGAGTCGCACTCCCGCAACGGCGCCAACGCGGCCCGCGCGTCCTTCGCGTACCGCACCGTGTCCCGGCGGGCCTGTTCCAGCGCCGGGTGGGCCCGGAGCGCCTCCAGGGCCTCGGCGAGCCGGGCATCGTCGCTCAGGTCGGAGTCCAGCAGCTCGCACAGGGCGATGTCCTCGGGCAGCGACAACCGCGCCGCCCGCTCCCGCAGCCGCAGCACCGGCAGCGTGGGAACGCCCTCGCGAAGGTCCGTCCCGGGCGTCTTTCCCGACTCGCGCGAGTCGGAGGCGATGTCCAGGACGTCGTCCGCCAGCTGGAAGGCGACGCCCAGCCGCTCGCCGTACTGCGTCAGCACGTCGACGACCGTCTCGTCGGCGCCCGACATCATCGCCCCGAAGCGGCAGGCGACCGCCACCAGCGAGCCCGTCTTGCCGCCGAGCACGTCGAGGTAGTGCTCGACCGGGTCGCGCCCGTCCGTCGGCCCTGCCGTCTCCAGGATCTGTCCGGTGACCAGCCGCTCGAACGCCTCCGCCTGCACCCGAACCGCCTCCGGCCCGAGGTCGGCCAGGATGTGGGAGGCGCGCGCGAAGAGGAAGTCACCCGTGAGGACGGCGACGGAGTTCCCCCAGCGGGCGTTCGCGCTGGGCACCCCGCGCCGCACGGCGGCCTCGTCCATCACGTCGTCGTGGTACAGCGTGGCCAGATGGGTGAGCTCCACGACCACGGCCGACGGCACGATCCCCGGCGCGTACGGGTCCCCGAACTGCGAGGCGAGCACCACGAGCAGCGGCCGGAACCGCTTCCCGCCCGCCCGTACGAGGTGCTGGGCAGCCTCCGTGATGAACGGAACCTCACTCTTGGTGGCCTCGAGCAAGCCTTCCTCGACAGCCGCCAATCCGGCCTGGACATCGGCTTCCAGAGCCTGGTCCCGCACGCTCAGCCCGAACGGCCCGACGACGGTCACGAGGGGTCTCCTGTCTGCTGGTGTCTACTGGCGATTACGCGGTTTGTCGATAGGTCGCTGCCATCACTCAAGTCAGCGTATCCGGTCACGTTTCGATCACCGATAGCCCCCACGTCCCGCAGGCTCGAATGGGCCCGCCGAGGAGGCGTCGCGCCGGGTCTGCCGACGCCGGATCCGGCCCGTTATGTTTCTGATCAGCCCATATGAACGAACACCTATCGAGTTACCAGGTAGTAGTGATTCATGCCTGCCGGGTGATCCAGGGGCGCCCCGCGACCGTTTCCCGCCACGCGCGGGCGGGCGCGCCGCCTGGCGCCCCGCACCGCGAGGCCTCCCGCGTCGTCGGATCGACGAAATCCATGAGCGACAAAATGGACACATGGGAACGGATGGCAGCAAAGCGCTGAGAATTCCAGGCCCACCCCTTTGCCGCTCCTTTAACTATGAGTTGGGAACAATGCCCGATTCGCCACTCTTGTGATTGCTGGTGAGTTGGCTCACTCCCGGCACCGAGCCGCCCCCCGCACGCCATCCACCATTTCCCCGCGCCCCTCAAGCAAGTTGGGGCTTTGCACCCACAAAGGATCAAGCACCCCATAGGGCACAGACCAAGGTCAATAGGGGTGATCTGTGAATCCGCTACTTGTTCCGGACATGTGCTCTCGCATACGTTCCCGGCCTGTCGGGCGGACGCCGAATCCTGCCGCCGCCCGAAACACCCATCGAGAACCGCACGGCAGGAGCGGGGGAACCAGGTAGGCCGCCGAATCGAAATTCTGGACGTCTTGGATTTTCAGGATGTTTCGGACACTTCGGTACGGCTTGGGGTGAAGTCGCATCCGTCAGGACGCGGCCGGGCAGCTCCCGCCCGAACCCGACAGCTCACCTCGCAGGCGCCGGAGAGGAACTTCGTCATGTCCGCTGCCGCTCAGCCGCGCCGCGCCCGCCGTACCCGTCTCGCCCGCACGCTCGCCGTCGCCGCCACCGGCGCGGCCGTGCTCGCCCTTCCGATCATCGGCTCCACCACCGCCTCCGCGGCCACGCCGACCGTCACCACCGCCTCCAGCCTCGGCTACGCCAACAACCTCGACGGCTGGATCCGCGCCTCGCTCCAGGTCATGGCGCAGCACGGCATCCCGGGGACGTACAACGGCATCTACCGCAACGTCATCCGCGAGTCCTCCGGCAACCCCAACGCCATCAATCTCTGGGACTCCAACGCGGCCGCGGGCATCCCGTCCAAGGGACTGCTCCAGGTCATCGACCCGACCTTCCGCGCCTACCACGTCGCCGGCACGTCGTGGAACTCCTACGACCCGGTCGCCAACATCACCGCCGCCTGCAACTACGCGGCCGCGCGCTACGGCTCGATCGACAACGTGTTCGGCGCGTACTGACAGAACCCCCTACGGGACCTACAGGCCCTGATGGTCCTACGGGACCTAGGGGTCCTACGGGAACAGTCTTTCGAGGACGACGGCCACGCCGTCGTCCTCGTTCGACGTCGTCACCTCGTCGGCCACGGCCTTGAGCTCGGGATGGGCGTTGGCCATGGCGACACCGTGCGCGGCCCAGTCGAACATCGGGATGTCGTTGGGCATGTCCCCGAACGCGACGGTGTCCTCGGGCCGCAGACCCAGGTGTTCGGCGGCCAGTGCCAGGCCCGTCGCCTTGGTGATCCCGCAGGGCTGCAGCTCGACCGTGCCCGGCCCCGACATGGTGACGGTGGCGAGCGAGCCGACCACCGAGCGGGCCGTCGCCGCCAGCTCGTCGTCGGACAGCGTGGGATGGCGCAGCAGCACCTTGCTGATCGGCTCGCACCACAGATCGTCGCGTCGGTCGACGCGCAGGGCGGGCAGTGTCGGGTGCGGCATCCGGTAGCCCGGCTCGATGAGCGTCAGTCCGTCGACGCCGTCCTGGTCGACGGCCGCGTACAGCTGCCCGACCTCCGCCTCGATCTTGCCGAGCGCGGTCTCCGCCAGCTCCCGGTCCAGCGTGACCGACCACAGCAGACGGTCCGCGCCGGCGTCGTACAACTGCGCGCCCTGTCCGCACACCGCGAGCCCCCTGCTGTGCAGGCGGTCGAGGAGCGGCCGGACCCGGGGCGCGGGCCGTCCCGTCACCACCAGGTGGCGTGCGCCGGCGGCCGTCACCCGCGCGAGGGCGTCGAGCGACCGGTCGGAGAAGGTGTCGTCGCCGCGGAGCAGCGTTCCGTCCAGGTCGGTGGCGATCAGGGAGTACGCGGTGCGCGCGGCATATGCGAGGGGTGCGGCCATGATCAGAGAATACGGATCCCGCGCCCCCCGGGTTCGACGCAAACCGAACGACGGCCAGGTCCTGTCCTGTTCTGCCAACTCCCCTTTAAAAGAAACGGCTTTCTGACGCGTTGCCGGGTAGTGGACGGTTAAAGGCCTCTGCACCGGTTGGCAACAACATGGGACGCTACCTACCGCGACGCCCGGGTGGAGCGGTACCGTCCAGGTGTCCAGGGGGGACTTGATCGGGGGGTCAGGTTGAGCAGTGGGCGCATTCGTGTGCTGAGGCCACAGGACCTCGGCGAGGGGGAGAGGGAGCGGTGGCGGGCACTGCGTGCCGCGTCGACGCTTCCGCGAAACCCCTTCATGGAACCGGAATTCACCGACGCCGTGGGCCGCGTGCGGCCACGCGCACGTGTGGCGGTGGTCTACGAGGGGCGCGAGCCGGTCGGCTTCCTGCCCCACGAGCGGGGCAGGCTCGGCCAGGGCCAGGCCCTCGCCTACGGCGTCTCGGACGCGCAGGGCGCGGTGCTGGCCCCGGGCCTCGGACTGAACGCCGCCGAACTGATGCGGGCGTGCTCCCTGACGAGCTTCGCCTTCGACAATCTGGAGGCGGAGCAGGGGCTGTTCCTTCCGCACGCGGCCGAGGAGTACGCCGCCTATGTCATCGACGTCGAAAAGGGTTACGAGACCTACGAGTCCGTCCTGCGCGCGCAGTCGCCGAAGTTCCTGAAGACGACCCTCGCCAAGGAGCGCAAGCTCGGCCGGCAGGTCGGGGAGCTGCGGTTCGTGTTCGACGAACGCGACCCGGCCGCGCTGCGCACGCTCATGGGCTGGAAGTCCGCGCAGTACCGCAGGACCGGTCGCCGGGACCGGTTCGCCCAGGAGTGGATCACCCGGCTCGTGGACGCGCTGGCCGAGACACGCGCACCGGACTGCTCCGGCACGCTGTCCGTCCTCTACGCGGGTGAGCGGCCCATCGCCGCGCACTTCGGACTGCGTTCGTCGACCGTCCTGGCCTGCTGGTTCCCGTCGTACGACCCGGAGTTCGCGAAGTTCTCGCCCGGTCTCGTGCTGCATCTGCGGATGGCCGAGTCGGCCGCCGCGGAGGGCATCGGCCTGCTCGACCTGGGGCGCGGCGCGGCCGAGTACAAGGACTCGCTGAAGACCGGGGAGATACCCGTGTTCGAGGGAGCGTGGACGCGTCCGGGGGTGGGCGCCGCGCTCTACTGGCTCAGCCGTGAACCGTCCCGCCGCGCGCACCACTTCGTACGCAACCGGCCGAGGCTCGCCGCAACGGCCGCACGGACCTTGAAGGGCGCGGGTCGGCTGCGCCGGTCGTGACGGTCATGGGACTAGGGCCTGTCCGGCGGATCAGGTCGGAGGAAAGCAGCGGTGACTCATCAACACACGTGAGCGGGGTCTGGTGCGTTCAACTGCAAGGCGGAGGAGGGCGACGACGCGGAGCGTCGGCAACCGACGACAACGCCGCAGGTGGGCGTGCCAGACCCCGCGTCTCCGGCATGATCCGCCGGACAGGCTCTAGGGGGGTTCGTGTTCCGCGCAAGAGGTGTGCCGCACGCGATCGTGCGGCAGGAGATCGTGCAGCAGGAGATACAGAGATTCCTCGACATCCGGCCGGTGCAGGTCGCCGAGCTCGAGCTGGACGAGGGGGGCGTGCTCAGACCCGGACCGGGCAGCCCGCCGCTCACGCACGGCGAGGTGTTCGTGCTGGTCAGGAGGGGTGGGCGACCGGTCGGAACGCTGCTCGGGCACGTGCCGGAGGGGGCCGACCCGAAGGCCGTCCTCATGGATCTCGCCGCTCGTGAAACAGCCGGGGCGTCGGCGGGGCCCGCAGACCGGGCCCGGACGGGGCCCGCAGACCCGCCCGCCCCGACGCCGACGCCGGCACCGACGCCGGCCCCTATAGCCGTGTCGATGTCGACGCCCGTGCCGTCCACGACTGTCGTCGTCGCCACGCGCGAACGGACCGGGAAGCTCGCCCACGCGCTCGACTCGCTCCTCGCCCAGGACCACCCCGACTTCGAGATCCTCGTCGTCGACAACGCGCCCGTCACCGACTCGACCCGGGATCTGGTCGAACGCAAGTACGCCGAGCGGGTGCGGTACGTGACCGAGCCGGTGCCCGGTCTCGCCGTCGCGCACAACAAGGGCGTCGAGGCCGCGCACGGCGAGGTGATCGCCTTCACCGACGACGACGTCGTGGCGGACCCACGCTGGCTCACCGAACTCACCGCGCCCTTCGTCTCCGACCCCGGTCTCGGCTGCACCACCGGCCTGATCCTGCCGGCCCGGCTGCGCACCCCTGCGCAGGTCCTCCTCGAGAGCCACGGCGGCTTCGCCAAGGGCTTCACGGCACGCACCTACGACCCGCACGACCCGCCCGCCGACGAGCCGCTGTTCCCCTTCACCGCGGGCCGCTTCGGCTCCGGCGCCAGCATGGCCTTCCGCACGGAGGTGCTGCGGGCGGTCGGCGGCTTCGACCCTGCGACGGGTGCGGGCACGCGCGCGCGTGGCGGCGACGACCTCTACGGGTTCGTCCGTGTCCTGGCCGCGGGCCATCGTCTGCACTACACCCCGCAGGCCCTGGTCTGGCACCACCACCGGGAGACCTGGCGGGACCTGGAGACCCAGGCGTACGGCTACGGCGCCGGCCTCACCGCCTACCTCACGGCGATCCTCGTCAACCGCCCCGGCCTGCTGCCCGCCTTCCTGGCCCGGCTGCCCCGCGGGCTGGCGTACGCCCGGACGCTGACGGCGAGCCGGGAGGCGGAGGTCTCCGCCGGAAACACGGAGAGCTCCGCAGGAAATGCGGGGGGCTCCGCAGGAAATGCGGGCGGCATTCCCGGCGGCCACGACGACCGGACGCACGCCTGGCCCGGACGGCTGTCCCGGCTCCAGCGGCGCGGCATGCTCTACGGGCCGGTGGGCTATCTACGAGCCCGGCGCGCGCTGCGGAGCGCTGCACGATCGATCGGTGCGGGCTGATGGCGGGGGCCGCGCACAGAGGCGGTGCGGGCAGCGGAGGCGGCACGGGCAGCGAAGACGACGGGGTCGGCGACGGGCTCGGTGCGGCCGGTGGGGTCGACGGGGTCGGCGGGGTCGGCGGGGTCGGCGGGGTCGGCGGGGTCGGCGGGGTCGGCGGGGTCGGCAACAGCATCCCCGTGTTCCTCTACCACGCCGTGATGGAGGACCCGCCCGACTGGATCGCCGAGTTCACCGTCAGTCCGAAGCAGTTCGGCGCGCACCTGGACGCCGTCGTCGACAGCGGACGTACGCCCGTCACGATCAGCGCGCTCGCCGACCACCTCGCGGGGCGGGCGCCGCTGCCGCCCCGGCCGGTGCTGCTCACCTTCGACGACGGCTTCGCCGACCTGCCCGGTGCGACCGCCGAGGCGCTGGCCGGTCGCGGGCTGTCCGCCACCGCCTATCTCACGACCGGCGCCATCGCCCCGGGCGGGCGCAGCCTGCTGCCGCCCGCCCCGATGATGACGCTGGCGCAGGCGTCGCAGCTGGAGCAGTACGGGATGGAGGTCGGCAGCCACACCGTCACGCACGCGCAGCTGGACACGCTCGCGCCCCGGGCGCTCGCGCACGAGCTGAGGGCGTCGCGCTCGGTGCTGGAGGACGCCCTCGGCCGCCGCGTCCGCCATCTCGCCTACCCGCACGGCTACAACAGCGGCCGGGTGCGGCGCATGGCGGCCGCCGCGGGCTACGAGACGGCCACCGCCGTGCGGCACGCGCTCAGTTCGGACCGCGACGAGCTCTACCGCATCGCCCGGCTCATCGTGCGCCGCGGCCACACCCTCGCCGATGTCGAGGACTGGCTGGCGGGCTCCGGCGCCCGGGTCGCCCCGTATCGGGACGGGCCGAAGACGGTCGGCTGGCGGTGGTACCGCCGCGCCCGCGCCGTCGTACAGGGGCCGATGTTCGCAGGTTGAACAGGGTTCGACGATTTTGGTGTGAAAAGAAGAGAAAATTCCTATAGTTGACCTGAGGGAGGGGAGCCTCGACGTGCCACAACACGTGCCCGTACCGAGCACCGAGAGCAGCGAGCTGCCCACCCCCGAGCTCTCCACCGGACCGGGCGGTCCGGGCCCCGGCGGTCCGGCCCCGGCCGGACGCGACGACCGCAGTTCGCGGCGGTGGTGGCGGATCCCGCGCCGTCCGCCGGACGCGGCCCTGCTGACACTGCTCCTCGCCGCCGGGCTCTGGGTGTACGCGCTGCCGCGCATCGGCTTCCGGGAGATGGGCGACTACGGCCTGCTGGACCGCCTCCCGGCCGCCTACTACCTCTCGTTGCTGGTCCTCACGGCGGGCTTCGTCCTCAGTCTGCGGCGGGCGGGCACCGCGCCCTGGTGGCCGGCCGCGCACTGCGCCGCGCTCCTGTTCGCGCTCAAGGCGCCGCCCGCGGTGCTGTACGACGCGGTGCGCTATCCGTGGGCCTCGAAGCACGACGCGATCGTCAACACGCTCCTCGCCAACGGTGAACTGCGACCGGGCGCGTCGCTCTCGGGCAACATGTCCGCCTACGACCAGTGGCCGGGGTTCTTCACGCTCAACGCGGGCCTGGTGCGGGCCTTCGGCGTGCAGAGCGCCGCCGCCTACGCCAACTGGGCGCCGATCGTCGTCGGCCTGCTCATGATGCCGGTGCTGGTCCTGATCTACCGCACCTTCTGCGAGGACTGGCGGCTGATCTGGGCCGCCGTCTGGATCTTCCAGCTCGCCAACTGGGTGGGCCAGGACTACTTCGCCCCGCAGGCGCTCGCCTACCTGCTCCATCTGACGGTCCTCGCGGTGGTGCTGCGGCACTTCGTGCGGCCGGGCTCCGCCGGGCGGCTGCGGGACCGCACCTACCTCGACCCGGTGGCCGCCCCCGTCCCGCCGCCCACGGGGCCCAGGCAACGCGCGGTGTGCGTGGTGATCCTGGCCCCGCTGATCGCCGCCATCAACGCCACGCACCAGCTCACCCCGGTGATGCTCACCATCTGTCTGCTCGCGCTCAGCTTCACCCGCCGCTACCGCAACTACGGGCTGCTGGTCGTCGCCGCGCTGCTGATGCTCACCTGGGACCTGACCATGGGGCGGCCGCTGTTCGTCGAGACGCTCTCCACCATCAGGAAGTCGATCGGCGAGCTGACGGAGAACTCCCGCGCGGGCTACGCGGGGCAGCTCACCGGACCAGGCCCCGAACTCGCGGGCACCGCCAACGTGGCGATGGTGCTCGCCATCGCCGTCCTCGCCGGGGCCGCCGTGGTGCTGCGGCGCCGGCTGACCCGCAGCGCGCTGCCGCTGCTGCTGGTGTCCGTCGCCCCGGTGCCGCTGTTCGCCGTCAACGACTACGGCGGCGAGATGCTCTTCCGCGTCTATCTGTTCGCCCTGCCCGGTGGCGCCTTCTTCGCCGCCGCCGCGCTGGTGCCGGCCGTCGCGGGGACCCACCGCAGCAGGGCGAAGGCGCTGCGGCGCAGGATCGCGGCCGTCGCCCTGCCGGCCGTCCTGCTGGTGCTGCTGGCCGGCTTCCTGCCGTCGTACTACGGCAAGGAGAAGATGTTCTACACGCCGCCCGAGGAGACCGCGCTGGTCACGAAGACCTTGGACGACGCACCGGACGGCTCGTTGATCCTCGCCACCAGCGGTTCCTTCCCGCAGGCGCTCCACCGCTACGACCGACTCGACCACTGGTTCTTCGCCGAACAGGCGCTGCCGGACAACGAGAAGATGCTGGAGGATCCGGCCGCCTACCTGGCCGAGGGAATCCCGCCGGGCGAGAAGGCGTATGTCGTCCTCACCCGCACCCAGGACATCTACACCGCCGGAGAGGGTCTGCTGCCGCCCGGCGGCTTCGAGACGCTGCGCTGGAAGCTGTCCGTCTCGCCGCTCTTCCGGACCATCGAGAGCCATCCGTACGGCGTCGTCCTGGAGTACCGCCCAGCCACTCCGTGACCGACCCCGATGACTGACCCCAAGGTGATCGAAGTGACGACCCCGAACTCCGCGGACATCGACAACACCGACGGCATCGACGGCATCGACGGCATCGACGGCGCCGAAGAGAACAAGGGTGCGATGGGCGCCATGCGCGCAAGGGGCACCTCGACTCATCTCAGAGTCCTCGTCGCGGCCTCCGGCTGGCTCGCGCTGGCCGCCACCGCCGTTCCCGGCCCCTCTCCGCTGCGTTGGATCCCGGTCCTGCTCTTCGTCCTGTTCGGCCCGGGCTGCGCGGCGCTGTATCCGCAGCCGGGCGGGCTGGCCTCCGGCGCCAGGCTGGAGGCCATCGCGCTCGCCGCGCCCGTCAGCCTCTCGCTCGGCGTACTCACCGCCACCTCGCTGTTCCTGGTGCAGGGCTTCTCGATGACCGCGTTCCTCGTCTCGCTCGCCGGCTTCACCACGGTCACCGCAGCCCTGCCGGGGCTGCCGCTGCCCGCCGCCCGGCGCGGCGCGGTCGAACGGGCCAAGGTCAGGCGCAGGCCCTCCGCCGGCAGTGACATATGACAGGACGACACCGGCTGCGCGGACCACGCAAGCCGCCCGAGTCGTACGGGGTGAGGGGCATGGGCGCGGGTCCGGGGAGCGGGATGGACTTAAAGGGTGGCACCGGGGGTGGCATGGCGAGTGGCATGGGGGGTGGCACCGGGGGTGGCATGGGGAGTGGCACAGGGGGCTCGAGGCGCACCTACACGGCCGTGGTGCTGGTGGCGGTCGCCGCGCTGATCGCCGGGCTCGGCATCTGGGCCAGCCGGCCCGAGGACCCGGTGTCCCGCGCGGACGCCCTGCCCGACAACGCGGCCTCGGGCGAGCTGCCCACCGGTCCCTGCGCTCCCACCGACGCCCTGATCCCGCCCTGCGGCGCCTGGTGGGGCGCCGCCGTGCCGTACGCCGAGAACGGCTCGCTCAAGGACGCCGTGCTCGGCTTCGAGAAGCGGATCGGCCGCAAGCTCGACCTCGTCTACAACTACCACGACATGTCGGGCACCGAGCTCGACGGGGAACTGCTCACCCCCGAGGAACAGGAACTCGGCAAGGACCGGCTGCTGATGCTGGCCTGGGAGTCCACCGTATGGACCGAGCCGCACCACGAGAACTGGACGGAGACCCAACTCGGCTGGAAGAACATCGCCTCCGGGAAGCTCGACAAGAAGATCCTGGATCCGCAGATCCAACGCATCAAGGCCTACGGCAAACGGGTCTTCCTCTCCTTCGACCAGGAGACCGACGCCCGTATCAAGGAGGGCGCCGGCACCCCGGCGGAGTTCGTGGCGGCCTACCGCCATGTTCGCGACCGGTTCCGTGAACTGGGCGCCGACAACGTCGTGTGGGTGTGGACCGTCTCCGGCTACCTCGGCAGCGCGGCCGACATGAAGGCGCTCTACCCCGGCGACGAGTACGTCGACTGGATCGCCATGGACCAGTACAACTACTACCAGTGCCACGGCACCACCGACTGGAAGGACTTCCTGCGCAGCCAACAGCCCAGCTACGAGTGGCTGCGCGAGAACATCAGCGACGAAAAGCCCGTCATGCTCGCGGAGTTCGCCACCGCGCCGGACGCCGGCGCCCCGCAGCGCCAGCGTGACTGGTACACCCAGATCCCCGCCGCCGTGAAGAAGCTCCCCGATGTGAAGGCGCTGGTGCACTGGAACCGGCCGACCTCCGAGCAGGCCGCGTGCGATCTGACCGTCAACAAGGGCCCGGGTCTCGAGGGCTACCGCGAAGCGGGCAAGAACAGCTACTTCCACCAGCCGATCCCACCCCGCTGACAGCCATCTAGCCAGCGGCCTTCCCGCCGGCAGCAGCCCTGGCCCCCTGACGGCCGTCACAAATAGCGGCCGTTACGTCACGTCACGTCGGGCGGCCGTCACATCACGGCCGTCACACCGGCGGCCGTCCTGCCGGTAGCCGTCTCGTCGGCAGCTCTTCCACGACCCTGGTCCCGGTACCGCTCCCGCTCCTGCTCCCGCTTTCCCCCTCGCGCTCGCTCTCGTCGGCAGCTGTCCGTTCGGCACCGGCGGCTCCCCCTTCGGACGCGGCAGCTCTCCCGTCGGTAGCGCTCCGCGCCCGGGCCGCCGCGGCCGCCTTCGCACGGGCCCGGGCGGAAAGCGACGCGACCACTGCGGCGACCCCTGCGGCAAGGACCAGGACGACGAACGCGGGCACGGCGATCGGCGCAAGCTCCTGCCGCCACACCCAGCCGCCCAGCGCGAGGAGATACAGGACCCCCCAGCGCCCCGGCCACGTCAAGCGCCTGCCCACGCGCGTGAGCAGCAGCCACAGCGGTATGAGGGACAACAGCTGCGCGACCGGCGGTGCCCAGCGCAGCAGCGGCTCGGGGCCGTCGAGCCCGACGCCCTCCGCGAGGAAACGGGCCGTCTCTGCGTACAACGTCCCACTCACCGGCGTCGGTTCCCAGCCGAAGGCCACGGGTACGGCGTACAGGGCGAGCAGGACCGAGCCCAGCGCCGTCCCCGGCAGCCACGCGCCGCGCGCGGACCGCAGCGTCACCGAGCCGACGAACACCACCAGCAGCAGGCCCCCCGCGACGAGCCCCACGAGCGGCAGGGCCGCCAGCAGCTGACGCCCGGTCAGTACGTCCGCGGAGGGGCCGTCGAGCCACGGCAGATCGCGCAGCGCCGTCCAGTAGACGCCGGTGGCCACGCCGAGCAGCCCCCACAGGACGCCTGCCGTCCACCGCTCCCGGGCCGGGGCCGTGGCCCGGGCCCCGGCCGACGAGTCACGGTCCACCGCAGCCTCCCCGATCAGCCCGTCCTGCCCCTCCGCCTTCTCCTCGGCCTTCTCCTCCGTCCCGGATCCGTGCGGCCGTACGATCAGCGCCAGCGTGTCCGCCTGCAGCGCCTCGCGTTCGTACCCTGGCCGCCCTATGAACAGCGTGACCGTGTCCTCGTCGACGCCCTCACGCTCGTATGCCGCCCGGCGCGCCCAGTTCGTGCCGTATCCGGCCGTGCCGTACCCGGCGGTGGCGTTCAGCCGCGCCCAGCGGGTGCCGTAGGCCGGGGCGGCGCCGGACCGGCCGGCGGGCACGCGGTCGGTCCGGCGCAGCGCCGAGCGCAGACCGAAGGCGGAGACGGCGGCGATCAGGGTCATGCTGAGCAGCACCGCCCAGCCCGCGCCCGCGATCCCGGCCGGGGCGAACAGCACGGCCGCGCTCCCCAGCACCAGCGTGCACATGGCGCCCTGGAGCGCGGCGAGCACTCCGGTCCGGCCCTGCACACGCAGCACCCCGATGTAGAGCTCGACCACGACCCTGGGCAGCGCCCCCGCCGCCAGCAGCCTCAGGACGGTGGTGCCGTGCTCCGCGTAGTCCTCGTTGAACGGCAGCAGGATCTGCGGGGCGAACACGACCAGCACCAGCACCACCGGCACCAGCAGCAACGTCATCCGGCGCAGCGCCCCCCGCACGCCGTCGGCGAGATGGCGCGGGTCGTGCGAGGCGTGCGCGGTGAGCGAGGAGGCCATGTTGATGGCCATGAACTCCATCGTGCCGCCGACGGTGTACGCCACGTAGAAGTAGCCGTTCTCCGCCGCACTGAAGCGCACGGCGACCATCACCGGCAGCAGGTTGATCATCGCAAGGCTGAACAGCGCGCCCAGCGAGTCCCCTGCCAGGAAGCGGCCCATCTCGCGCAGTTGCGGAGGTTCCAGGTCGCGGTCGGCGGCGGCCTGGCGCGGGATCAGCCGACGGAAGATCAACCAGCCCAGCGGGAGCGTCGAGAACGCGATCGCGACGGCCCACGACACGAAGATGCCGAGCACCGGCAGCGCGGTCGCGAAGAAGACCAGCAGGATCAGCTTGCCGATCGAGAACACCGCGTTGCCGACGGGCACCCACCCCGATCTGCGCAGCCCGGTGAGCACCCCGTCCTGAAGCGTCAGCAGCGCCCATGCCACGCACGCGACGACGAACGTCGCCCCCGCGGCTGCCGTGCCGAGCGGCGCGTACGTCGCCCCCCACAGATCGAGAGTCAGCAGGAAGACGAAGGCGGCTACGGCGACGACCACCGAACTGACCGCGTACGCCCGCCACACCAGCGAGCCGGTGGCCCGGCCGGCACGTGGCACGAAACGGACGACGGCGCCGATCATCGTCGTCGCCGTGATGCTGGCGAGGAGCCGCATCGCCGCGATCGCGGCCGAGCCCTGCCCGACCGCCTCCTCGGAGTAGTAGCGCGCGGCCACCAGCCAGAAGCCCAGGCCCAGCACGGCGGAGACGCCCGTGCTGAGCATCAGGAAGTAGGCGTTCCGGAACAGCGAGTCGGAGCCCCGGCCGCTGTCGGCCGGCGTCGGACCGGTCGTCTCCTTTCCGGCGGCCGGCGCCGACGGCTCGGGTGCCTGGATCTCGGCCTGCGTCTCAGCCACGGGTCGGCTCCAGCCCTCCCGGCGCCTCGGCCGGCCGTATACCGGACGCCTGGAGCACCTCGACGACCTGTCTGGCCCGCAGCGGATCCACGGGCAGCGCGTGCCGGGCGAACCAGCGGGCGCCGGCGGGATCGGGCGAGGGGTCGGTGAAGGCGGGACCGGCGTAGTCGTCCAGGGGCGGGTCATAGAGATACCCGACGACGATGCCCCGCCGCGCGAGCGCCGCCCTCGCGGCATCCCGGTCGGCGACGAACAGGGGTACCCGGAACAGGGGTTGGACGCGGTCGGCACGGGGTGTGCCGGGCTGTGCCCACGGTGTGGACGACAGCAGCTCCGTGCCCGCCCGGCAGGCCGCCAGCACCTCGTCCAGGTGGTCGAGCTTGCGGGCGATGCGGCCCGCTCTCAGCGGTCCTGAACGCAGCCGGTAGTCGTGCATGTCGACGCGGATCCACGAATCGTGTGCGGCCAGGTCCGGCGCGGCCTCGACGGCTCCGGCCAGCTCGGCCGGCCGCAGCGGCATCCGGATCCCTTCCCGTTCCATCAGCCCGAGCAGTCGCATCGTGGCCCAGGCGGCCCGCCGCAGCCGCAGCCCCCGCACGGTCGCCTCCGCGTAGGGCCGGACGGTGTAGGCGAGTTCCGCCGTGAACCGCCCCGGCAGCAGCAGGTCGTCGCAGGTCTTCTCCAGGGCCTCGCGCAGCCCCGGGTCGGCACAGGCCAGGAACCCCCCGGCCTTGGCGCCGACATGCTTGGACAGGCTGAAGACGGAGGCGTCGCCCCAGGCCCCGACCGGTCGGCCACCCACCTCGCTGCCGATCGCGTGTGCCCCGTCCTCGAACAACGGGATGCCCAGCGCGTCGCACTTCTCCCGCAGGCGCGGCGTGTCGTCCGGATTGCCGTACAGATTCGTCGTGAGCACGCCGGACAGCGAGCCCCACACCTCGTCGGGCACCGCATCGACGTCGATCGACGCGTCCAGCGGGTTCAACGGCGCCTGCACGGGCCGCAGGCCGGCCGCGAGCACGACGAAGAAGATCACGTCGTCGTTGACCGGCGACATCAGCACGCGTCCGCCGGGCGGGCACCAGTGGCGCAAGGCCACGAAGAGCCCGAATCTGCACGACGGCACGTACACGCATTCCCGGCCGAGTCTGTCGCGCATGGTCGCTTCCAGCCGCTTCGGCCTTGAGCCACGCCGCGCCGACCCGAGGCCGGCCTCCCCTATGGCCATCCGCCCCCCAGTTGTGCCTGGGGAAGGCCCCCTCCCCGAGGCCTTCCAGCACCCGCCCAGAGTCTCCCCTTTCGCACCGCTCCGTCAAGAATGCGACCCGGCCCGCGGACGGCTTCCGGTGAGCGTCCGGATGCGGGGCGCTGCGGGCCGAACCGCCTCGCCGGCCCTGCGCCCATGTCACTTCCACCAGGTCAGCCGTAACCTGTGGCGCGGCTCGGCGCACCCGCGCGACATCCGCTCGGCGTCCGGCGAGCACGACCTGGCGAGTTTCAGAGAGCGCACGAAAGAGAGGCAGTACCCGATGCCCCCCTTCGACCTTCCCGAGGGCGATCCCTTCGGTCCGCACAATCTCCCGTACGGCGTCTTCTCCCTCCCGGGCTCCGCGGAGCGGACCGTCGGCGTCCGGCTCGGCGACCATGTCCTGGACGTGGGTGCCGCGGCCCGCACGCTCGGCTCGCCGCACGCCGAGCTGCTCACGGCGCCGACCCTCAACCCGCTCCTGGCGGCGGGCCGCACGGTCTGGTCGCAGGTGCGCCACGACCTGACGGAGTGGGTGACGGACCCGGCCCACCGCCCCACCGTCGAACCCCTCTTCCGCCCTCTCTCCTCGGTGACCCTGCACCTCCCCTTCGAGGTCGCCGACTACGTCGACTTCTACTCCTCCGAACACCACGCCCGGAACGCCGGCGCGATCTTCCGCCCGGACGCCGGTGACACGCTCCTGGCCAACTGGAAGCATCTGCCGATCGGCTACCACGGCCGGGCCGGCACGGTCGTGGTCTCCGGCACGGACGTCGTCCGCCCGTCGGGCCAGCGCAAGGCGCCCACCGACCCTGCCCCCGTCTTCGGCCCGTCCGTGCGGCTCGACATCGAGGCCGAGGTCGGCTTCGTCGTCGGCGTGCCCTCGCGCCAGGGCACGCCGGTCGCGCTGACCGACTTCCGCGACCACGTCTTCGGTCTGTGCCTGCTCAACGACTGGTCGGCCCGTGACATCCAGGCCTGGGAGTACGTGCCCCTCGGCCCGTTTCTCGCCAAGTCGTTCGCCACGTCGGTCTCGGCCTGGATCACCCCGCTCGACGCCCTGGAGAGCGCGCGGGTGACGCCCCCGGAGCGGACCCATCCCCTCCTCCCCTACCTGGACGACGCGGCCGCCGAACCCGCGGGCTACGACCTGCGCATCTCCATCGCGCTCAACGGTCACGTCGTCTCCGAGCCGCCCTTCTCCAGCATGTACTGGACGGCCGCCCAGCAACTCGCCCACCTCACGGTCAACGGAGCCTCGCTGCGCACCGGCGACCTGTACGGCTCGGGCACGGTGAGCGGCCCGAACCCCGGCGAGCTGGGCTCCTTCCTGGAGCTGACCTGGAACGGCCGCGACCCGCTGGAACTCCCCGATGGGAAAAGGACCTTCCTGGAGGACGGTGACCTGGTGACCCTGTCGGCGTGGGCCCCGGGCCCCGGCGGTGCTCGGGTGGGCCTGGGCGAGGTGAGCGGGCGGGTGACCGCCGGGTGACGGGACGGGAGACGGGACAGGAAACAGGGCAGGTGGCGAGGCAAGTGACGGGACGGGTGAAACGACAGGTGACAGGGCGAGTGACGGCAAGGGGAACTCGGCCGGCGACCGGACGGGAAACCTGGCAGGGCTGTCGGGGCTGAATCGGAGCGTCGTCGTGGGCTGACTCCCGGAGCAACCCCCGTCATACTGGCGGCGGGCACGGTCCTGCTGCCGAGCCCGCCGCCCGCGGCAGGCCGCACACACGCGGGTACGCGGTACGCACCCCGCGCGCACGTGGCGCACGGCCCTTTCCCGACCAGGATTTTCCCGACCAGGATCCGGAGCCCATGGCATGACCGTCTGCCTGCTCCTGCTGAGCGTCGTCGCCCTGACGGCCGCTGTGCCGGCTCCGCGTGCGCTGACCCGCTCCGCATGGCCGGAGCGGGAGCCCGTGGTCGCGCTGTGGGTGTGGCAGTGCCTGGTCGCCACCGTCCTGCTGTGCTGCCTGACGGCCCTGACGCTGGGCGCCGCAGCCGTCTTCCACACCGTCCGCACGCAGGTCTTCGCACCGGCACCGCCTGCCGTCACCGAGGCGTACGACCTCGCCGCCGCCCCGCTGTGGGCCGTGGCCCTGACCCTGCTGCTGGCCTGTGGGGCCGGCTGGACCACCGCGATGCTGGCCCGCGAACTCGTCGATGCGCGCCGGCGCCGCGGCCAGGCCAGGGCCCACCTGCGGGAACGCGCCCCCGACCTGCCGGCGGGCCTGCCGTCCGCCCGGGGCCCGCTGCTCGTGCTGGAGGACGAGTATCCCGACGCCTGGTGGATGCCCGGCAACCCACCCCAGTTGATCGTGACCACCGGTGCCCTGCACCGCCTGACCTCCCACCAACTGGACGCCGTCCTCACCCACGAACGCGGCCATGCCCGCGCCCACCACGACTGGCTGCTCCACCTCTCGACCGCCCTTGCCACCGGATTCCCCCGCATTCCGCTCTTCTCCCATTTCTGTGACCAGACCCACCGCCTGGTCGAACTCGCCGCCGACGACACCGCGTCGCGCCGCTGCGGTCACCTGACCACGGCGCTGGCCCTGATCGAGCTGAACCAACACCGGGGCGTCCTGTCCTGCGCCTCCAGTCACCGTCTCCTGGGCGAGCGCGTCGACCGCCTGCTCGAACCGCCCCCACGCCTGCTCCGCAGACACCGGGCGCTGACGACGACGGTGGCCGCACTGGTCCCCCTGCTGCCGCTGCTGATCACTTTCGCCCCGGGGCTGACGGCGTTGTCCTGAACTGGCAGATCTTGCTCAGGAACCGCTCGTTTCCCCAGGTCAACGCCTTACCTGACGTTCCGGTAGGTGGCGCAACACTCCGGCAACACCGGTTTTCCTACCGGCTCGCTATGGTTCGAAACATGCCACCCACCGATCGCATCCGAGAGCACGCCGGCCAGGGCGCGACCACCGTCGCCGCCCACCGCGCGCGCCGCCGGCTGCGCGCGGACCAGGCCCGTCAGCTCGCCGACCTCCTGCGCCGTCAGCTGCTCACCGGCGCTTTCCCGGCCGGCGCGCTGCCCCACGAGTCGACCCTCGCCACCGACTACCGCGCCTCGCGCAACACCGTCCGCGAGGCGTTGGACCTCCTCCGGGCCGAGGGCCTGGTGGAGCGCCTGCCGGGGGTCGGCACGGTCGTCGTGGCGCAGAAGTACCCGCACGGCCTGGACCGTCTGATGGGCCTCGCGGAGACCCTGCACGAGCACGGCCATGTCACCAACGAGGTCCGCACGATGGGCCCCGTGGCCGCCCCCACCCCGGTGGCCGACCGCCTCCACGTCCCACCCGGCACCGACGTCCTCTACATCGAACGGCTGCGCCGACTGGGTGGCATCCCCCTCTCTCTGGACCTGACCTACATCCCGCTGGACCTCGGCACCGCGTTGCTCGGCGCCGACCTGGAGAACACCGACGTCTTCCGCCTCCTGGAGGCCGTCACCGGGCAGCGCCTCGGCCACGCCGAGATCACCCTCGAGGCGGTGACCGCGGACGCCCACTCCGCCGCCGTACTGGAGGCACCGCGCGGCGCGGCCGTCCTGATGCTCGAACGCCTCACCCATCTCGCCGACGGACGCCCGGTGGACCTGGAGTTCATCCGTTTCCGCGGCGACCGGATCTCGATGAGCGGCCTGCTGCACCGCTCCCTCTGACGACTCCCACCGGCCTCTCCCTCGGCCCCGTCTCCGCCCTCACCTCCGGCCTCATCCCCGGCCTCCATTCCGCGCTCTTCGCTGCCCTCTTTTCCGCTCTCACCCCTTCATCGTTCGGCAACGCCTCACCGGTTCACTGCCGCTCGGGATTTCTCAGAATTTCTCGGGACTTTTCTGGAGACAGCCATGACCTTGGCGCCCCAGCGGGCCGACGTGCCCGTGACCATCGACGAGTCGAAGTGCATCGACGGCTGCACCCTCTGTGTGGACATGTGCCCCCTGGACTCCCTCGCCATCGACGAGACCAACGGCAAGGCCTACATGCACGTCGACGAGTGCTGGTACTGCGGGCCGTGCGCGGCTCGCTGTCCCACCGGAGCCGTCACGGTCAACATGCCCTACCTGCTCCGGTGAAAGGCGCGAACCCGATGAAACCCAGGAAACCCATGCAGTCGCTGCAGTCGAAGCAGCCTATGAAGGTCAAGGCAGTCGCCGCGGCCGCCGCCCTCCTGCTGCTCCCCCTCACCGGATGCGGCAGCGCCGCAGCCGGTAGTGGATCCACGGTCACCGTGACCGTCGGCTATCAGTCCAAGACCATCAACACGGTCACAGCCGGCACCCTCCTCCGTTCGCTCGGCTACTTCGAGAAGCAGCTCAACGCCCTCGGCGACGGCACCACCTACAAGGTGGACTGGCAGGACTACGCCACCGGCGCCCCCATCACTGCGCAGATGACCGCCGGAAAGATCGACATCGGCTCGATGGGCGACTTCCCGCTCCTCATCAACGCCGCCCGCGGCAAGCAGCTCGGCAAGCCCACCCACCTGGTCTCGGTCACCGGCTACAACCTCCGCGGCGGCCTCAACACCGTCGTCACGGCACCCGACTCCAAGCTCGCCTCCATCGAGGACCTCAAGGGCAAGAAGGTCTCCACCAGCGTGGGCTCCGCCGCCGACGGCACCCTCGTACGGGCCCTGCAGCGGGCCGGAATCGACCCGAACAAGGGCATCGAGAAGCTCAACCAGCAGCCGGCCGTGGGCGCGTCGGCGCTCTCCGCGGGCAGCGCGGACGCGCTCTCGCAGTTCGTCGCCTGGCCCGGCCTGCTCGCCTACCAGGGCAAGGCGAAGGCCCTCTACGACGGCGCCCAGCTGGACCTGCCCACCTTCCACGGCGTCACCGCGCGCGAGGACTTCGCGAAGAAGCGCCCGGCCGTGCTGGAGGCGTTCCTGAAGGCGCAGGCGCAAGCCACCGCCTACCTGAACGACCACCCCGTGGCCGCCGCCGAGAGCGTCGCGAAGGCCACGAGTCTGCCTGCCGAGGTCGTCTACCTCTACAACGGCGCTCACGGCATCTCCACCTTCGACCCGGCCGTCAAGCCCCAGCTCGTCTCCGCCCTCAAGGAGGACGTGTCGATCCTGAAGGCGGCGAAGCTGACCGGGGACGTCGACGTGGACTCCTTCGTCGACGACCAGTACGTGAAGAAGGCGCTCGGCTCGTCGTACGCCGAGCAGCTCGCCGCCGCACCCGCACCGGCCGCGAGCGAGGCGTGGCCGAAAGGTGCCGACGAGACCCTTGCCTTCAAGACGCCCACCGAGCTGCTGACCTACGTCGCGCGGCACAAGGACGGAATCCGCGCCGCCTATGTCCCTGACGCCACCACCGGCACCCTGTGGTTCGCCGACAAGGCGATCTGGGTGGCCGACGGCGCGACCCTGCTGCCGTTCGTCGCCCCCGCGACCGCGCAGGCCTACGTCGACGCCCACGGCGGCGCCCGGGTCGTCACATATGCCGACGCGCTGGGGCGGGCGTCGTGAGCCGGTATGCGCTCAGGGTGGCCTCGGTGGCGGCCGCCCTCGGCCTGTGGCAGCTCCTGACCAGCCTGAACGTCGACCTGTGGTTGCGCTTCTCGCAGTTCCCCACCGTCGCCGACGTGGCCCGCGCCTTCGCCGACCGCCTGGCCGGCGACGACTACTGGACGGACCTCACCGACAGCCTCACCCGCATTCTCGGCGGCTTCTTCCTTGCCGCCGTGCTGGGCGTGGCCACGGGCGTGCTCGTGGCGCGCTCGCGGCTCGCCGAGGACGTGCTCGGACCGATCCTCGAAATCGTCCGCCCGATCCCCGCGATCGCCCTGGTCCCCGTCGCGATCCTGCTCTTCCCGTCCAACGAACAAGGCATCGTCTTCATCACCTTCACCGCCGCCTTCTTCCCCGTCCTCGTCTCCACCCGGCACGCGGTCCGCGCACTGGCCCCCGGGTGGGAGGAGGCGGTGCGCACCATGGGCGGCGGCCGGTGGCGGATCCTCGGCTCGGTCGTCCTGCCGGGCGCGCTGCCCGGCATCTTCGGCGGCCTGTCGGTCGGCATCGGCGTGTCGTGGATCTGCGTGATCTCCGCCGAGATGATCTCCGGTCAGTACGGCGTCGGCTACCGCACCTGGCAGGACTACACGGTCGTCGACTACCCGGGCGTGTTCGTCGGCATGGTCACGATCGGTGTGCTCGGCTGGGCCACCTCCACCGCCGTGGAGCTGCTCGGCCGCCGCCTGACCCGCTGGCTGCCCCGCACGTCGTACGTCCCCGCAGGCCGGCCCGGGGCGAGGAGCCTGCGGTCGGCCGCTCCGGCTCCGGCCGCCCCCGTCGCCGTCCGCACCGGACCCGAACCCGAGGAGGCGCGCGATGAGCACCTCGTCTGAGACCCGCGAGACCACCGGTAAGGCGACCGGTACGACCACCGACGCGAAGGCCATCGCCACGACCGTCGGCGCGGCCGCACGCGGCACGCGGCTCACTCTCCGGGCTGCCACCCTCGGCCGCCCCGACGCCGCCGCCTTGGAGGCCGTCGACCTGGACGTCGCGCCGGGCGAGATCCTCACCCTCGTCGGCCCCTCGGGCTGCGGCAAATCCACGCTGTTGCGCACACTGGCCGGGCTGCTGCCCCCGCTGGCCGGGGCCGTGGAGCAGGACGGCCGGCCGATCGCCGGGCCTGCGGCGGACCGCGCCCTGGTCTTCCAGGAGGACGCCCTGCTCCCCTGGCGCACTCTGCTGGCCAACGTCGAACTGCCCCTCGCCATCCAGGGCTCGCCGCGCGCGGAGCGCAGAAGGCAGGCCCACGCCTGGCTCGAACGGGTCGGCCTCGCCGACCGCGCCCGGCAGCTGCCGCACCGTGTCTCCGGCGGCCAGCGCCAGCGGGCGCAACTGGCCCGGGCCCTCGCCGCGGGTCCGCGCGCCGTCCTCATGGACGAACCCTTCGGCGCCCTCGACGCCCAGACCCGGGCCGGCATGCAGGACCTGCTGGTGGAGGTGCTGCACGGCACGGGCGCGACCGTCGTGTTCGTCACCCACGACGTGGACGAGGCCCTGTTCCTCGGCGACCGCGTGGCGCTGCTCGGCGCGGGCCGCCTCCTCTCCGTCCGGGACGTGCCCCGCCCGCGCGACCGCGCGGCCCGTGACGACCCCGCGCGCGTGGCCCTGCGCCGCGACGTCCTGACCTCACTGAGCATCTGAAAGGCACCCCGGTGGACACCCCCCTGCAGATCCCCGCGCTCGGCGATGCCGAGGAGCTGACCTGCGACGTCCTCGTCATCGGAGGCGGCACCGCCGGCACCATGGCGGCCCTGACCGCCGCCGAGCACGGCGCGGACGTGCTGCTTCTGGAGAAGGCCCACGTCCGCCACTCCGGGGCACTCGCGATGGGCATGGACGGCGTCAACAACGCGGTCATCCCCGGTCGCGCCGAGCCCGACGACTACGTCGCCGAGATCACCCGCGCCAACGACGGCATCGTCGACCAGTCCACCGTCCGCCAGACCGCCACCCGCGGCTTCGCCATGGTGCAGCGTCTGGAGTCGTACGGCGTGAAGTTCGAGAAGGACGAGCACGGCGACTACGCGGTCCGCCAGGTCCACCGCTCCGGTTCGTACGTGCTGCCGATGCCGGAGGGCAAGGACGTTAAGAAGGTCCTGTACCGACAGCTGCGGCGGCGCGAGATGCGGGAGCGGATCCGCATCGAGAACCGGGTGATGCCGGTGCGCGTGCTGACGTCCCCGGAGGACGGGCGCGCCGTGGGAGCGGCCGGCTTCAACACCCGTACGGGGCAGTTCGTCACCGTCCGCGCGGGCGGGGTCATCCTCGCGACCGGTGCCTGCGGCCGCCTCGGCCTGCCCGCCTCCGGCTACCTGTACGGCACGTACGAGAACCCCACCAACGCCGGCGACGGCTACGCCATGGCCTACCACGCGGGCGCCGAGCTGACCGGCATCGAGTGCTTCCAGATCAACCCGTTGATCAAGGACTACAACGGCCCCGCCTGCGCTTATGTCGCCAACCCCTTCGGCGGCTACCAGGTCAACCGGCACGGCGAACGCTTCGTCGACTCCGACTACTGGTCGGGCCAGATGATGGCCGAGTTCGCGGCGGAGGTCGCGAGCGACCGGGGCCCGGTGTACCTGAAGCTGAGTCACCTCCCCGAGGAGTCGATCTCCGCCCTCGAGTCGATCCTGCACTCCACCGAGCGCCCGACCCGGGGCACCTTCCACTCCGGCCGCGGCCATGACTACCGCACCCACGACATCGAGATGCACATCTCGGAGATCGGCCTGTGCGGCGGCCACTCGGCCTCGGGCGTACGGGTGGACGACCACGCGCGTACGACCGTCCCCCGGCTGTACGCCGCCGGTGACCTGGCCTGCGTCCCGCACAACTACATGATCGGCGCGTTCGTCTTCGGCGACCTCGCCGGTGCGGACGCGGCCCGGTACAAGGCGCACAGTGGTCAACTTCCGGTTGACCAACTGCGCGAGGCGCACGAGCTCGTCTACCGCCCGCTGCGCAACCCGGAGGGCCCGCCGCAGCCCCAGGTCGAGTACAAGCTGCGCCGCTTCGTGAACGACTACGTGGCCCCGCCGAAGTCGGGCGCGCGGCTGTCGTTGGCCCTGGAGGCCTTCGAGCGGATGCGTGACGACGTCGCCGAGATGGGGGCCCGCACCCCGCACGAGCTCATGCGCTGCGCCGAGGTCAGCTTCATCCGCGACTGCGCGGAGATGGCAGCGCGCGCCTCCCTGGCCCGTACGGAGTCCCGCTGGGGCCTCTACCACGACCGTCTCGACCACCCGCATCGGGACGACGCCTCCTGGTTCCATCACCTCGATCTGCACAAGTCCCCCTCTGGTGCTATGGAGTTCACGGCCCGACCCGTGGCTCCGTATCTGGTTCCGGTCGACGAGTTCACCCCCGTCGGCGGTCCTTCTCGGCATCTCGGCGAGGTCCGCCCCGAGGACGTGGCCACGGCCGGTTCACGGGATGTGGCACCCGTCGCCGCCGGGACCGAGACGGCCGTCCCGCAGCCGACGGACCCCTCTGTGCCTTCGACGCCCGAGCCCGGCGCCGAGCCCGCCCTCGATCAGTCCTCCTCAGGTCTCTCCGCAGGTCTCTCCGCAGGTCTCTCCTCCTCCCGTCTCCTCGAACTCGTCGCGCTCGCCGAGGAGGAGCCCGAACTCGCCGCCCTGCTTCCCTATCTGACCGACCCGGCGCCCGCCGTCCGACGCGAGGCCGTCGCCGTCCTCACCGAGACCGTGCCCGTGGGCACCGGGCCCGCCCTCGCCGAGGCACTGCGCGACCCGGCCGCCGAGGTCCGCGCCGCCGCGGCGGCCTCGCTGCGGGAACTGGTCGAGACCCTGCCCGCGGAACCCGCCCTGCGTGACGGCCTGGCCGACGCCCTCGCCGAGTCCGACCCCGTGGTCCGCGCCGCGGCCCTGGACGTGCTGCGTGCCCTGCGCCTCGGTGACACCGCCCTGTTCGCGGGCTCTCTCGCCGACGCCGACATCGCCGTCCGTATCGAGGCCGTCCGCGCCCTCGTCTCCGTCGACGCGGCCGACGAGCTGGCCCGTGCGGCAACCGCCGACCCGTCCCGCGAGGTCCGCGTCACGATCGCCAAGTCCCTGGCCACGGTGGCGGCCGGCCGCCTGGACGCCTCCGGGCCCGGCGCGGCGTCCGGGCCCGGCGCGGCATCCGGTTCCGGCGTCGCCCCCGAGCACGACGTCGTTCACACGGCCCTGGTCGGTCTCGTCGACGACCCCGACGCGCTGGTACGCGGTGCCGCCTACGCGGCGTTGGGCACCACCGGCTGCCCGGTGCCGCTCGCCGCCCGGGCCGTGACCGCACTGGCCGACCCGGCCTGGCAGGTGCGTGCAGGCGCCGCGACCGCGCTGTCCGTGGCCCACCCCGACACGGCCGTCCCTGTCCTGGCCAAGACGCTGGCCGACCCGAACGCCGACGTCCGCAAGGCCGCCGTCCTCGCCCTGACCCGCCACCGTGCCTCGCAGGCGGCCCGCGCGGCCCTGGCCACGGCGACGACGGACTCGGACGCGGACGTCAGGGCGTATGCGACGCGCGCCCTATGAGAGACGCGGCGAGCTGGGGACGGGAACCGGCGGCAGGCAAGGGATGGTGATCGGCGGCGAGCTGGGGACAGTGACCGCCCGCGTCCTCTCCCCCGCCTTCCGCAGATCCCCTCGACCTGTCCCGTCCCCTCTATCCAGTCCTCCCCTATATCCAGTCCTCGGGCTCCGGCTCCGCGTCCATCTCGGGCCAGTAGTCAGGGTCACTCGGATCCTGCCGGGCATTCCGAGCGGCGCCGGCGTCAGGAGTGGCGCCCTGGGCCGGTACGGGAGCGGCCGTAGCCGGTGCTCCGCCGGGTGCCCCGCCCAGCGCGGCCAGGACCTCGATCACGCCCTCGCCGTACGTCACCAGCTTCTTCTCGCCGACGCCGCTGATCCCGCCGAGCTGTTGCACCGATGTCGGCCACGCCGTGGCGATCTCCCGGAGCGTCGCGTCGTGGAAGATGACGTACGCCGGGACGCCCTGCTCACGGGCCTGTTCGGCACGCCAGGCGCGCAGTGCCTCGAAGGCGGGCAGCAGTGCCTCGGGCAGCTCGGCCGCGGCGGCCTTGGGCTTGCTCCGGCCGGAGGAGGACGAGCCCGACGTCTTCGACGTCGCGGGCCTCTTCGGCTCCTTGCGCAGCGGCACGTCCCGCTCGCGGCGCAGCACCTCCCCGCTGGCCTCCGTCAGCACCAGCGTGCCGTACTCCCCCTCGACGGCGAGCAGCCCCTGCGCCAGCAACTGCCGTACGACGCCGCGCCATTCGCCTTCGGCGAGATCCTCGCCGATGCCGAACACCGACAGCTGGTCGTGGTCGAACTGGATCACCTTGGCCGTGCGCTTGCCCATCAGGATGTCGACGATCTGCACGGCGCCGAACTTCTGCCCGCGCTCCCGCTGCAGACGCACCACCGTCGACAGCACCTTCTGGGCCGCGACCGTGCCGTCCCAGGTCTCCGGTGGCGTCAGGCAGGTGTCGCAGTTGCCGCAGCCCACCGGGGCCGGTTCCTGGCCGAAGTAGGCGAGGAGTTGTCCGCGGCGGCACTGGGCGGTCTCGCAGAGCGCCAGCATCGAGTCCAGGTGGGCTCCGGCCCGCCGCCGGAAGGCCTCGTCGCCCTCGCCGGACTGGATCAGCTTGCGCTGCTGTATGACGTCGTTGAGGCCGTACGCCATCCATGCCGTGGAGGGCAGGCCGTCGCGGCCGCCGCGCCCCGTCTCCTGGTAGTAGCCCTCGATCGACTTGGGCAGGTCGAGGTGGGCCACGAACCGAACGTCCGGCTTGTCGATGCCCATGCCGAAGGCGATCGTCGCGCACACCACCAGGCCGTCCTCCCGCAGGAACCGGGACTGGTGCGCCGCGCGCGTGCCCGCGTCCAGACCCGCGTGGTACGGCACCGCCTCGACGCCGTTCTTGGAGAGGAACTCGGCTGTTTTCTCGACCGAGTTGCGCGAGAGGCAGTACACGATGCCCGCGTCGCCCGCGTGTTCCTCGCGCAGGAAGCTCAGCAGCTGCTTCTTGGGGTCGGCCTTCGGCACGATCCGGTACTGGATGTTGGGCCGATCGAAGCTGGCCACGAAGTGGCGGGCCGACGGCATGTTCAGCCGCTGGGTGATCTCCTGGTGCGTCGCGTCGGTGGCCGTCGCCGTGAGCGCGATCCGCGGGACGTCCGGCCAGCGCTCGCCCAGCAGGGAGAGGGACAGGTAGTCGGGGCGGAAGTCGTGGCCCCACTGGGACACACAGTGCGCCTCGTCGATCGCGAACACGGCGATCTTGCCGCGTGAGAGGAGGTCCAGGGTGGACTCCAGGCGCAGTCGCTCGGGTGCCAGGTACAGCAGGTCCAGCTCGCCGGCGAGGAACTCGGCCTCGACCACACGCCGCTCGCCGAAGTCCTGCGTGGAGTTCATGAACCCGGCGTTCACGCCGAGTGCCCGCAGCGCGTCCACCTGGTCCTGCATCAGCGCGATCAGCGGGGAGACGACGATTCCCGTGCCGGGTCTGACCAGGGCGGGGATCTGGTAGCACAGCGACTTGCCGCCGCCGGTCGGCATCAGGACGACCGCGTCCCCACCGGCCACGACGTGCTCGATGACCGCTTCCTGTTCGCCGCGGAAGGCGTCGTACCCGAAGACCCGGTGCAGCGCGGCCAGTGCCTCGCTGTCGGTCTGCTCCGGTGTCCCGGTGATCCCTGTCATCTCGCTGATCCCGCCCGTCGCGCCCATCGTCTGGTCCCCCGTACGTCGTCTCTCGACCACTGCCTCCACGATAGGGGTCCACACTGACACCGCCGGAGTTATCCACAGACCCGATCCAGTGACTCTGCGTGACAGTGAGCGGAAATCCCCGGACTCGATCACCCGTACGACGCCAGTGGGCCCGGCCCCCACCAGGGGAACCGGGCCCACCGCACTCGCACCCGCAGGTCAGCGCACGAACACGCCCGCCTGGTTCGCCAGGTCCAGGAAGTACTGCGGCGCCACACCGAGCACCAGCGTGACCGCGACGCCCACGCCGATCGCCGTCATCGTCAGCGGCGACGGAACGGCGACGGTCGGGCCCTCGGGCCGCGGCTCGCTGAAGAACATCAGCACGATCACACGGATGTAGAAGAACGCCGCGATCGCCGAGGAGATCACACCGACCACGACCAGCGGGGCCGCGCCGCCCTCCGCCGCCGCCTTGAACACGGCGAACTTTCCGGTGAATCCGCTGGTCAGCGGGATACCGGCGAAGGCGAGCAGGAACACCGCGAACACGGCCGCCACCAGCGGTGAGCGCCGGCCGAGCCCCGCCCACTTGGACAGGTGCGTCGCCTCGCCGCCGGCGTCGCGCACGAGGGTGACCACCGCGAACGCGCCGATCGTCACGAACGAGTACGCGGCCAGGTAGAAGAGGACGGACGAGACGCCGTCCGGGGTGGTCGCGATGACACCCGCGAGGATGAATCCGGCGTGCGCGATCGACGAGTACGCCAGCAGGCGCTTGATGTCGGTCTGCGTGATCGCGACGATCGCGCCGCCGAGCATGGTGACGATCGCGACGCCCCACATGACCGGCCGCCAGTCCCAGCGCAGTCCGGGCAGGACGACGTAGAGCAGACGCAGCAGCGCGCCGAACGCGGCCACCTTGGTCGCCGCCGCCATGAAGCCGGTGACCGGGGTCGGAGCGCCCTGGTAGACGTCGGGCGTCCACATGTGGAACGGCACCGCGCCCACCTTGAACAGCAGCCCCATGACGATCATCGCCGCGCCGACGAGGAGCAACGCGTCGTTGCCCATGGTGTCGGCGAGCGCCGGGTTCACGTTCTGGACGGTGCCGTCGACGACCTGCGCGATGGTGCCGTACGACACCGACCCCGCGTACCCGTACAGCAGTGCGATGCCGAAGAGGGTGAACGCGGAGGCGAACGCGCCGAGGAGGAAGTACTTGACCGCGGCTTCCTGCGACATGAGCCGCTTGCGGCGGGCCAGTGCGCACAGGAGGTACAGCGGCAGCGAGAAGACTTCCAGGGCGATGAAGAGGGTCAGCAGGTCGTTGGCCGAGGGGAAGACCAGCATTCCGGAAACCGCGAACAGCAGCAGCGGGAAGACCTCGGTGGTGGTGAAACCGGCCTTGACCGCGGCTTTTTCGCTGTCGCTCCCCGGCACGGACGCCGCCTGGGCGGCGAAGGAGTCGACCCGGTTGCCGTGCGCCTCGGGGTCGAGCCGCCGTTCGGCGAAGGTGAACAGGCCGACCATGGCGGCCAGCAGGATCGTGCCCTGCAGGAACAGGGCCGGTCCGTCGACCGCGATCGCGCCCATGGCCGCGATGCGCGCCTTCGTGGTGCCGTACCCGCCCTCGGCCAGCGCGACCACCGCGGCGAACGCGGCGGCCAGCGCCACGACGGAAACGAACAGTTGTGCGTAGTAGCGGTGCTTGCGCGGCACGAACGCCTCGACCAGCACTCCGATGATCGCCGCGCCCACGACGATCAAGGTGGGCGACAATTGCCCGTATTCGATCTTCGGCGAGTCGATCTTCGAAATCGGGTCGGTCGCGGCTGCCGCCGTTGTCCACAGGCTGTGGACGGCTGATGCGCTCACTTGGCCGCCTCCACCTCGGGCTGGGGGTCCTTCTTCTGGACGTCGGACAGGGTCTGCTTGACCGCCGGGTTCACGATGTCCGTGACGGGCTTCGGGTAGACGCCCAGGAAGATCAGCAGCGCGATCAGCGGGGCGACGACGACGAGCTCACGCACGCGTAGGTCCGGCATCGCGGAGACCTCGGACTTCACCGGACCCGTCATCGTCCGCTGGTAGAGGACGAGCGTGTACAGCGCGGCGAGGACGATGCCGAAGGTGGCGATGATGCCGATCGCCGGGTAGCGCTCGAACGTGCCGACCAGGACGAGGAACTCGCTCACGAAGGGGGCGAGCCCCGGCAGCGACAGCGTCGCCAGGCCGCCGATCAGGAAGGTGCCGGCGAGAATCGGGGCGACCTTCTGCACCCCGCCGTAGTCGGCGATGAGCCGCGAGCCGCGCCGCGAGATCAGGAAGCCGGCGACCAGCATCAGGGCGGCCGTCGAGATGCCGTGGTTGACCATGTAGAGCGTCGCGCCGGACTGGCCCTGGCTGGTCATCGCGAAGATGCCCAGGATGATGAACCCGAAGTGCGAGATCGACGCGTACGCGACCAGCCGCTTGATGTCCCGCTGTCCCACGGCGAGCAGCGCCCCGTAGATGATGCTGATCACCGCGAGGACGAGGATGACGGGCGTCGCCCACTTGCTCGCCTCCGGGAAGAGCTGGAGGCAGAAGCGGAGCATCGCGAAGGTGCCCACCTTGTCGACGACCGCCGTGATGAGGACGGCGACGGGGGCGGTGGCCTCGCCCATGGCGTTGGGCAGCCAGGTGTGCAGCGGCCACAGCGGGGCCTTCACCGCGAAGGCGAAGAAGAAGCCGAGGAACAGCCAGCGTTCGGTGTTCGTCGCCATGTCGAGCGTTCCGTTGGCACGGGCCTCGGCGATCTCCGCGAGCGAGAAGTTCCCGGCGACGACATAGAGGCCGATCACCGCGGCCAGCATGATCAGCCCGCCGACCAGGTTGTACAGGAGGAACTTCACGGCCGCGTACGACCGTTGGGTGGACGCCGTCTCCTCGCCGTGCTCGTGGGCCCGGTCCCCGAAGCCGCCGATGAGGAAGTACATCGGGATGAGCATGGCTTCGAAGAAGATGTAGAAGAGAAAGACGTCGGTCGCCTCGAAGGAGATGATCACCATCGCCTCGACGGCCAGGATCAGGGCGAAGAAGCCCTGCGTCGGCCGCCAGCGCCCCGCAGCGAAGCTGCTGAGCGAGGCGTCGCCCGTCTCCAGCGGGTCGGCGTCGTGCCAGCCCGCGAGGATGATGAACGGGATCAGCAGCGCGGTCAGTGCGACGAGCGCGACCCCGATGCCGTCCACACCCAGCTCGTACCTGACCCCGAAGTCCGCGATCCAGGAGTGGGATTCGGTGAGCTGGTAGCGGGCGCCGTCCGGGTCGAACCGGACCAGGACGACGATCGCCAGGACGAGCGTCGCAAGGGAGACCAGCAGCGCCAGCGCTTTGGCGGCGTTGCGCCGGGCGGCCGGGACGGCGGCCGTGGCGACCGCCCCGATCGCCGGGAGCGCCGCCGTCGCTGTCAGCAGAGGAAAGGACATCGGTATCAGACCGCCCTCATCAGCAGGGTCGCGGCGATGAGGACCGCCGCACCGCCGAACATCGAGACCGCGTACGACCGCGCGAAGCCGTTCTGCAACAGGCGCAGCCGCCCGGAGAGGCCGCCGACCGAGGCCGCCGTGCCGTTGACGACACCGTCGACCAGGGTGTGGTCGACGTAGACCAGGGAGCGCGTGAGGTGCTCGCCGCCGCGCACCAGCACGACGTGGTTGAAGTCGTCCTGGAGCAGGTCGCGCCGGGCGGCCCGGGTGAGCAGCGACCCGCGCGGGGCGACGACCGGGATGGGGCTGCGGCCGTACTGGGCGTAGGCGATGGCCACGCCGATCACCAGGACCACCATCGTGGCGAGGGTCACGGTGAGGGCGCTGACCGGGGAGTCGCCGTGGGAGTGCCCGGTGACAGGCTCCAGCCAGTGCAGGAAGCGGTCGCCGATGCTGAAGAACCCGCCCGCGAAGACCGATCCGAAGGCCAGCACGATCATCGGGATCGTCATGCTCCTGGGCGACTCGTGCGGGTGCGGCTCGTGCCCGTGCTCGTCGGGCTGCCAGCGCTTCTCGCCGAAGAACGTCATCAGCATCACGCGTGTCATGTAGAACGCGGTGATGGCCGCGCCGAGCAGGGCGCATCCGCCGAGGATCCAGCCCTCGGTGCCGCCCTTGGCGAACGCCGCCTCGATGATCTTGTCCTTGGAGAAGAAGCCGGACAGTCCCGGGAATCCGATGATGGCGAGGTAGCCGAGCCCGAAGGTGACGAAGGTGACCGGCATGTACGTGCGCAGACCGCCGTACTTGCGCATGTCGACCTCGTCGTTCATGCCGTGCATGACCGAGCCCGCGCCGAGGAACAGCCCGGCCTTGAAGAAGCCGTGCGTCACCAGGTGCATGATCGCGAAGACGTAGCCGATGGGGCCTAGGCCCGCGGCCAGCACCATGTAGCCGATCTGCGACATGGTCGAGCCGGCCAGCGCCTTCTTGATGTCGTCCTTCGCGCAACCGACGATCGCACCGAAGAGGAGCGTGACGGCGCCGACGACGGTGACGACCAACTGCGCGTCGGGGGCGCCGTTGAAGATGGCCGCCGAGCGGACGATCAGGTACACGCCGGCGGTCACCATCGTGGCCGCGTGGATGAGGGCCGAGACGGGGGTCGGGCCCTCCATCGCGTCCCCGAGCCAGGACTGCAGCGGTACCTGGGCGGACTTGCCGCAGGCCGCGAGCAGCAGCATCAGGGCGATGGCGGTCAGCCGGCCCTCGCTCGCGTCACCGGCGATGCCGGGCTCTCCTTCCGCCCCGAGCAGCGGGCCGAAGGCGAACGTCCCGAAGGTGGTGAACATCAGCATGATGGCGATCGACAGGCCCATGTCGCCGACGCGGTTGACCAGGAAGGCCTTCTTCGCGGCGGTGGCGGCGCTGGGCTTGTGCTGCCAGAAGCCGATGAGCAGGTAGGACGCGAGCCCGACGCCCTCCCAGCCGACGTACAGCAGCAGGTAGTTGTCGGCGAGGACGAGGATCAGCATCGCCGCGAGGAACAGGTTCAGATAGCCGAAGAAGCGGCGGCGCCGCTCGTCGTGCTCCATGTACCCGATCGAGTACAGGTGGATCAGCGAGCCGACGCCCGTGATCAGCAGCACGAACGTCATCGACAGCTGGTCGAGGCGGAACGCGACGTCCGCCTGGAAGCCCTCGACCGGGATCCAGCTGTACAGGTGCTGTGTCAGCGTCCGGTCCTCGGCGTTCTTGCTCAGCAGGTCGCTGAAGAGGACGACACCGAGCACGAAGGACACGGTCGACAGGAGCGTGCCGATCCAGTGGCCGACGGCGTCGAGCCGACGGCCGCCGACCAGGAGGACGGCCGCTCCGAGCAGGGGCGCCGCGATGAGCAGCGCAATCAGGTTCTCCACGTTTCTTCCGACCCCTTACAGCTTCATCAGGCTGGCGTCGTCGACCGAGGCCGAGTGGCGGGAACGGAACAGCGACACGATGATCGCGAGTCCGACCACGACCTCCGCGGCGGCGACGACCATCGTGAAGAAGGCGATGATCTGGCCGTCGAGATTGCCGTGCATCCGGGAGAAGGTGACGAACGCGAGGTTGCAGGCGTTGAGCATGAGCTCGATGCACATGAAGACGACGATCGCGTTGCGCCTGATCAGCACTCCCGTCGCACCGATCGTGAACAACAGGGCCGCGAGGTAGAGGTAGTTGACGGGGTTCACTTCGACGCCTCCTCGGTCCGCCGCGAGTCCGGCTTGAGGTGCGGCGGCTCGATCGCGGCCCGCTCCAGGCGCTCCTCGGCGCGCCGTTCCAGGGCTTTGAGGTCGTTGAGCGCCTCGGTGGACACGTCCCGGATCTGACCGCGCTCGCGCAGCGTCTTGCTGACCGTGAGCTCCGACGGGGTGCCGTCCGGCAGCAGGCCCTGGACGTCGACGGCGTTGTGCCGCGCGTACACGCCCGGCGCCGGCAGCGGCGGTACGTGCTTGCCCTCGCGGACGCGCTCTTCGGACAGCTCCCGCTGGGTCTTGGCCCGCTCGGTGCGCTCCCGGTGGGTGAGCACCATGGCGCCGACTGCCGCCGTGATGAGCAGGGCGCCGGTGATTTCGAACGCGAAGACGTACTTGGTGAAGATGAGGGCCGCGAGGCCTTCCACATTGCCGTTCGCGTTCGCCTCGGCGAGGCCGTTGAACTCCGTCAGGGAGGCGTTTCCGATGCCGGCGATCAGCAGGATGCCGAAGCCGAGCCCGCTGACCAGGGCCAGCCAGCGCTGCCCCTTGATGGTCTCCTTCAGGGAGTCCGCCGCGGTGACGCCGACGAGCATCACCACGAACAGGAACAGCATCATGATCGCGCCGGTGTAGACGACGATCTGCACGATGCCCAGGAAGTAGGCGCCGTTGGCGAGGTAGAAGACCGCCAGGATGATCATGGTGCCGGCGAGACAGAGCGCGCTGTGCACGGCCCGCTTCATGAAGACGGTGCACAGGGCGCCGATCACCGCGACGGTGCCCAGCACCCAGAACTGGAAGGCCTCGCCGGTGGAGGTGGAGTAGGCGGCGAGCTGCGCGGTCATGCCTCCACCTCCTGGTCTTCAGGCTTCTCGCCCTTGGACGTGGCCACCTGGCGTTCCGTGCCGGGCGCGGCCTCCGTCACCAGACCCCGGTAGTAGTCCTGCTCGTCCGTGCCCGGGTAGATGGCGTGGGGCGAGTCGACCATGCCCTCGTCGAGGCCGGCGAGCAGCTGCTCCTTGGTGTAGATCAGGTTGGCTCGGCTGGAGTCGGCGAGCTCGAACTCGTTGGTCATCGTCAACGCGCGCGTGGGGCACGCCTCGATGCACAGGCCGCACAGGATGCAGCGGGCGTAGTTGATCTGGTAGACGCGCCCGTACCGCTCGCCCGGCGAGTAGCGCTCCTCGTCGGTGTTGTCCGCACCCTCCACATAGATGGCGTCGGCGGGGCAGGCCCAGGCGCACAGCTCGCAGCCGACGCACTTCTCCAGGCCGTCCGGATGGCGGTTGAGCTGGTGCCGTCCGTGGAACCGGGGAGCTGTGGTCTTCTGCTGCTCCGGGTACTGCTCGGTCAGCCGCTTCTTGAACATGGCCTTGAAGGTCACGCCGAAGCCGGCCACGGGGTTCTGGAAACCGGGTTCGGTCTCCTTGGGCTCCTCAGCCATCGGACGCCTCCTTTCCATCCATTGATCCGTCACTCACAGTGTCCACCCCGCCACTGACAATGAGCTCCCGCTCCCGGCGCGGACTGCGCCTGGGCACCGGCGGCAGCTCCTGTCCCGGCAGCGGCGGGACGGGGAATCCGCCCGCCATCGGGTCGAAGCCGGCGGGCTCGGCGGGAGCCTGGGCGTCCTTCCCTCCGCTGCGGAACATGTCCACCAGGAAGGAGAGCAACAACAGGACCAGGACACCGCCTCCGACGTAGAGGGCGATGTCGGCGAAGTCGTAGTTCTCGTTGCGCAGGGTCCGTACGGTCGCGACGAGCATCAGCCACGTGACCGAGACCGGGATCAGGACCTTCCAGCCGAGCTTCATCAACTGGTCGTAGCGGACGCGGGGCAGCGTGCCGCGCAGCCAGATGAAGAAGAACAGCAGCAACTGCACCTTGACGACGAACCAGAGCATCGGCCACCAGCCGTGGTTCGCGCCCTCCCAGAAGGTGCTGATCGGCCAGGGAGCCCGCCAGCCGCCGAGGAAGAGGGTGGTCGACACGGCGGAGACCGTCACCATGTTCACGTACTCGGCGAGCATGAACAGCGCGAACTTGATCGACGAGTACTCGGTGTTGAAGCCGCCGACCAGGTCGCCCTCGGACTCCGGCATGTCGAAGGGGGCGCGGTTGGTCTCGCCGACCATCGTGACGATGTAGAGGATGAAGGAGACCGGCAGCAGCAGGATGTACCAGCGGTCCTGCTGCTGTTCGACGATCGTCGACGTCGACATCGACCCCGAGTAGAGGAACACCGAGGCGAACGCGGCGCCCATGGCGATCTCGTAGGAGATCATCTGCGCGCAGGACCGCAGGCCGCCCAGCAGCGGATAGGTGGAACCGGAGCTCCAGCCCGCCAGCACGATTCCGTAGATGCCGACCGACGCGACCGCCAGGATGTAGAGCATCGCGATCGGCAGGTCGGTCAGCTGCATCGTGGTGCGCTGGCCGAAGATCGAGATCTCGTTGTCGGCCGGGCCGAAGGGGATCACCGCGATCGCCATGAAGGCCGGGATGGCCGCGATGATCGGCGCGAGGACGTACACCACCTTGTCCGCGCGTTTGACGATGAGGTCTTCCTTCAGCATCAGCTTCACGCCGTCGGCGAGCGACTGGAGCATGCCCCAGGGGCCGTGCCGGTTGGGTCCGATGCGCAGCTGCATCCAGGCGACGACCTTGCGCTCCCAGACGATGGAGAACAGCACGGTCACCATCAGGAAGGCGAAGCAGAAGACCGCCTTGACGACGACGAGCCACCAGGGGTCGCGGCCGAACATCGAGAGGTCTTCAGCGGCCAGGTACGGGCTCATGCCTCCACCTCCTTGGGGGCGTCGGCGGCGAGCGTCGCCGGGCCGATACGGACGAGGGAGCCGGGCGTGGCCCCGGTGTCGGACGCGACGCCCCCGCCGGTGGAGTTCAGCGGGAGCCAGACCACCCGGTCGGGCATCTCGGTGATCTGCAGCGGGAGTTCGACGACCCCGGCGGGCCCGGTCACGGCGAGCACGTCGCCGTCCTTGACGCCCGCCTCGGCGGCCGTGGCGGCCGACACACGCGCGCGTGCCGCGTGCCGGGTCCCGGCGAGCGCCTCGTCGCCCTGCTGGAGGACCCCCTGGTCGAGCAGCAGCCGGTGCCCGGCGAGGACGGCCTCACCGGCAGCGGGGCGCGGCAACTGGGCTGCGGTTTCCAGCGGCTCGACGGCCCGGGAGCCGTCCCAGGAGCCGAGTCGGTCGAGCTCCGCGCGCGTGGTGCGCAGATCCGGCAGACCGAGGTGGACGTCCATGGCGTCGGCGAGCATCTGCAGCACGCGCGCGTCGGCAGGCGCCGGCCGGCGGGTCATCTGGTCGGGCTTGAGCGCGGCCTCGAAGAAGCGGACCCGACCCTCCCAGTTGAGGAAGGCGCCCGGCTTCTCGGCGACCGCGGCCACCGGGAGGACGACGTCGGCGTGCTCGGTGACCTCGCCGGGCCGCAGCTCCAACGAGACCACGAAGCCGGCCTCGGCAAGCGCCTCACGCGCGCGTGCCGGGTCGGGCAGATCCGCGACCTCCACGCCCGCGACGAGCAGCCCCTGGAGTTCGCCGGACGCGGCGGCCTCGACGATCTGCCCGGTGTCCCGGCCGTAGCGGTGCGGGAGTTCGGCGAGGCCCCAGGCCGCGGCGACCTCCTCACGCGCGCGTGGGTCGGTGGCCGGACGACCGCCCGGCAGCAGCGACGGCAGTGCGCCCGCCTCGATGGCGCCCCGCTCCCCCGCCCGGCGCGGAATCCACACCAGGCGGGCGCCGGTCGCCGAGGCGGCCCGGGCGGCGGCGGTGAGACCACCGGCCACACCGGCCAGCCGCTCGCCGACGACGATCACCGCGCCCTCGGCCCGCAGCGCTTCGGCGGCCTTGCCGCCCGCGTCCTCCAGGCCGACACCGCTCGCGAGCGCGTCCAGCCACTCCGTCTCGGTGCCCGGAGCGGCCGGCAGCAGCGTGCCGCCCGCCTTCTCCAGGCCCCGGGTGGCGTGCGTGGCCAGGGCGAACACCCGCTGCCCGTGCTGCCGCCAGGCCTTGCGCAGCCTCAGGAAGACGCCGGGCGCCTCCTCCTCCGACTCGAACCCGACCAGCAGGACGGCGGGCGCCTTCTCCAGGAAGGTGTACGTGACCCCCGTACCGTCGAGGTCGCGGCCGCGGCCGGCGACGCGGGCGGCCAGGAAGTCGGCCTCCTCGCTGCTGTGCACGCGCGCGCGGAAGTCGATGTCGTTGGTGTCGAGCGCCACGCGCGCGAACTTGCTGTACGCGTAGGCGTCCTCGATGGTGAGGCGGCCTCCGGTCAGGACACCGGTCCGGCCGCGCGACGCCAGCAGTCCCTGGGCGGCGATCTGCAGTGCCTCCGGCCAGGACGCCGGTACGAGGTCTCCCTCGGCGTTGCGCACCAGAGGCGTCTCGAGCCGGTCCCGCTGCTGGGCGTAGCGGAACGCGAACCGCCCCTTGTCGCAGATCCACTCCTCGTTGACCTCGGGGTCGTTGGCGGCCAGGCGCCGCATGACCTTGCCGCGCCGGTGGTCGGTGCGCGTGGCGCAGCCGCCGGAGCAGTGCTCGCACACGGAGTGCGAGGAGACCAGGTCGAAGGGGCGGGAGCGGAATCGGTACGCCGCCGAGGTCAGCGCGCCGACCGGGCAGATCTGGATGGTGTTGCCGGAGAAGTACGACTCGAACGGGTCGCCCTCGCCGGTCCCGACCTGCTGCAGCGCGCCCCGCTCGAGCAGCTCGATCATCGGGTCGCCCGCCACCTGGTTGGAGAACCGGGTGCAGCGGGCGCACAGCACGCACCGCTCACGGTCGAGCAGCACCTGCGTGGAGATCGGGACGGGCTTCTCGTACGTCCGCTTGCGGCCCTCGAAACGGGACTCGGACTGGCCGTGGGACATGGCCTGGTTCTGCAGGGGGCACTCGCCGCCCTTGTCGCAGACCGGGCAGTCCAGCGGGTGGTTGATGAGGAGCAGCTCCATCACACCGTGCTGTGCCTTCTCGGCCACGGGCGAGGTGAGGTGAGTCTTCACCACCATGCCGTCCGTACACGTGATCGTGCAGGACGCCATGGGCTTGCGCTGGCCCTCGACCTCGACGATGCACTGGCGGCAGGCGCCGGCCGGGTCGAGGAGGGGATGGTCGCAGAAGCGGGGGATCTCGATGCCGAGCTGCTCGGCGGCCCGGATGACCAGGGTGCCCTTGGGCACGCTGATCTCGGCGCCGTCGATCGTCAGCGTCACGAGATCTTCCGGCGGGACCGCCGCCTCGCCGCCCCCGGAGGGAGCGCTGGTGGTCACCGTCATGCGTTCACCTCCGTGTGCTTGTCCGCCCAGGCCGTCGACTTGGCGGGGTCGAAGGGGCAGCCGCGGCCCGTGATGTGCTGCTCGTACTCCTCGCGGAAGTACTTGAGCGAGGAGAAGATCGGCGAGGCGGCGCCGTCGCCGAGGGCGCAGAACGACTTGCCGTTGATGTTGTCGGCGATGTCGTTGAGTTTGTCGAGGTCGGAGAGGGCGCCCTTGCCTGCCTCGATGTCGCGCAGCAACTGCACGAGCCAGTACGTGCCTTCGCGGCACGGGGTGCACTTGCCGCAGGACTCGTGGGCGTAGAACTCGGTCCAGCGGGTGACGGCACGCACGACGCAGGTCGTCTCGTCGAAGCACTGCAGAGCTTTTGTGCCGAGCATGGAACCCGCGGCACCCACTCCTTCGTAATCAAGAGGGACGTCGAGGTGCTCGTCGGTGAACATCGGCGTCGAGGAGCCGCCCGGCGTCCAGAACTTGAGCCGGTGCCCGGGTCGCATGCCGCCGCTCATCTCCAGGAGCTGGCGGAGGGTGACGCCGAGCGGGGCCTCGAACTGGCCGGGGTTGGCGACATGCCCGCTCAGCGAGTAGAGCGTGAAGCCCGGGGACTTCTCGCTCCCCATCGACCTGAACCATTCTTTGCCGTTTTGCAGGATCGCGGGAACTGACGCGATCGACTCGACGTTATTCACCACAGTCGGGCACGCATAGAGGCCCGCGACCGCAGGAAAGGGGGGACGGAGCCGCGGTTGACCACGGCGGCCTTCGAGCGAGTCCAGCAGTGCGGTCTCCTCACCGCAGATGTACGCGCCGGCGCCGGCGTGCACGGTGAGTTCGAGGTCGAGTCCGCTGCCCAGGACGTTCTCGCCGAGGTAGCCCGCCGCGTAGGCCTCGCGCACGGCCTCGTGCAACCGCCGCAGAACGGGAACGACTTCACCCCGCAGATAGATGAAGGCATGAGACGACCTGATGGCATAACACGCGATCACAATGCCCTCGATGAGGCTATGCGGGTTCGCGAAGAGGAGCGGGATGTCCTTGCAGGTCCCCGGCTCCGATTCGTCGGCGTTGACAACTAGATAGTGCGGTTTTCCATCCCCCTGCGGAATGAACTGCCATTTCATTCCGGTGGGGAATCCCGCGCCGCCTCGCCCTCGCAGACCGGAGTCCTTGACGTACGCGATCAGGTCGTCCGGCGACATGGCGAGCGCCTTGCGCAGGCCCTCGTATCCTTCGTGCCTTCGGTAGACGTCCAGGCTCCAGGACCTGTCCTCGTCCCAGAAGGCCGACAGCACGGGTGCGAGCAGCTTCTCGGGGCTGCTGCCTTTCAGCTCGGGTGCCAAGGTCATCACTCCCCCTCCTCGGCGGTAGGCCCTGCCGGGTGGGCCGGGTCGGAGGCCGACGTGTCCTGCGGCGCGTCATGCGAACTCAGGTGCTCGGTGGGCGACGGCTTGTGCACCGCCCGGTCCTGCGGCTCGTCGTGCGGCCCGCCGTCCCGCGGGTGGACCACGCGCGCGGGTGCGGTCTCTCCCCTTGCCAGGCGAAGACCCACCAGCGACGCCGGTCCCGCACTGCCGCTCGCCTCGACGGCCCCGTCCCGCTCGTCGGGGAAGCCCGCCAGGATCCGGGCGGTCTCCTTGAAGGTGCACAGCGGCGCACCCCGGGTCGGCGATACCGTGCGGCCGGTCCGCAGGTCGTCCACCATGTGCTTCGCGCTCTGCACGGTCTGGTTGTCGAAGAACTCCCAGTTGACCATCACGACCGGCGCGAAGTCGCAGGCCGCGTTGCACTCGATGTGCTCCAGAGTGATCTTTCCGTCGTCGGTGGTCTCACCGTTGCCGACACCCAAGTACTCCTGGAGCTCTTCGAAGATCGCGTCGCCGCCCATCACCGCGCACAGCGTGTTGGTGCAGACGCCCACCTGGTAGTCGCCGCTGGGGCGGCGCCGGTACATGGTGTAGAAGGTGGCGACGGCGGTGACCTCGGCCGTGGTCAGGTCCAGCACGTCCGCGCAGAACCGCATCCCGGTGCGCGTGACGTGTCCCTCCTCCGACTGCACGAGGTGCAGCAACGGCAGGAGCGCGGACCGGGAGTCGGGGTAGCGGGCGATGATCTCGCGCGCGTCCGCCTCCAGCCGGGCTCGGACGTCGTCCGGGTAGGCGGGCGCGGGCAGTTCGGGCATGCCCAGGCTGACGCCCCGCTCGGAAGAAGAGGTGGTCACCGGTCGACGCCTCCCATCACGGGGTCGATGGACGCGACGGCGACGATGACGTCGGCGACCTGGCCGCCTTCGCACATCGCCGCCATGGCCTGCAGGTTGGTGAAGGACGGGTCCCGGAAGTGGACCCGGTAGGGGCGGGTGCCTCCGTCGGAGACGGCGTGCACCCCGAGCTCGCCCTTGGGCGACTCGACGGCCGCGTACGCCTGTCCCGGCGGCACGCGGAAACCCTCGGTGACCAGCTTGAAGTGGTGGATCAGGGCCTCCATGGAGGTGCCCATGATCTTCTTGATGTGGTCGAGGGAGTTGCCGAGACCGTCGGGTCCCAGGGCGAGCTGGGCGGGCCAGGCGATCTTCCGGTCGGCGACCATGACAGGCCCGGGCTGCAGCCGGTCCAGGCACTGCTCGACGATCCTGAGCGACTGGCGCATCTCTTCCAGGCGGATCAGGAAGCGGCCGTAGGAGTCGCAGGAGTCGGCGGTCGGGACGTCGAAGTCGTACGTCTCGTAGTCGCAGTAGGGCTGTGCCTTGCGCAGGTCGTGCGGGAGGCCGGTGGAGCGCAGGATCGGGCCGGTGGCGCCGAGGGCCATGCAGCCGGCCAGGTCGAGATAGCCGACGTCCTGCATGCGGGCCTTGAAGATGGGGTTCCCGGTGGCGAGCTTGTCGTACTCCGGGAGGTTCTTCTTCATCTTCTTCACGAACTCGCGGATCTGGTCCACCGCGCCGGGCGGCAGGTCCTGGGCGAGTCCGCCGGGGCGGATGTACGCGTGGTTCATCCGCAGGCCCGTGATGAGCTCGTAGATGTCGAGAATCATTTCACGATCACGGAATCCGTAGATCATGATCGTGGTGGCGCCGAGTTCCATGCCGCCGGTGGCGATGCACACCAGGTGGGAGGACATCCGGTTCAGCTCCATCAGGAGCACCCGGATGATCTTGGCTCGCTCGGTGATCTGGTCCTCGATGCCGAGGAGCTTCTCGACGGCGAGACAGTAGGCGGTCTCGTTGAAGAAGGACGTCAGGTAGTCCATGCGCGTCACGAACGTGGTGCCCTGCGTCCACGTGCGGTACTCGAGGTTCTTCTCGATGCCGGTGTGGAGGTAGCCGATGCCGCAGCGGGCCTCGGTGACCGCCTCGCCCTCGATCTCCAGGATCAGGCGGAGCACCCCGTGGGTGGAGGGGTGCTGGGGGCCCATGTTGACGACGATGCGCTCGTCGTCGGCCCGGGCCGCGGACTGGACGACCTCGTCCCAGTCGCCGCCGGTGACCGTATATACGGTGCCCTCGGTGGTCTCGCGCGCCGAAGCGGACGCGGCTGCTGACTGCGTGTTGCTCACGAGTACGACCTCCGCTGGTCCGGAGCCGGGATCTGGGCGCCCTTGTACTCGACGGGGATGCCGCCGAGGGGGTAGTCCTTGCGCTGCGGATGGCCCTGCCAGTCGTCCGGCATCATGATCCGCGTCAGGGCCGGGTGGCCGTCGAAGACGATTCCGAAGAAGTCGTAGGTCTCGCGCTCGTGCCAGTCGTTGGTGGGATACACCGGGACCAGGGACGGGATGTGCGGGTCCGCGTCCGGGGCGCTGACCTCCAGGCGGATCAGCCGGTTGTGGGTGATCGAGCGCAGGTGGTAGACGGCGTGCAGCTCGCGGCCCTTGTCGTTCGGGTAGTGCACGGCGCTGACGCCGGTGCAGAGCTCGAAGCGCAGCGCCGGGTCGTCGCGCAGGGTGCGGGCCACCCGGAGCAGGTGCTCGCGCTCGATGTGGAAGGTGAGCTCGTCGCGGTCGACGACCGTCTTCTCGATCGCGTTGTCGGGCAGGAGACCCTGCTCCTCCAGGGCGCCCTCGAGTTCGTCGGCGACCTCGTCGAACCAGCCGCCGTAGGGTCGGCTCGCCGCCCCCGGGAGCCGGACCGAGCGGACCAGACCGCCGTAGCCGGAGGTGTCGCCGCCGTTGTCGGCGCCGAACATTCCGCGCTGGACGCGGACCTCCTCGCCGCCCTGGCCACGCTGGCCGGGGAGGTTGGAGGCAGAGAGGTCCTTCTCGGGGTTCACCCCGTTCGAGGAGCCGTTCGCGCCATGGGTGCCGTTCGCGTCGCTCACCGCAGCAGCCCCTTCATCTCGATCATGGGCAGGGCCTTGAGCGCCGCTTCCTCCGCCTCGCGGGCCGCTTCCTCGGCGTTCACGCCCAGCTTGGAGTTCTGGATCTTGTGGTGGAGCTTGAGAATGGCGTCCATCAGCATCTCGGGGCGCGGCGGGCAGCCCGGCAGATAGATGTCGACGGGGACGATGTGGTCGACGCCCTGGACGATCGCGTAGTTGTTGAACATGCCTCCGGAGGAGGCGCAGACGCCCATGGAGATGACCCACTTCGGGTTCGGCATCTGGTCGTAGACCTGCCGGAGCACCGGCGCCATCTTCTGGCTCACCCGCCCGGCGACGATCATCAGGTCCGCCTGGCGGGGCGAACCCCGGAAGACCTCCATACCGAAGCGCGCCAGGTCGTAGCGGCCGGCGCCGGTGGTCATCATCTCGATGGCACAGCAGGCGAGGCCGAACGTGGCGGGGAAGACGGACGCCTTGCGCACCCAGCCCGCGGCCTGCTCGACGGTGGTCAGCAGGAAGCCGCTCGGCAGCTTTTCTTCGAGTCCCATGGCTAAAGGCCCCTCAGTCCCATTCCAGGCCGCCGCGCCGCCATACGTACGCGTACGCGACGAAGACGGTGAGCACGAAGAGCAGCATCTCCACGAGCCCGAAAACACCCAGGGCGTCGAAGGTGACGGCCCAGGGGTAGAGGAAGACGATCTCGATGTCGAAGACGATGAAGAGCATCGCCGTCAGGTAGTACTTGATGGGGAAGCGCCCGCCGCCCGCCGGCGTGGGGGTCGGCTCGATCCCGCACTCGTAGGCCTCGAGCTTGGCCCGGTTGTACCGCTTCGGACCGATCAGCGTGGCCATGACCACGGAGAAGATCGCAAAGCCTGCCCCGAGGGCTCCCAGTACGAGGATGGGCGCATACGCGTTCACCGCTCCTCGCTCCTCTCAGTCGGCACTGACTGCTGGCGATGGCGTCGGACTCACATCAGCCCCACCGGTCCCACGAACCCCGCCCTTCTCGACGAAGATCGCGAACATGTGAAGCAGGTCACAAGCCCAACTGCCTCGCATCTTATGCCCGCCGCTCTGTGATCTGCGACACGGGGTATTACACAAGCTTTGTGATCTCCACCACCTGACGAAGGATCATGAAGTCATATCAGCGGTGATCTTCGTACGCGAAGCGTCAGAGTGATCACAAGAAGTGACATTTGCACTCGTCGCCGCAGGCCACAAGGGGAGTCTCAATATCAAGAAGCTTCCCTTGCATGCAAATTGGAGATGGACTCGGGGTCCTGATAGTGGGGCGCATTCACACATGAGAGGGAGCCGTGGTCGAGGTGTGGACGCGTGCACGCGTTCACGAGCGGAATCGATCGCACCGCATGCGCAGGACGCGACCCTTCCGGTAACCGTTCCGTGACCTCCGCCACATTCATGAGAGGCCCATAAGAAGGGGGCTTGGCCAACGGTCTCAACCGGTGGTAGGTCGCGGGCAATCCGGGCGTAACGACGAAAGCCCATGATCACAGGCTTGATCACCCGAGTCCGCAATGTCCGTTACGGCGTCAATAAAGAACCCCAGGCAGGGAATTTGGGACACCCGTTGAACAACTGTGGCGCAGCACACGTTTCTTGTAGGTATGGAGGAGCCCCTGATACCGGTTGGACTCATGTCCCACACCGCTCACATACGCAGCCACCGGAAACCCCGCCGCAGCGCGTCGACGATCGCGATGCGGGCCGGAGTCGCCAGTGGTGTCCTCGGCACGCTGGCCGTCGCCACTGCGGCCGGTACGGCCAACGCCGCCGAGCCGGTGACGCAGACGCTCGAACTGCCTGTGCTCACGGGCGACCTGGCCGCTCAGGTCGCACAGTCCGCTCAGGCCACGCAGCAGGCCGCGGCGAACTACCAGTTGCAGGCCGAGCGCGACGCGGCCGCCGCAGCAGCAGCCAAGGAGGCCAAGAAGGACCTCGCCGACGCCAAGGCCGAGGCGACGAAGAAGGCCGAGGCCGCCCGTAAGGCCGCCGCCGAGCGCGCCACGCGCGCCGCCGAGCGGACCGTGCTCTCCACCTCGGCGAGCGACAACAGCAGCAGCTCCAGCAGCACGAGCACGTCCAACGCGACGGGTTCGGCCGCGACCGTCATCGCCTTCGTGAAGGCGCAGATCGGGGACGCGTACGTCTCCGGCGGCACCGGTCCCAACTCGTGGGACTGCTCCGGGCTCATGCAGACGGCCTTCAAGCAGGTCGGCGTCGACCTGCCGCGCGTCTCGCAGGACCAGTCGACCTTCGGCACCCAGGTGTCCCTGGACAACCTGCTGCCGGGCGACATCCTCTACTGGGGCAGCGCGGGCAGCGCGTACCACGTTGCCGTGTACGTCGGCGACGGCATGTTCGTCGGCGCGCAGAACCCGTCCACCGGCGTGGCCGAGAAGCCGCTGTCGTACGACCCGCCGACCGGAGCGGTGCGGGTGCTCTGACACCCCCCAGGCGCCCCTGAGGGCGCCTCACGCACGCAAGGGCCGCAGCCGCTCGGGGGCAGCGGCCCTTCGGGCTCCCTCCTGCCGCGCTCGACCCAGCCGGCCGCTCCCCTGACACCGCCGACCCTGTCGGCTGCTCTCAGCGCCCCCTCAGGCACGCCGGGGCGCTCCTCTGACGCCCCCTGCGCCGCGCCGACCGCTCCCCTGCGCCCTGCGCCGCCCGGGCGCTCGAGCGCGCCGACACGGCCCCGCTGACGCGGCCCCGCTGGCGCGCGCAGCGCCGCCGACGCTCTCCTGGCACACGTGGGTCGCTCGTGGGTCACTCGTGGGTGTGCCCGGCGTCGGCCTGGCATGCTCGGCGGACGGGTCGGGGGACTCCTCGGCTCGTCCGTGAGTCGAAGGAGAGAACGTCATGCCACGTGTGTTCGTGCAGGGGCGGTCCGTCGCCTCGTATCCCCCGCTCGCGCCCGAGGCCCGGCGCGGCTCGGTGCGGCGGGTCACCGAGGTCGGTGAAGAGGTGCTGCACAAGTCCTGCCGGGATGTCACCGAGTTCGGGCCCGACCTGGCCGCGCTCATCGACGACATGTTCCTCACCATGTACGTCGCCGACGGGGCCGGACTGGCGGCGAACCAGGTCGGTGTGGGTCTGCGGTTGTTCGTCTACGACTGCCGGGACGACGAGGGTGTCCGACATGTCGGACACATTGTCAATCCGGTGCTGGACCGGCTCGACCCGGTCGGGCGACGGCTGCTGGACGAGGGCGAGGGGTGCCTGTCGGTGCCGGGCGCCGTCATGGACGTACCGCGGCCGGACCGGGCCGTGGTGCGGGGGTACGACCGGGAGGGCCGTCCGCTGGTCGTCGAGGGGCGCGGGTACTTCGCGCGGTGCCTGGAGCACGAGAGCGACCATCTCGACGGCCAGGTCTATCTGGACCGGCTCTCCAAGAAGGGCCGGAGGGAAGCGCTGCGGCAGGTGGCGGACCGGCGGGAAGAGGTCTTCGCCCGCCGGGCCGCCAAGGTCGAGGCCCTGAGCAGGGACCATGACCCGTCCTAGCCATGACCCGTCCTAGGCAGGACCCGTCCTGGCCATGACCCGTCCCAGGCAGGACCTGCCCTAGGCGGAACCCGTCCTGGCCAGGGCCTGCCTCGGGCGGGACTTGCCGGGGCAGGACCTGTCCCATGCGTCCGTCAGGCCTTCGGGGCCACCTTGCTCAGGCCGTTGATGATGCGGTCCATCGCGTCGCCGCCTGTGGGGTCCGTCAGGTTGGCGAGCATCTTCAGGGTGAACTTCATCAGCAGCGGGTGGGTCAGTCCGCGCTGGGTCGCGATCTTCATGACCTTCGGGTTGCCGATGAGCTTCACGAAGGCGCGGCCCAGCGTGTAGTACCCGCCGTAGGTGTCCGCGAGGATCTGCGGGTAGCGCTGCAGGGCGAGTTCGCGCTGGCCGGGGGTGGCACGGGCGTGGGCCTGGACGATGACGTCGGCGGCGATCTGGCCGGACTCCATGGCGTAGGCGATGCCCTCGCCGTTGAAGGGGTTCACCAGGCCGCCGGCGTCGCCGACCAGGAGCAGCCCCTTGGTGTAGTGGGGCTTGCGGTTGAAGGCCATGGGGAGGGCGGCGCCGCGGATCGGGCCGGTCATGTTCTCGGGGGTGTAGCCCCAGTCCTCCGGCATGGACGCGCACCAGGCCTTGAGGACCTCGCGCCAGTCGAGTTCCTTGAAGGAGTCGGAGGTGTTGAGGACCCCGAGACCCACGTTGCTCGTGCCGTCGCCCATGCCGAAGATCCAGCCGTAGCCGGGGAGCAGACGGTCCTCGCCCGGGCCCCGGCGGTCCCACAGCTCCAGCCAGGACTCCAGGTAGTCGTCCTCGTGGCGCGGGGAGGTGAAGTAGGTGCGGACGGCGACGCCCATCGGGCGGTCCTCGCGGCGGTGCAGGCCCATCGCCAGCGAGAGGCGGGTGGAGTTGCCGTCGGCGGCCACCACGAGCGGGGCGCGGAAGGTGACTTCGCGTTTCTCCTCGCCCAGCTTGGCGTGCACACCGGTGATGCGGCCGGTGCGGTCGTCGATGATCGGGGCGCCGACGTTGCAGCGCTCGTAGAGGCGGGCGCCCGCCTTCTGGGCCTGGCGGGCGAGCTGCTCGTCGAAGTCGTCACGCTTGCGGACGAGCCCGTAGTCCGGGTAGGAGGCGAGATCCGGCCAGTCCAGCTGGAGGCGGACTCCGCCGCCGATGATGCGCAGCCCCTTGTTGCGCAGCCAGCCGGCCTCCTCGGAGATGTCGATGCCCATGGCCACCAGTTGCTTGGTGGCGCGCGGGGTGAGGCCGTCGCCGCAGACCTTCTCGCGCGGGAACTCGGTCTTCTCGAGGAGGAGTACGTCGAGTCCGGCCTTGGCGAGGTAGTAGGCGGTCGTGGAACCGGCCGGCCCCGCGCCGACGACGATGACGTCGGCGGTGTGCTCGGAGAAGGGCTCGGCGTGGGGCTCGTTCACGGCGGTCACGGCGGGATCTCCCCAAGTTCGGAATCTACGTGCCGACCGGCACTGGACATGGGCAGTCTATTCAGCAGAATTGATCACCCGGCTGAAGGGCTGCCCCGTGAACCGAACTCTCCCCGTAGTACGGCTGCGTGTTCCCACGGACGAGGACGCGGTCACGTGGCACCGGGTCTTCGACGATCCTGACGTCATGGAGTTCCACGGCGGCAGATCCGCGGAGCTGTCGGTCTACGAGGAGCTCACCGCCCGCCAGCGCCGGCACGACGCCGAGCACGGCTTCTGTCTGTGGACGATGCTGGACCACGACGACCGGGTCGTCGGGTTCACCGGCGCCCAGCCGTGGCCCGGCGAGTGGGGTCCCAAGGGGGAGATCGAGATCGGCTGGCGGCTCGGGCGGGAGCACTGGGGGCAGGGGTATGTGACGGCGGCCGCGCAGATGACGCTGGAGCGGGTGCGGGCGGCGGGGGTGCCGGGGGTGGTGGCGATGGTCGACGCGCGCAACGCACGGTCCGTCGCCGTCACGCAGCGGCTGGGCATGCAGCTCGCGGAGGTCTTCACGACCCCCGAGTCGAAGCGCGAGGGGCGCTGCTACCGACTGAGCTGGTGATCGGCAAAAGTCACCCTATGTAGTCGTTGGCTACGGAAAGACACCTGACGCTTCCGGACGCCACCCCGGGGCGGTTACCCTTCCAGTACCACTGGGGGTGACATCTGTGCTCATACCACCCAAAACACCCGAAGTGCGCGTGCCCAGGTTCATCGGCCTGATGGCCATGGACGCGCGCGAGGCGGCCACGGCGCAAGGCGTGCTGCTGGCCGCACCGGACCGGCCCGATTTCCACCGCGCGGTCGTCGACTACGTCGTACGGCAGTACCCGCCGCCGGGCGTCGAGGTGCCGCGCGGCTCGGTCGTCAGCGTGTGGTTCGACTTCTCCGAGGGAGAGGGCGGCGGAGGCGCGGGCGTGCGAGAGCCGCGTGTGCCGAGACCGGGCGGCGGCGGACTGCAGCGCGAGCTGGACCGGTCCGGGGATCGGGATCGTCCCTTCGAGGCGATCACCGGTTGACGCCGGGCGCCGGACCGGCCCTTTCCTCCGCCCCGGGGCTCCCTCAGGCCTCCTTGAAGCCTCGGTGCAGGGTCACCACGCCGCCCGTCAGGTTGCGCCAGGCGACCTTCGACCAGCCGGCCTTGCGCAGGTGCTCGGCGAGGGCGGGCTGGTCGGGCCAGGCGCGGATGGACTCGGCGAGGTAGACGTAGGCGTCCGGGTTGGACGAGACCGCGCGGGCCACCGGGGGCAGGGCGCGCATCAGGTACTCGGTGTAGGCGGTCCGGAAGGGCGCCCAGGTCGGGTGCGAGAACTCGCAGATCACGACGCGTCCGCCCGGCCGGGTCACCCGGTACATCTCACGCAGGCCGGCGTCGAAGTCCTGCACGTTGCGCAGGCCGAAGGAGATGGTGACGGCGTCGAAGGTGTCGTCCTTGAACGGCAGCCGGGTCGCGTCCCCGGCCGTGAACGGCAGCCAGGTGTGCCTCCTCTTGCCGACCTGGAGCATGCCGAGGGAGAAGTCGCAGGGGACGACGTAGGCACCGGTCTGCGCGAAGGGGAGGGAGGAGGTGGCCGTGCCCGCGGCGAGGTCCAGGACCTTCTGGGCGGGGCGGGCGTCGACCGCCTTCGCGACCTCCTTGCGCCACCTGCGGTCCTGGCCGAGCGACAGGACGTCGTTGGTCACGTCGTACCGTTCCGCCACGCGGTCGAACATCGAGGCGACTTCATTGGGCTGCTTGTTCAGGGAAGCGCGAGTCACCCGCCCATTGTGGCAGCCCCGCCCTCACCGGCTCACGGCAGGAGCCTCGGCTTCTTCCGTGCCGCCACGTCCTCGACCCACCCGCACAGCAGCACGAAGACGCCGATCAGCAGCCAGCCCACGCCGAACATGAACCACTGGCTCTCGAGCGGCAGGTACTTCTCGAACGCGGGTACGTTCCAGAACTGGTCGACCAGCGGAACGGCCAGGATCAGGGCGATCTCGTGCCAGAGGTAGATCGTCACCGCGCGTGCGTTGAAGACGGTGACGATCCGGTTCGTGCGCCGGAAGCGGGTGAGCCAGGCGAAGTCGATCCCGAAGTAGGCCTTCGCCCACATCAGCAGCATGACGAAGCCGGCCGACCAGAAGGCCTGCGCGAGGGGGTTCTCGTCCAGGTCGTAGGTGCCGAACTCGGCCTGGTGCGTGAAGGCGTACCAGCCGCCGAAGGCGATCGCCGCCAGCGACACCACGACCACCAGGGCGGGCTTCATGCGCTGCAGGACGCCGTCGCGGTGCGCGAAGCCGAGCATCCAGCAGAAGAGGTACGTCGAGAGGTCCCACATCGCGGTGCCGACGCGGTTGTCCGGGCCGGCCCAGACAAAGGTCAGGACCAGGATCGGCGCGAGGGACAGCACCAGCACGGGGATCGGGGCGAGCCGGAACAGCCGCAGCAGGAGCGGCGAGAGCAGCACGAACCAGAGGTAGGTCCGCAGGTACCAGAGGATCTCCCAGGCCTGCTCGCCCCAGGCGTTGCCGGGCGGGTCGCCCAGCGGCACGATCCAGTAGACGATCTCCCAGTTCGGCATCCAGTCGTGGATCAGCATGGCCAGGACGACGAAGACGCCCCAGAACCAGAAGGGCGGGAGGAGCCGGCGCAGGCGGCTCTTCACCACCTTCGTCGCCGGACGCTCCAGGGACTTCGCCATCAGGGTGCCGGCCAGTCCGAACATGACCCCCATGGACGGGAAGACCATGCCGGCCCAGGCCCAGCCGAACGTGTGGTACGCGACGACTCTTATCAGGGCGAGGGCACGGAGGGTGTCGAAGTAGCGGTCCCGCTGGGGAGCAGCGAGCTTGGGCGGGGACTCGGCAGGCACTTCCTCGGCGGCGGGAGCCTCCGGCTCCGGCACGGACTCCGGATCCGGATCCGCAGCCGCAGCCGCAGCCTCCACGGTGGGCAGGGTCGCCGTCTCGTCGACGGCGACGCCCTGCCCGTACTCCACGTAGTCCGTGTGCTCCGCGTACTGGGCGTACTGGGCGCTCTGGGCGCCCTGGGCGCCCTGGGCGTACTGAGCGCTCTGGGCGCTCGGCGGGTATTGGGCGTACTGCATGTGCTCCTGGGGATACGGCTGCTGCACATACTGCTGCGGCTGCCCGTTCCTTCCGTAGCCCTCGTAGCCCTCGTAGCCCTCGTAGCCCTCGTAGCCGTCATGGCCCTCGTACCCGGACGGGTACTGCGGCTGCTGCCCGTAGCCCTGGTCGTACGGGTATCCCTGCCCGTACCCCTGCCCGTACCCCTGCTGCTGCTCCCAGCTCATCAGCTCACCCCGGCCGGGGTGCCGACCTCGCCCGTGCGCTTCAGTTTCTGCCAGCGCAGGCGGCCGCCGGTGAGGGCGGTGATGCAGGAGTGGATAAGGACGAGGTACATCATCTGGCGGTAGGCCAGCTGCTGGAGCGGCATCATCAGCAGGTAGCGGTACTTCTCCCTGTCCAGGCGGAACGCGTAGGCCGCGCAGCCCAGTTGGATGCCGAGGACCGCCAGCCAGGCCAGCAGGGCGGCCTGGAAGTCGATGAAGATCATCGAGTAGACGGTGAAGACGTCGATGAGCGGGGCGAAGACCGGTGTGATGATCTGGAAGAGCACGACCAGCGGCATCCCGACCCGGCCGAAGCGGCCCGAAGGGCCCTTGTCCGTGGGGGACTTGCGGTGCTTCCACAGGGCCTGCATGGTGCCGTAGGACCAGCGGTAGCGCTGGGACCACAGCTGCTTCAGGGAGCCCGGCGCCTCCGTCCAGGCCTTGGCGTGCTCCTGGTAGACGACCTGCCAGCCACCGCGGTGCATGGCGATGGTGATGTCGGTGTCCTCGGCGAGGGTGTCCTCGCTCATGCCGCCGACCTCCAGCACCGCGTCCCGGCGGAACGCGCCGATCGCACCGGGGATGGTCGGCATGCAGCGCAGCAGGTCGTACATGCGGCGGTCGAGGTTGAAGCCCATCACGTACTCGATGTGCTGCCAGGCGCCGATGATCGTGTCGCGGTTGCCGACCTTGGCGTTGCCGGCGACCGCGCCGACCTTCGGGTTGGCGAAGGGCTGCACGAGGTGGTGCACGGCCTCCGGCTCGAAGACGGTGTCGCCGTCCATCATCACGACGATGTCGTAACTGGCGTTGCGGACACCGTTGTTGAGGGCGGCCGGCTTGCCCGCGTTCTCCTGGCGGATGACGCGGACGTTGGTCATGCCGAGGGACCTGGCGGCCTCGCGCGAGATCTCGGACGTGCCGTCGGTCGAGCCGTCGTCCACGACGATGATCTCGATCGGGTGGGTGCTCTTCGCCAGCGACTTGAGGGTGTTGGCGATGCACTCCTTCTCGTTGTACGCGGGGACGATCACGCTCACCGGGCGGGTGATGGTCGGTCCCCAGCTGAAGCGGCGCTTGTTGCGCAGTCTGTAGTGGCGGCGGGCCAGGATCAGCATCATCCCGAAGCGGCCCATGACGGCCACGCCGACGACCATCAGTCCCACCGACAGTGTCGGCACGGTCCACTCGGCGAGGGTGACGGCCGCGATGAGGGCCTTGCCCTCGTAGAGGGTCACGCCGGTGGCCTCGCGGTGGGCGGCCTGCAGGCGGTTGATCGTCCCGCCCGCCCCGTTCCCGCCCTCGGCTCCGTTCCCGCCCTCGGCTCCGATACCGCCCTCGGTCCCGGCGCCGTTCGCGGCGCCGTTCGCCGTACCGCCGGGTATGTTGCCGGGCTGCTCGCCGGTCGCCCCGCCGGCCACGGCCGTTCCGCCCGCTGCGGCCGTCGCGCCCGCGCTCGGCGTCGCCTCGGCGCCGGCGGCCTGCTGCTGCCCCGCACCGGAGGCCTCGCGCGCCGCCGTGTTCTGCTCCTCGATCACACCGCTGATGGTGGTGAAGGTGTAGCCCGCGGCCTTCATCTTCTTGATGTAGGTCGGCAGCGCCTTGATCGTCTGCGAGCGCTCGCCGCCGGCGTCGTGGAAGAGGACCGATGCGCCCTTGCCGTCCTCGGGCGTGGCCCCCTCGATGATCTTCGAGACGCCCGGCTTCTTCCAGTCGTCGCTGTCCGTGTCGACGAAGACGCTGGTGTAACCGTCGGCGCCGAGCTCCTTGTAGACGGGATAGCTGTAGTTGTCGATGGCGTCCGTCTCGGAGGAGTACGGGGCGCGGAAGAGCGTCGTCGTGATGCCGGCCGCGCCGGCGAGGGCGAGCTGGGTCTGCTCCATCTCACGGTCGACGCGGGAGTTCGACTGGTAGGAGAGATCGACGTGGGTGAAGGTGTGGATGCCCACCTCGTTGCCCTGCTCGACCATGTCGTTCACGATGCCCGGGTAGCGCGAGACCATCGAGCCGACCACGAAGAACGTGGCGGGCACGTCGTACTCCTCGAGGATCTCCAGCACCTGCGGCGTCCAGGTCGGGTTCGGGCCGTCGTCGAAGGTCAGCGCGATCGTCTTGTCGGGTACCGAGATCGTGGTGGCCTGGCCGCCCTGGAAGGACAGGATGGGCCCGCCGTCGAGGACGTCCTCGGGCACCTTGCTGGCGCTGGCACCGGTGCGCACGCGCTGGTCGCCGCCGACCTCGGCGCGCAGATAGCCGTCGAGGAGCATCACCATGGTCAGCGCGAGCAGAAGCAGCAGGGCGAGGATGACTCGCGGTTTCTGGAGCGCCGCGGCCTTGCCCGCCGCCCGCTCTATGCGGCTCGGGGCGCGGCGGCGGCCGCGGGAGGTAGTGGTCGTCATGGGAGTGGCTGCGCTCCGGTCAGTTGGCGGCCGCGGAGGCGCTCGCGGTCGCGGTCGGGGCGGAGCTCGGCGGCTCGCCGGTGGCGACGCCCGACGGCGGGGTGCCGTTGGGCTTCGAGGGCGGGGTCCCGACGCCGCCCTGCGGCTGGACGCCGCCGGGGCCGGAGTTCTGGGAACCGCCCGGGCCGCCTCTGCCGCCGAAGGGCAGCAGCGAGGACGGGGTCAGCGAGGTGCCCCAGCCCATGAAGGCGGCTCCGAGGACGACGGCGTACACGAGGCAGCCCACGCCCATGAGAAGACCGATCCGGCGCAGCATCTTCGACCTGCGTCCGGAGTTGTCAACGAACACGGGCCCCTCGGCGGAGGCGACGTCACGTTTGCGGCCGCGACGGCTGCCGCGAGAGGCGGCACGGCTTTCGATGGCAGGCTCGGATTGCATATCCCCGGATATTAGAGAGCGTTTATGTGGCGCTGACTCTGAACCACTTGTGAGAGACCAATGAGAAACGCGTGAACCTGTCTCTTCCCTGAGAGAAGCTTGAAAGCCCTGCGCAACATCGATCTCCCATGCGAGGGTTGATTGTCCCTTTTGGGCGGGTGGTTATCACCTTTTGCGCGCTTGCGTCCATGACCTGCCTGTGTGTCCACTGTTCCCGCGCGATCCGCCCACATGTGAGACATTTCCAATTCGGAAACGCCTTTTGTTTCCGTCCTGAGACAGAAATCACGAGAGCGGGTGCATACGCAATGAGGAGTTTCCTGATGCCGACGGCTGGGGTCACCTGCCTGTTTGCCCTGGCCGTATCGGGATGCTCCGCGGGCTCCGACAGCACGTCGGACGCGGCGCCCGCGGCCACCGAACGGGCGAGCAGCAGCCCCTCTCCATCGGAGAGCGCGAGCTCATCCAGTACCAGCACCTCCTACGCGCCGTACGTGAGCGCGGGGGAGGCGTCGGAGAACGACTCCGCCGGTTCGCCGGCGACGTACAACCTGGCGTTCGTCATCGGCAGCGGCAGCGGCTGTACGCCGAAGTGGAACGGCACGCTCGCCATCGACGACACGACCGTGAAGTCCCGGATCGCGGCGCTGACGGATTCGGGCGCCACGGTGCGCGTCTCCTTCGGCGGGGCCTCCGGCGACGAACTGGCGGCGACCTGCGACAGCGCGTCCGCACTCGCGGAGGCGTACGGCGCGGCGCTCGACGCGGCCGGCTCCACCCAGGCCGACTTCGACATCGAGGGCGACGAACTGACCGACTCCGCCTCGGTCGCCCTGCGTTCCGAGGCGATCGCGGCCTTGCAGAAGGAGCGCACGGACCTGGAGGTCTCCTTCACGCTCCCGGTGATGCCCTCCGGGCTGGACGCCGACAGCCTGGCGCTGCTGGCGTCCGCGAACAAATACGACGTACAGGTATCCACCGTCAACCTCATGACGATGAACTACGGCGAGTCGTACTCCGGCGACATGGGCGGGTACGCGATCACCGCGGCGACGGCCGCGCAGGCACAGCTCAAGGAGGTCTTCGGCACGACGGACGTCAATGCGTGGAAGGCGATGGCGCTGACCTCGATGATCGGCACGAACGACGTCGACAACGAGACGTTCACGCTCGAGGACGCGGCGCAGGTGCGGACGTTCGCCAAGGAGAAGGGCATCTCCTGGGTGTCGATGTGGTCGACGTTCCGGGACCAGCAGTGTGAGGAGGGCACCGACACGGACGACGCGCTGACCAACTGCAGTGGCGTCGACCAGGAGGCCGGAGCCTTCGCGGAGGCGTTCTCGGAGTAGGCCCCGGCCCCCGCCTCAGCCCCTTGAGGTCGGCCTAGCGCCGTCTGTACACGAGGCGGCCCTCGACCACCGTCGCCACGCAGGTTCCCGCGCCGGCGGTGGCGAGGGCCGTCTCGTCGGGGACGTCGAAGAAGGCGAACCGGGCGGCGGAGCCGCGCTCCCTCGGCCGGGCGAACTCCACCGGCAGGCCACACGCGTACGGATCCAGCGAGGGCGCCCCGCCGGGCTGCCCGAGCCGGCCGATGGTCGCGAGGCCGGACCGGCGTACGGCGTCCCGCACCGCGCGACGGGCCGGTTCGCCGCCCTCGCAGGCCGCCGCGACCGTGCCGTGGGCCAGCATGCGCTGCACCCCGCGCCGGGCGCTCGCGCCCCAGCGGGCGTCGTCCGGGGCGAGCGCCGTGAGCGCGTCCCCGGTCAGCGGCGCGGTGCCCAGTTCGTCGGCCTCCCGCGGATCCGGGTGGTAGGCCCCGTCCAGCAGCTCCGTGCCGTGCAGGTTGATCAGTCCGGGCGTGAGGATGCCGGGCCACCGGCGCACCCTGGCCCGCGGAAACGCGTCGACGAGCTGTTCCAGCGGGCCGGCCTCGGCGACCCAGGCGCCCTCGACGGCGAGCGCCCGGCCCCTGGAGTCGGAGTGGATCGTCAGCACAGCAGCCCTAGTCGGAAACTCATCGAAGCCAATGGGAGGCGAAGGCTAATTGGAGGCGAGCAGCTTCAGTTCGGGGTGGGCCGTGCCGCCCGCGATCGCCGTGGACGAGATGTGGGACATGACCCGCTCGTCGACGGGGTCGTTCGCCGGGTCGTCGTGGACCACGAGGTGCTCGTACGTCGTGGCGCGCTGCGCGGGGACGCGGCCCGCCTTCCTGATCAGGTCGATGATCTCAAGGCGGTTGGAGCGGTGCTTGGCGCCGGCCGACGAGACGACGTTCTCCTCCAGCATGATCGAGCCGAGGTCGTCCGCGCCGTAGTGCAGGGAGAGTTGGCCGACCTCCTTGCCGGTGGTCAGCCAAGAGCCCTGGATGTGCCGGATGTTGTCCATGAACAGCCGGGCGATCGCGATCATCCGCAGGTACTCGAAGAGCGTCGCCTGGGTGCGGCCCTTCAGGTGGTTGTTCTCGGGCTGGTAGGTGTACGGGATGAAGGCGCGGAAGCCGCCCGTCCGGTCCTGCACGTCACGGATCATCCGCAGGTGCTCGATGCGCTCGGCGTTGGTCTCGCCGGTGCCCATCAGCATGGTGGACGTCGACTCGACGCCCAGCCCGTGCGCGGTCTCCATGATCTCCAGCCAGCGCTCGCCGGACTCCTTCAGCGGGGCGATCGCCTTGCGGGGGCGGGCGGGGAGCAGCTCGGCGCCGGCGCCCGCGAAGGAGTCGAGACCGGCCGCGTGGATGCGCGTGATCGCCTCCTCCACGCTCACCTTCGAGATCCGCGCCATGTGCTCGACCTCGGACGCGCCCAGGGAGTGGATCACCAGCTGCGGGTACGCCTGCTTGATGGCGGCGAAGTGCTTCTCGTAGTACTCGACGCCGAAGTCCGGGTGGTGCCCGCCCTGGAACATGATCTGGGTGCCGCCGAGTTCGACGGTCTCCGCGCAGCGGCGCAGGATGTCGTCCAGATCGCGCGTCCAGCCCTTGGCGGTGTCCTTCGGGGGCGCGTAGAAGGCGCAGAACTTGCACGCCGTGACGCACACGTTCGTGTAGTTGATGTTCCGCTCGATGATGTACGTCGCGATGTGCTCGGTGCCGGCGTACATACGGCGGCGTACGGCGTCGGCGGCGGCGCCGAGCGCGTGCAGCGGGGCGTCGCGGTAGAGGTCGAGGGCCTCTTCCGGCGTGATCCGCCCACCGGCCGCGGCACGGTCGAGCACGGACTGAAGGTCGGCCTTCTCGGTCACCGGGGGCGTCCCTTTCGTCAAGGATCAAGGGTTCTGGACGGACCGAACCAGCCTACGCCAGCGCTCCGACGAGGCCGACTTCAGGCCGTGTACGCGCCGATCAGCAGCCCCGCGAAGGTCCCCACGAGCATGAACGGCCCGAACGCGATCAACGTCTTGCGTCCGGCCCGCCCGAGGACGACCAGCGCGCCCCCGTACAGCGCGCCGAACAGGAACGCGGCGAACGTGCCCAGCATGACCGTCGCCCAGCCGTACCAGCCGAGGACGGCGCCCGTCCCGAGCGCCAGCTTCACATCGCCGAAGGCCATCCCGCCGGGGTTGACAAGGTGCAGCACGAGATACGCGCCGCCCAGGGCGAGCGCGCCCAGCAGGGCCGTCGTCCAGTGGCCGGCGTGCTCGGGCAGCAGCGCGACCGGGCCCAGCAGGGCGAGGGCGGCGGCCGCGAGCGGCAGGGTGAGCGGATCGGGCAGCCGCCGCACCCGCACGTCGACGACGCCCAGCAGCACCCCGACCGGCGCGAGCAGCAGCCAGACGGCCAGCTCGGGCCGGGTGCCGGTGGCGAGGGCGAGGGCGGCGCAGAGGAGCGCGGTGAGGGCGGGCAGGAGGAGCGCGCCGGGGGCGTAGGAGGCCCGGCACCGAGGGCAGTGCGCGCGCCCGAGCCATCCGCCGATCGGGTGACCGGCCGGGCAGGTCTCCCGCCAGCCGCCCTCCCGTTCCTCCCACGGCGCCGAGAAGCGGTAGGCGGCCCGCGGCAGCAGCACCCCCGCCGCGGCGCCCCACAGCGCGGCGACGGCGGCGAGCGCCAGGTCGCTGGGAGGCGTGCTCATCGCCGTGTACATCCCCGTGATCGCCGCCGTGCTCACCGGCTCCCCCGCGCGGTCCTGCTCTTCCCCTTGCCCTTCTTGCGGAGCCGCTTCAGCCGGGCCTGCTCCTGCGCGCGCTGCGCCGAGGTCACCGCGCCGCGGCGGCGGTACCAGAGGTAGCCGAGCAGGGCCGCCGTGGCCGCGTAGGCCAGCAGGGCGCTGCCGGTGCCCGGGATGTAGTCGCACATGGCCCCGCCCGAACTGCAGTTCCTGCCGGGCAGCGCGCCGAGGACGTACATCATCGCGCCGAACCCGGCCGTCCAGCAGAGGGCGCCCCCGATCGAACGTCCGATCCGCACCGGCCGGGTGCGGCCCCGGTTGCGTTCCGGGGCGGAGAACCACGCCCCGCCGACCCAGCCGGCCACCGACAGCAGCCCGAGCCCGGCGCCGACCGTCCAGCCGCCGCCGGGCAGTTCCACCAGCACCGGCGCGGTCACGCGCACGAACCACTTCAGCAGGCCCATCGCGGTCAGCAGGACGGCCAGCAGAGCCGCCAGGAGCAGGACGCCCCCGGCGAGACCCCAGCCGTCGCGGGCCCGGAACCGGCCGGTACCGGCGCCCACTACGAGACCTTCGACATGCGGGCCACCGGATTGCCCTCGGCCGCGCTGTCGGAGGCGTAGGTCAGGTCGTCGCCGGTCGGGGTGAGCGTGATGGTGTGGGCCTGCGGATTGCAGCCGCCGTGGTTGCTCTCCGCCCCCACCGAGGTGGCGACGACCTCCTTCTGCGTCACCTGCTTCAGCGTCAGCAGGTCGACGCAGACTCCGCCGAGCACGTCCGTCTGCCGTAGTTCGCCCAACTTCTCGCCGACGTCCGCCTGTTGGACCGTCACCCGGAAGGTGCCCATCGGCAGTGTGCCGCTGAGTCCGCTGCCCTGGCCCTCCCAGGTGCCGACGTAGTTCGCCGGGAGCGCGGCGGGCGACGCGCCGTCGGCGGGGCCGCCGCTCGCGGCAGCGGTCGAGTCCGCCGTCGAGTCCGCCGTCGGTTGCGCCGAGTAGGAGTCGCTGCCGGCGGCGGAGTCCTTGTCGCGGTCGCCCGGCAGCAGGTCGAACAGGAAGACCGAACCGACCGTCACCGCCGCCATCGCTCCCGCGACCGCCAGCGCGACGGTGCAGCTCAGCCGACGCCCGCGCCCGCCCTCGCCCGCCGCGGCGGAGGCGGCCACGGTGACGGACACCTTGCCGGGGGCGGCCGACGGCTCGGCGTCCCGCGGCTCGGGCACCGACACCGGTGCCGACACCGGCACCGGAACGGAGGCCGGCACGGAAGCCGGTGTGGAAGCCGGTGTGGAAGCCGGTGCGTCCATGACCGGCGGCGGACCGAACTCCCCGGACGTCACCGCCGCACTGCTGAAGGCCACCGGCCCGGACGCGACCGGGGCCACAGCCGCCCCCGCCGCCGTCCCCTCCAGGTTCAGCAGTTGGACGGCGCTCCGCCCCACCTGCTGCACCAGCGCACCCGGCAGCCAGCCGTCCGCCACCAGTCGGGCCGCGCCTTCGGGAGCGAGCCGTCGGGCGAGGTCGGCGGGGGCGGGTCGGGCGGCGGGGTCCTTGGCGAGGCAGGCCTCGACGACTTCCCGCAGGTCGCCCCGGAGCAGTCCGCCCTCCGGCTCGCCCAGTTCCGGCGGTTCGTGGACGACCCGGTAGAGGAGGGCGGCCGAGGAGTCCCCGGGGAACGGGGGCTGCCCGGTCGCCGCGTAGGCCAGCACCGCGCCGAGGGAGAACACGTCGGCCGCACCGGACGCGCCCCGGCCGAGGATCTGTTCGGGGGCCATGTAGCCGGGCGAGCCGACCGAGACGCCGGTCGAGGTGAGCGAGGCGGTGCCGTCGGTGGCGCGGGCGATGCCGAAGTCGATGAGCAGCGGGCCGTCGACCGTCAGCAGGACGTTGGACGGCTTCACGTCCCGGTGCACCAGGCCCAGTTCGTGCACGGCGGCGAGCGCCTCGGCCAGGCCCGCGCCCAGCACTTGCACGGAGTGGTGCGGGAGGGGCCCGTCGGAGGCGACCGCCGCGGCCAGGGACGGGCCCGCCGCGTAGCCGGTGGCCACCCAGGGGACGGCCGCCTCGGGGTCGGCGTCCAGGACCGGCGCGGTCCACGCCCCGCCGACCCGTCTGGCGGCGTCGACCTCGCGCCGGAAGCGGGCGCGGAACTCCTCGTCGAGCGCGAGGTGCGGGTGCACGATCTTGACGGCGACCGTGCGGCCGCCGGCGCTGCGGCCGAGAAAGACACGGCCCATCCCGCCGGAGCCGAGTCGGCCGAGCAGCCGGTAGGGCCCCACGGTCGTGGGTTCGTCGTCTCCGAGCGGCTGCATGGCCGTCCACCCCTCCCCCGTGCACAGCACGTCGTGCAGCACGCTGTGTGCAACACGTCGTGCAACACGTTCTGCAGCAGATTACGCAGATCGGGGCCGGAGCAGTTCCACCTTCACATCGGCCGGGAAGCCCGTCGTCGGGCCGACACGGCGGGCGAACTCCGCCACGGCCGCCAGTTGGGCCTCGCCGAAGCGGAAGTCGAGGGTGGTGAAGTACTGCTCGAGGACGTGTTCGTCGAACTCCTCCCAGCGGGCCGCCTGCTCGGCGACCTTGCCGACCTCGTCCAGGGAGAGGTTGCGGGAGTCGAGGAAGGCCTGGTGGACCTGGTGGGTGATGACCGGCTCACGCTCCAGGTACTCGCGCCGGGCCGCCCACACCGCGAAGACGAAGGGCAGGCCGGTCCACTCCTTCCAGAGCGCGCCGAGGTCGTGCACCTCCAGGCCGAGCCGCGGTCCGTCCAGCAGGTTGGCCCGCAGCGCCGCGTCGCCGATGAGCACGGCGGCCTCGGCCTCCTGCATCATCAGGCTGAGGTCGGGCGGGCAGGTGTAGTAGTCCGGCCGGACCCCGAAGCGGTCGGCCAGGAGCAGCTGGGCCAGGCGCACCGAGGTGCGGGACGTCGAGCCGAGTGCGACCCGTGCGCCGTCCAGCTCCTCCAGCGGGACCTGCGAGACGATCACGCAGGACATCACCGGGCCGTCGCAGCCGACGGCGATGTCGGGGAAGGCGACCAGGTCGTCGGCGTTCCTGAGGAACTCGACGAGGGTGATCGGACCGACGTCGAGGTCGCCGTGCACCAGCCGCTCGCTCAGCTTCTCCGGGGTGTCCTTGGTGAGCTCGAAGTCGAGGAGGGTGCCGGTTCTCGCGAGCCCCCAGTAGAGGGGCAGGCAGTTGAGGAACTGGATGTGGCCGACGCGCGGCCGGGTGCGAGAATTGTCCACATCGTGAGGCTAGACCCCGTCCCGGGCGCGCCGGACTCCGACCCCCGAGCGCCTCCGGGTCAACCTCTTTCAGGGATCTTCAAACATCCGGGTGACGTGATCTTGACCTCTATTGCATTCGGCAGCCTGCGTGCTAGGCTCGCCGCAAGTTGCAGTTTGGTTTCCCTTGCAGTACAGAGCCTGCGGAGCATGTAACCGCGGGCTCTCGTCGTTTTCAGACGTATGCAGTTGTGCGGCACTTGCTTTCACGCTTGCAGGGTTCTGGAGCAGGGCAACCCTTTGGGCCCAAGGAGGGCTTATGGCTACCGGAACCGTGAAGTGGTTCAACGCCGAAAAGGGCTTTGGCTTCATCGCCCAGGAAGGCGGCGGCCCCGACGTCTTCGTCCACTACTCCGCGATCAACGCGCAGGGTTTCCGTTCGCTCGAGGAGAACCAGCAGGTCTCCTTCGACGTGACGCAGGGCCCGAAGGGTCCGCAGGCGGAGAACGTCACTCCCGTCTGAACCTCCCTCACACCCGTGAGATCGCAAGTCTGAGAGCAGTACCCAAGGAGCCCTGTGCCTTTCGGCACGGGGCTCCTGCCTTTGCCCCGGCATATGCAGCACGTCAGACGTACGACGTACTGCATGACGAGACCGTCAGACGTGCTGCATGACCAGGATGAACGTGGTGCCCGGCGTCAGCGCCTCGTACGAATGCGGCACATCCCCGCGGTAGGTCATGTAGTCCCCGGGGTCGAGTTCCACGGTCTCCCCCGCCGGTCCGGCCTTCACTCTCCCCGTGCTCACGATCAGGTGCTCCACCGTGCCGGGAATATGCGGCTCCGAATCCCGGACGGCCCCGGGCTCGACCCGCAGGTGATAGATGTCCCGCCGCGCGCCGGGCGGGCTGGCGGACAGCAGGGTGCCCGCGAACTCGGCCTTCTCGGAGACGACGGTCGGCCCCTCGCCCGCCCGGACCACCTGCACGGACGGCGCCGACGGCTCGACGAGCGCGCTGAAGGGCACGCCGAGCGCCACGCCCAGCGCCCACAGCGTCTCGACGCTCGGATTCCCGCTCGCCGCCTCCAGCTGGGACAGCGTGGACTTGGCGATGCCGGCCCGCTTGGCCAGCTCGGACAGGGACAGCCCGGCGCGGGTGCGCTCGCGCCGCAGGGACGCGGCGATCCAGTCCAGGGGGAGTCTGGGCGGGCTTCCGGCCGTCTCGGACATCTCGTTCGCTCCATCGGTACGATCGTTCGCCTTGACGAACTCGGATGCTTCTGTTCATTGTAGAGAACATGCGTACGGCAGAACGAACACCCTGGTGGCGATCCGAGCGGGCCGGCCTGATCCGGCTCACCCGGGACGCCCAGTCGGCCCGGCTCACCCGGGACGCCTCCCTCGTCTGGGTGGCCAGCGGCGTCGTCGGCCTGTCCTTCGGTGCGATCTCCGTGGCCGGCGGGCTGCCGGTCTGGGCCCCCGTGGTGATGTCCCTGGTGGTGTACGCGGGCTCCGCCCAGTTCAGCGCGGTCGGCATCCTGATCGCCGGGGGCGGTCCGCTCGCCGCCGCCGCGACCGGGCTCCTGCTCAACACCCGCAACGCCGCGTTCAGCCTCGCGGTCGCCGACCTCCTCGGCCCCGGCCGGGCGACGCGGCTCCTCGGCGCGCACCTGGTGACCGACGAGACGGTCGCGTTCGCCCTCGCCCAGCCGGACCCCGCCCGCCGCCGCGCCGCGTTCTGGATCTCCGGCATCGGCCTGTTCGCCGTCTGGAACACGGGCGTGCTCGTCGGGGCCCTCGCCGGAAGCGCCCTCGGCGACACGGCCGTCTACGGGCTGGACGCCGCCTTCCCGGCCGTCCTCGTCGCCCTGGTCCTGCCCGCTCTCCGCAAGGACGCGCGCCTGCGCCGTCCGGCGGCCCTCGGCGCGGTCCTGGCACTCGCGGCGACGCCGTTCGTCCCGGCCGGAGCGCCGGTGCTGCTCGCGCTGGCCGGCCTGGCCGTATACGGATACGGCCGTAAGGAGGTCGCGGCATGAGTGCGACGGTGGCCGTGATCCTGATGCTGGCCGTCGGAACGTACGCCCTCCGGTTGATCGGCCCCGCGCTGCACGGGCGGCTGGAACTGCCCGCCCGGGTCCAGGAGCTGCTTTCCGCCGGGGCGGTGGTCCTGCTGGTCGCGCTGCTGGCGACGGGCGCGCTGACCGAGGACGGCGGCTTCGCCGGGTGGGCGCGTCCGGCCGGGGTGCTGGTCGCCGGGGTGCTGGCGTGGATCAGGGCCCCGTTCGCGGTGGTGGTGCTGGCGGCTGCGGCGACGGCCGGGGGGCTGCGGGCGCTGGGGGTCGCCTAGAAATGCCGGAAGGGACGCATCGTCAGCAGGGGTGGCTTGGAAGGGACCTGGTGTCAGTGGGGGCGGCTAGGGTCCCCGCCCATGACGGACACCGATGACTTCCTCACCGCCACCCGCACCTTCTACGACGCCATCGCCGACGACTACGCCGACCTCCTCCGTGACGAGGTCGCGGCTCAGCCGCTTGAGCGGGCCGTGATGCGGGCGTACTCCGAGTTCGTCGGCACCGGTGGCCGGGTGGTCGATCTCGGGTGCGGGCCCGGCCGGGTCACGGGGTTCCTCGCCACCCTGGGACTGTCCGTGTCGGGGCTCGACCTCTCGGAGTCGATGCTGGCGATCGCGCGGCGCGAGAACCCGGGGATCCGGTTCGAGCAGGGCTCGATGCTGAAGCTGGACGGCCATCCGGACGGCTCCCTCGACGGCGCGGTCAGCTGGTACTCCTCCATCCACACCCCTGTGGACGAACTCCCCGCCCTCTTCGCCGAGTTCCACCGGGTTCTCGCCCCCGGCGGCCACCTCCTCCTCGGCTTCCAGGTCGGCGACGTGCCCCGCCGCCACGACCGCCCCTGGGGTCACCCGGTCGCCCTCGACTTCCTGCGGCGCCGTCCGGAGCAGATGGTCGAGCTGCTGACCGCGGCCGGTTTCACCGAGCAGTCCCGCACGGTACGGGAGCCGAACACCGACCGCGGGGAGAAGGTCCCGCAGGCCTTCCTGATCCTGCGCAAGCCGCTGTAGCGCCGGACAGGCCCTGAGGAAGGCACGCAGCCGTCGGGCCCAACGGGGGTTCTCCGCAAGCAACTTGGCGACAACATCGGGACGCCGGTTTGGACCTGGATCCCAATCGAACCCAGGTACGATCGGCGCCTCAGGGCTGCCGGCCGTGTTCGGCAGCCCTCTCCCGGATGCTGGAAGGACGCGAAACAGTGCAGTCTCCGCTGCCCCGCCGGTCGAGGGGACCGTCGGCGATCGCCGCGGCGTCGGCTGCCGTCGCCCCGCCCGGCCGCACCGGCGCAGAGGACGATTCAGCGTCCTCCCCGGAGTCCGGGGCCGCAGCGCCGCCGATGTCCGAGGCGGCGGCCGCGTTCGCGGCGGAGGCCTCCGCCACGCCACCGACCGGGACGGCCACCCCCCGGTCTCAGACGGCACCTCGGACCTCGGCCGACGCCCGGACCGCGACCACGACCGCGACCACGCCTCCGGCCTCGCCCCCGGACCCGGACCCGGCCTCGTCCCCTGCCCCGGCCCGGGACCGGCGGCGGTTGTCGCGGCCGGTGCTGCTGGCGGGGGCCGCTGTGCTCGTGGCCGCCCTGATCGGTGGCGCGGCCTTCGTGGGGACCGGCGGCGGTGACGGGGACTCGCGGTCGGCGACCTCGATGCCGGGCGGCGGCCCGGCGGACAACGCGCGGGGCACCGGGCCGGACGCGAGCGCGCCGAGCGGGTCCGGCTCGGCCTCGGCGTCGACCGCACCGTCCGCGTCGCCGTCGCCCGGCGCCACGAGCGCGTCGCCGAAGGCGTCGGCCACGGGGTCGGCCAAGAACGCCGGCGCGCCCACCCAGGCCGGGCCGTCCACCGGCCAGGACGCCGACACCGGCTCGGGCGCAGGCACCGACGTGGCCGACGTCAAGGCGGGCGGCAGCGACGACGGCCCCTCCTGCACCTCGGCCGCGGGTTCCGGCCCGCTCACCGACTACTCGGCGTGCGTGTCCTCCGGAACCGTGACGTTCAAGGTGACCTTCCGCTCGGCGAAGCCCTTCTACCACGTGTTCATCGACACCGACGGCAACACCAAGACCGGCTACCAGCTCCCCTACCCCTCCCCCTCGGCCCTCGGCGCCGACTACATGATCGAGAACGGCGGCCTCTTCCGGAGCCGGTCGGCGGACTGGAGCTGGACGGAGACCTCGGCCCGCCCCACGAGGACGGTCAGCGGCGGCACGCAGACCTGGGTCCTGCCGCTGAGCAAAATCGGTTCACCGTCCCGCACCCAACGGGTGGAGTTCCACGCCGGTTCCGACTACACCGCCGTCATCACCTTCAACCCCGCGTAGGCGTGTTCAACCCGGCGTGGGCGTGTTCAACCCCGCGTAGGCGCGCTCAACCCGGCGTGGGCGTGGCTGCGAGATCGAGGGCCGCGATGTACCCGAAGGTCATCGCGGGCCCGATCGTCGAACCGGCGCCCGCGTAGCTGTGGCCCATGACGGCCGCGCCGGCGTTCCCGGCGGCGTACAGCCCGGGGACGACGGAGCCGTCCGCCCGCAGGACCCGCGCCCGGGCGTCCGTGCGCAGGCCGCCCTTCGTGCCGAGGTCGCCGGGGACGATCCGGAAGGCGTGGTACGGGGGCAGCCAGAGCGGTGCGAGGCAGGAGTTGGGCAGTACGGACGGGTCCGTGTAGTAGTGGTCATAGGCGCTGTCGCCGCGTTGGAAGTCGGTGTCCTTGCCGTGCAGGGCGAGGGTGTTGAACCGGTCGACGGAGGCGCGCAGGGCGGCGGCCGGGACGCCGATGGAGGCCGCGAGGGCGTCCAGGGTCCAGGCCTTGTGGGCGGCGCCCGAGCTGTACCAGTCGGCGGGGAACGCGAAGGTCGGGGCGACGTCCTTGAAGAGGTACCGGTTGCGGTAGTTCTGGTCGACGACCAGCCAGGCCGGGATGTCGGGGGCGGTCGGATTCCGGTCGTACATCGTGTGGACGACGTCGCTGTAGGGGGCGGCCTCGTTGACGAAGCGGGCGCCGGCCTGGTTGACCAACAGGCCGCCGGGGAGGGTGCGTTCGGCGAGGCAGAAGTACGGCTCGCCGGGGAGCGGGATGGCGGGCCCCCACCAGGCGTCGTCCATCAACGCGACGGCTCCTCCGGCTCGTTGGCCGGCACGGATCCCGTCCCCCGTGTTCTCCTTCGCCCCGACCGTCCACTCGGTCCCGATCGGCTGCCGCTGGTACTGCGCCCGCATCGCCGCGTTGTGCTCGAACCCGCCCGAGCCGACGACGACCCCCCGCCGCGCCCGCACCAGCCCCGGCACGCCGTTGCGGGTGACGACGGCCCCGGTGACCACGCCGCCCTCCACGAACAGGTCGGTGAGCGGGGTGTTCAGCCATACCGGGACCTGGGCGGCGAGCAGTCCGGCGCGCAGGCCGGCGGCCAGGGACTGGCCCATGGTGAGCGGCTTCTGCCCGAGCAGGGCGGCTTTCGTGCCCCGGGCCAGACACTCGGTGGCGACGGCGGCCCCCTTGAGGCTGACGGCGGCCAGCGCGAGCCACTTGTAGTCGGCGCTGAACACGACCATGCCGGCCGGGACTGCGAGGTACGGGGGGTTGAGCCGGGCGAGTTCGGCGCCGAGGAGGTTGCCGTCGAGCTGATCGGGCTCGACGGACCGCCCGCCGGGCAGTCCGCCGGACAGTTCGGGGTAGTAGTCGCTGTACCCCTCCATCCAGCGGAAGCGCAGCGGGCTGTTGGCCATGACGAAGGAGAGCATGGCGGGCCCGTGCGCGAGGAAGGCGGCCTGCCGGTCGGCGGGCACGTCCGCCCCGACGACGGCGGCGAGATAGGCGGCCGCCTTCGCGGGCGTGTCCGGCACCCCGGCGGCCAGGATGACGGAGTTGTTCGGGATCCAGATCCCGGCGCCCGACCGGGCGGCGGACCCCCCGAAGGTCGGCGCCTTCTCGACGACGACACACGTCAGTTGCCGCTTGGCGGCCGTGAGCGCGGCGGTCATCCCCGCGGCCCCCGACCCGATGACGACGACGTCATAGGTACCGAGAAGCGGAAGATCCGCCGCCCGCGCCCCTCCACCGGCGACCGCAAGCCCGGCCCCGGCGGTGGCCGCCCCGAGCACGGCCCTACGGGAGGGCAGTCCGACAGATCTCGCAGGGTCCGCGCTCGTGTTCATGGCCCACTCCAGCCCGCAGAAAACGCATGGATGAATGATTTCGGGTGCGGAGCCCGGAATGTCCCGCGAGGGTCTTGTGAAGTCAATGCCCGTGCAAGGTCGACGTACGACGCGCAGGGCGCGACGCCGCGCCGGCACCCCGCCTCGACGTGATCGCGCACCCCGCTTGAGTTGAACACGTTCAAAAACTCTGCGAGGGTGTGGCCATGAGATGGCCTCTTGCAGGTGCGTCACTCGCGTCGTCCGTCGCGTTGATCGCCGCACTGAGCGCATGCACCGCCGGCCTCGCCGGTCCCTACCAGTACTACAACGGCACCGGGCTGCACGACGCCGAAGCGGCCGAGGCCGTCGGGACCTGGGAGTGCGTCGAGGGAACGCGGCTCACCCTCCGCCCGGACGGGACTGCGGCCTTTCGGCAACTCGACGGCCAGGACTTCGACTTCGACGACGCCTGGCGCGTGACCGGCACGGGGACCTGGGCACTGGCCGACCAGGCCGGAGGCCAGACGATCAGCCTCACCATGACGACCCGGACGGCGGTCGGGACACGGGCCGCCACACCGGCGCCCACGGAGTCGTCCGAGGTGCCCTCGGCCTACACCTGGCGGTTCTACGTGGACCGCGATGCCCGCAGCAAGCTCGTGCTGTTCTTCTTCTACAGCGATCCCGACGCCGGAAACACCTATGTGATGCAGCGCGCGCACGGTTAGCGTGTTCGGGTGATTGACGACGTTGTGCGACTGCGGCCCGTTCGTGAGGGTGATCTGCCGATGCTGGAGCGGTTCATGGTCGACCCCGAGGCCGCTGGGCCGTTCGCGTGGTTCGGGTGGACGGATCCCGGGCGCTTCAGGCGCCGCTGGGCCGAGAACGGCATGCTCTCCGCCGACGGCGGCCAGCTGATGGTGACGACCGACACGGACACGCTCGGCTTCGTGGCCTGGCGCAAGGTCGTCACCGTGCCCCACTCGTACTACTGGAACATGGGCATCCAACTGCTGCCGCAGGCCCAGGGGCGTGGCGTCGGCACCCAGGCCCAACGCCTCCTGGCCCGCTACCTGTTCGCGCACACGCCCGCCGCGCGGATCGAGGCGCACACCGACGTGGAGAACATCGCCGAGCAACGCGCCCTGGAGAAGGTCGGTTTCACCCGCGAGGGCGTCCTGCGCAGCGTCATTTTCCGGGACGGGCGCTGGCGTGACAGCGTGTCCTACAGCGTGCTGCGGGACGACGCGCCCTGAGCGACCGGCACGCCGACCCACCCGCCTGACTACACCCCCAGTCCGGGCGGTGGCGGGCCCAGGGGGTCCTCCGGCAGGGCCGTCGGGGATCTCAGCGTGCGCTCGTACGCCTCCCGGTCGAAGGTGAACGGGCCCAGCGGCAGTTCGCCCCAGTGTTCCCGCTCCGGGTAGTGGAAGGACGTCCAGGTGACCGTCGTCGACGTCGCGGCGATGCGGGTCATCAGGGGCGCGCAGAACCACAGGCCGCAGCGGCAGCCGAGGAGCGGGACCGGGGCCGTCTCGGTGAGGAAGTGGTTCGGGGTGTCCTCGAACTCCCGGACGCCCAGGCCCCCGTGGCCTTGCCAGATCAGCTCGGCCGACTCACGCTCCTGGTCCTCGAACTGGTCCTCGAGCTCCGGCCGCCGCAGTTCGCGCGTCGCCCAGGCCGTCAGCGCGCGCAGATCGGCGCCGTCCACCCGGATGCCCCAGACGGGGGAGGACGGGTGTTCGTCGTCGGGGTGGTGGAGGAACTCGATGATGTTCATGCCGCTTATGCCGTTCATGGCGTTCATGCCGTTCACGAGCGGCATCTTCTCCTACTGCTGCGTGTACAGGCCTTCCACTTGTTCCGCGAAGTCGCGCAGGATCGCCTCGCGGCGGAGTTTCATCGACGGGGTGAGGTGGCCGGAGAACTCCGTGAAGTCCGTCGGGAGGATGGCGAAGCGGCGGATGGACTCCGGGCGGGAGACCAGCTTGTTGGACTCGTCGATCGCGCGCTGGAGCACGGCGTTCAGATCCGCGTCGTCGATCAGGAGCTCCGCCGGGACCGGGTGCTTGCCGTTCATCTGACGCCAGTGGGTGAGGCCGTCGGGGTCGAGGGTGAGGAGGGCGGAGACGTAGGGGCGGCCGTCGCCGAGGACCATCGCCTGGGAGATCAGGGGGTGCGAGCGCAGCCAGTTCTCCAGGGGCGCGGGCGCGACGCTCTTGCCGCCCGCGGTGATGATCATCTCCTTCTTGCGGCCCGTGATGGTCAGGAAGCCTTCGTCGTCCAGTTCGCCCAGGTCGCCGGTGGCCAGCCAGCCGTCGGGGGCCGCCGGGACCACTCCCCCGGCCGCCGGGTCCCAGTAGCCGCGCAGGACGTGTTCGCCGGCGATGAGGATCTCGCCGTCCGCGGCTATGCGGATCTTCGTGCCCGGCAGCGGCCAGCCCACCGTTCCCAGGCGGGGTTTCATCGGGGGCGTGACCGTCGACGCGCCGGTGGTCTCCGTCAGGCCGTAGCCCTCGTAGATCTCGATGCCCGCGCCCAGGTAGAAGGAGGAGAGGCGGCGGCCCAGCGGGGAGCCGCCGCAGATCGCGTGGCGGACCCGGCCGCCCATCGCGTTGCGGATGCGGCGGTAGACCAGCGGGTCGTAGAAGGTGCGGGCGGCGCGGAGGGTGGCCGCCGGGCCGGAGCCGTCGCCGGTCTTCTGGGCCTCCACCGCCTCCCCGTAGCGGCGGGCCACGCCGACCGCGCGGTCGAAGGAGGACAGTCGGCCGCCCGACTCCGCCCGTGCGCGGGCCGTGTTGAAGACCTTCTCCAGCATGTACGGGATGGCCAGCAGACAGGTGGGTCTGAAGGCCGCCATGTCGGGCAGGAGTTCGTCCGCCTTCAGGCTCGGGGCGTGGCCCAGGCGGACCCGGGCGCGGACGCAGGCGATGGCGACCATGCGGCCGAAGACATGGGACATGGGGAGGAAGAGGAGGACGGAGAGCTCGTCGTCGTTCTTCGACTTGAAGACCGGGTAGAGGAGTTCGATCGCGTTGTCGACCTCGGCGAAGAAATTGCCGTGGGTGAGCGCGCAGCCTTTGGGGCGGCCGGTGGTGCCGGAGGTGTAGACGAGGGTGGCGAGGGTGTCGGGGACGAGCATCCCGCGACGGATCTCGACCTCGGCGTCCGGGACATGCTCGCCCGCCTCGATCAGCCGGTCCACATGCCCCTTCTCCATGACCCACAGGTGGTGGAGGTCGGGCAGCCGGTCGAGTTCCGGGCCGAGGGCCGCGGCCTGGCCGGCGGTCTCGGTGACCAGGGCGACCGCTCCGGAGTCGTGGAGGATCCAGCGGGTCTGGAAGACGGAGGAGGTGGGGTAGATGGGGACGGTGACCAGCCCGGCCGCCCAGGCCGCGAAGTCGAGCAGCGTCCACTCGTATCTCGTGCGGGCCATGATGGCGAGCCGGTCGCCGGGGGCGAGGCCCTCCGCGATCAGCCCCTTCGCGACCGCGTGGACCTGGGCCGCGAAACGTTCCGCCGTGATGTCGGCCCACTCGCCGTCCTGCGCCTTGCGGCTGAGCACCACCGCCGCGGGGGCGGCGGCCGCGTTGTCGTAGGGCAGGTCGGCGAGCGAGCCGTACGTCACCGGGCGCGCGAGGGCCGGGACGGACGCCTCCCGTACGGCGCCGTCGAGTCGTCGCGTCTCGGGTGCGACGAGGGTGGGGGGAGCGTCGAAGTCGGCGAAGGCCGACCCTGCGGCTGAAGCTGAAGACGGGGTGGACACGGGCGGCTCCCTGGGCGTGCAGCTACGAAACTGCTTGCTGCATTTACGTACGTGCTTCGCGCACCGACGCGTTCAACCGGTGTGCCCCTGATGACAGGGGTTACCCCCGGTTAGGTAGGGGATCGTACGGCGCTCACGTGTGGAGCCTGTGCGTGTTCCGGGATGTTCCGGGGCTAGGGCTGTGCAATCTCGGGGGTTATATGAGGATCCTTCACGTTCGTTCCAGAATCGCGGTGACGCCCTGTCCGCCCGCGGCGCAGATCGAGATCAACCCCCGTGCGGGACCGCCCTGTTCGGCGAGCAGCTTGGCCAGCGTCGCGACGATGCGGGCGCCGGTCGCGGCGAACGGGTGACCGGTCGCCAGGGAGGAGCCGGCGACGTTCAGCCGGTCCCGGTCCACCGGTCCGAGGCCCTGCTTCTCCCAGGCCGCGAGCGTCGCCAACACCTGGGAGGCGAACGCCTCGTGGACCTCGACGAGATCGAAGTCGGCCAGCGTCAGACCGGTCCGCTCCAGCATGCGCGGGACGGCGTAGGCGGGGGCCATCAGCAAGCCGTCCTCGCCGCCGGCCACATCGCCGCGCACGAAGTCCACGGCCGTCGTCTCGTACGCGGTCAGATAGGCGAGCGGCTCCAGGCCCCGCGCCTCGGTCCACTCCTCGGAGGCGAGGAGCACGACGGCCGCGCCGTCCGTGAGCGGGGTCGAGTTGCCCGCCGTCATGGTCGGGTCGGGGCCGTCGGTTCCGAACACGGGCTTCAGGCGGGCCAGTTGCTCGGCCGTGGAGTCGGGGCGCAGGTTCTGGTCGCGGGCCAGGTCGCGGAAGGGGACGACCAGGTCGCTGAAGAAGCCCCGCTCGTAGGCGGCGGCGAGCCGCTGGTGGCTGGTGGCCGCCAGTTCGTCCTGGGCCGCGCGCTCGACGCCCCAGGCGCGGGCGGTGATCGCCGCGTGCTCGCCCATGGACAGGCCGGTGCGCGGTTCGGCGTTGCGCGGGATGTCGGGGATCAGATGGGCGGGGCGGATCTGCGCGAGGGCCTTGAGGCGGGCGCCGGTGGACTTCGCCCGGCGGGCCTGAAGCAGGATGCGGCGCAGCCGGTCGTTGACGCCGAGCGGGGCGTCGCTGGCGGTGTCCGCGCCGCCCGCGATCGCGGACTCGGTCTGGCCGAGGGCGATCTTGTTGGCGGCGGCGATCACGGCCTGGAGACCGGTGCCGCAGGCCTGCTGGATGTCGTAGGCGGGGGTGCGGGCGTCCAGCTTCGAGCCGAGGAGGGTCTCGCGGGCCAGGTTGAAGTCCCGGCTGTGCTTGAGGACGGCGCCGGCGACGAACTCGCCCACCACGCCCGGGACGTCGAGGGCGTAACGGTTCACCAGCCCGTTCACCGCGGCCGTCAGCATCTCCTGGTTGGAGGCGGTGGCGTAGGGGCCGTCGGAGCGGGCGAAGGGGATGCGCGTGCCGCCGACGATCGCGACGCGGCGGGCCCTCGGGGGCTCGATGGGGGTCAGCTGCTTCGGCGTCGACTCCACGAGTCTCAGCCGTGACGGCTCCGACGGTTCCTGGGCACTCATCTCGACCTGCTCCTCGCCCTTGACCTAGACTTACCCACGGTAACCTTACTCCGGAGTAAGCAAGTGTGCCGAGCCCGTGGGAGACGAACATGGCCGACCGCTATCTGAGCTTCACCGCCACCGCACCCGGCCGCTTCCTCACTCGACGGCTCGGCCTTCCGCAGCCGGCGGCGCTCAGGCGATGGTCACCCGAACACCCGTCCCTCACAGGCAGTTTGCTCCACCTTACGGCCGGGACGACCGCCCTTGATCTCGCGCCGGTCCTGGCCCGCACCGGGCTGCCCCTCGACGGCTCCCCCGACCCCGCCGCGGTCGTGCTGGACGCGACCGGCGTCCGGGACGTCGAGACGCTCGCCGAGGTGCACGCGGCCCTGCACCCGGTCGTGCGGTCGGTCGCGACGAGCGGACGCGTCGTGGTCCTCGGCTCGCCCCTCGACGCCGACGACGACCACCACCGGGCGGCCGTGCAGCAGGCCCTGGAAGGGTTCGTGCGCTCCCTCGGCAAGGAGATCGGGCGGGGCAGGACCGTGAACCTGGTCCGGCTGGCCGACGCCCGGGCCGCCGAGTCCACCCTGCGTTTCCTCCTCTCCCCCAGGTCTGCGTACGTCAGCGGCCAGGTGATCGGGGTGGGGGCCGAGGGGCCCGCAGGAACCGTCGACCGGGCGCTTCCGCTCGCCGGCCGCACCGCGCTCGTCACCGGCGGTGCGCGCGGCATCGGCGAGGCGGTCGCCGAGACCCTCGCCCGGGACGGCGCGCATGTCGTCGTGCTCGACATACCGCAGGCCGAGGCGGACGCCCGCCGGGTCGCCGAGCGGCTGTGCGGCAGCGCCCTCGCCCTCGACATCACCGCCGCCGACGCGGGCGAGCGGATCGCCGCCGAACTCCCCGACGGAATCGACGTGCTGATCCACAACGCGGGGATCACCCGGGACCGGCGACTGGTCAACATGCCCGCCGACCGCTGGAGTCCGGTGCTCGACGTCAACCTCGCGAGCGTGCTCCGCACCACGGACGCACTGCTCGCCAAGGGGGCCCTGCGGACCGGCGGCCGGATCGTGGCCACCGCCTCCATCGCCGGGCTCGCGGGCAACGCGGGGCAGACCAACTACGGCGCGAGCAAGGCGGGGGTCGCCGGCCTGGTCCGCGCCCTCGCGCCGCGCGCGCTCGCCGAGCACGGGGTCACGGTCAACGCGGTGGCACCGGGCTTCATCGAGACGAGGATGACGGCCGCGGTCCCGCTGTTCATCCGCGAGGCGGGCCGCCGGATGAACTCCCTGGCGCAAGGAGGACTGCCCGTGGACGTCGCCGAGACCACCGCCTGGCTCGCCCATCCGGCGTCCGGCGCGGTGAACGGGCAGGTCGTGCGGGTGTGCGGCCAGAGCCTGCTGGGGGCGTGATGACCGCACTGCGCAGCACGCCGTCGCTGGGGCCGCTGCTCGCGCGGGGCGCGCTGCTCTCGCCGTTCAAGAGACCCCGCCCGGGAGCCGCGTTCGCCGGGGGCCGCCTGGTCGTGCCCGACCTGCGCGTCGACGTCGACCGGCTGTCCTGCTACGAACGGGTGTGCGGGTTCGCCACCGGCGGCGACGGCCTGCCGATCACCTACCCCCACGTCCTGGGCTTCCCGCTGGCCATGCGCATCATGAGCGGCCGGGACTTCCCGCTCCCGCTGCTGGGCCTGGTCCACACGTCGATCGACATCACCCGCCACCGCGCGCTCGCGTCCGCGGACGCCTACGAACTCTCCGTGCGCGTAGCCGAGTTGACACCGCATCGACGGGGGACGCAGGCGTCGGTCGTCACGGAGCTACGGGACCGGCCCGGCGGGGCCGTGGTCTGGGAGTCGACGAGCGCCTATCTGGCCCGGCACCGCACCGGGACGTCCGCCGAGCCGAGGGAACCCGCACCGGAACCGGAGCGGGAGCCGCCGGCGGTGCTGGACGAGTGGCGGCTCGGCGGGGACGTGGGACGCCGGTACGGGGCCGTCTCCGGCGACCGCAACCCCATCCATCTGCACCCGCTCACCGCCCGCCTCTTCGGCTTCCCCCGCGCCATCGCGCACGGCATGTGGACCGTCGCCCGCTGCCTCGCCGCCCACGGCACCCCGTCGGCCGTCCACGCCCACGCCGACTTCCGGGCCCCGGTCCTGCTGCCGGGGACGGTGGCGTTCGCTTCGGACGGCGAGCGGTTCGAGCTGCGCGGGACCGGGGAGGCGGGCCGGGTCCATGTGAGCGGCCGCGTGGACCCGCTCACGGACCGCGGGGGTCCTCCCGCTCAGGAGCCGTCGTCGTTCTCGTAGGCGTCGTTCTCGTAGGCGTCGTCCGAGGCGGGCCGGGAGAAGGGGGACGCATCCGTCGCGTCCTCTTCCTCCTGGCTCGGCATGGGCCAGGTCCGCGGCCAGGGGTTGGGGAACCGGCCCTCCCGGATCGCCCGGCGGGCGGCCCGCGTGTTGCGGTACCGGAGCGGGATCACGGTCAGGGGCAGTTCCTCGCCCGTCGTGCGCGACCGGGCCCGGACCGGGCGTACGTAGGGCCGCCCCGGGCCGCGCGCGATCCAGTCGGCCAGGGAGCGCTCGACGTCGCCGAACGGGTGGGCGATCACGAGCACGATGTCGTCGTGGTCCATGGGCTAGCCCTCCTGCGGGGACCAGGGACGGCCTTCCATCAGGTTGCCCAGGCCCGCCCAGGCGAAGTTCATCAGGGTCGTGGTCGCCTGCCGGGCCGTGATGCCGTCGGCGGTGTTGGCCCAGGTGGCGAGGGACTCGGCCGCGCCGACCAGGGCCTCGGCGAGACCGGCGACCTCGCGTTCGGGGAGGTCGGGATCCCGGTGTGCCTCGCGGGCGGCGACGGCGATCAGCTGTGTCACGAACGCGACGATCTCCTCGCGCATCGCGGCGGCCTCGGCGGCGAAGGTCTCGCCGTGGGTACGGGCCTGGAGGTGCACGACGGACCAGGCGTGCGGGTGGGCCGCGGTGTGCGCGAAGAAGGCCAGCAGCCCGTCCCAGAGCTGTCGGTCGGCGGGCAGATCGGTACGGACGCCGGACCGCACCGCGGCCACCAGCGCCGCCGCCTCCCGGCGGATGCAGGCGGTGAAGAGCTCGTCCTTGGAGTTCAGGTACAGGTACACCAACGGCTTTGACACGCCCGCGAGTTCGGCGATCTCGTCCATGGACGCGGCCATGTACCCGCGCCGCCCGAAGATCTCCACGGCGGCATCCAGCATCTGCTGCTCACGGACCGCACGCGGCATCCGTTTGGTCTTCACGGCACCCATGGGACCAGCCTAGTTCGGCCCGGACGGGAGCAACTCCCCTACGACGTCTGGCCCTGCGCGTGGGTCGAGTCGATCGCCTCGTCCTCCTGGGAGCGGTTGGCCTCCAGGTTGGCCTTCATGCGGTCCACCCGCTCCACGACCGTCACCGAGGCGCGGTCGCGTTCCTTGCGCAGCACGACGAAGCTGATCGGCGCGGAGATCACCAGCGAGAGCAGGATGATCCACATGCCGTTGGAGTCGCCGAGGCCGCGCGGGAAGACGCCCGAGTAGACAAGGCCCCAGACGACCACGAGGCAGCCGGCGAGGACACCGAGACGCATCAGTGTGTAGCGGAGCATGTCAATCCACTCTTCCGATTCCAAAAGGGGCCTTCGTCCAGTGAAGCATGCCCGGCGGTCGATCTCTCAGCGGGGTTCAGCCCAACGGCAGCAGCATGATGACGTCGTCGCGGTGGTCGTCCGGAGCGACCCTGATCGCGCCGGGTATCCGGCCGACCTCCTGGTAGCCGCAGGAGCCGTAGAAGCTCTCCAGGCCGAGTCCGCCGCGGCAGGAGAGCCGTATCGCGTCGATGCCGTCGAAGCCGCGGGCCGCGTCGGCGGCGGCCGCCAGCAGGCCACGGCCGTACCCCCGGCCCTGGTGACGGGGGTGCACCATCACCGTGTACAGCCAGACCCAGTGCGTCTGGAGCCGGTGCGTGTTGAAGGCGAAGAACGCGGCGGCGACGACCTCGCCACCGGCGTCCCGCCCGACGAGCAGCCGGTGGCGGCCCTCGGCCATCGCCACGAGGTGCTTGACCAGCTCCGGCCGGACCGCCTCGCGGTCCACCGGCGGCACGAAGCCGATGGCTCCGCCGGCGTTGGAGGCGTCCGTCCAGAGGTCGAGGATGCCGTCCCGCAGATCGGGGGTGAGGGCGGGGTCGAGGGTGAAGGCAAGCGCCACGCTCACACCCGCATCGGCTGCGGCGACTCCCGGCGCGCCGGGTCCGGGCCGTCGTACTCGCGGATGATCTCGTAGCGCGTGTTGCGCTCCACCGGGCGGAAGCCGGCGTCCCGGATGAGGTCCAGCAGGTCGTCGCGGGTCAGCTTGTTGGGCGTGCCGTAGTTGTCCGCGTCGTGGGTGATCTTGTACTCGACGACCGAGCCGTCCATGTCGTCCGCGCCGTGCTGCAGCGCCAGCTGCGCCGTCTGGACGCCGTGCATGACCCAGAAGACCTTGACGTGGGGGACGTTGTCGAAGAGCAGCCGGGAGACCGCGAAGGTCTTCAGGGCCTCGGCACCGGTCGCCATCTGGGTCCGGGCCTGGAGCCGGTTGCGGACCTTGCCGTCCTTCATGTCCACGAAGTCGTGCTGGTAGCGCAGCGGGATGAAGACCTGGAAGCCGCCGGTCTCGTCCTGGAGCTCGCGCAGCCGCAGGACGTGGTCGACGCGGTGCTTCGGCTCCTCGATGTGGCCGTACAGCATGGTGCACGGGGTCTTGAGACCCTTCTCGTGCGCCAGGCGGTGGATGCGCGACCAGTCCTCCCAGTGGGTGCGGTGGTCGACGATGTGCTGCCGGACCTCCCAGTCGAAGATCTCCGCGCCGCCGCCGGTCAGCGACTCCAGGCCCGCGTCGATCAGCTCGTCCAGGATCTCCGACGCCGACAGCCCGCTGATCGTCTCGAAGTGGTGGATCTCCGTCGCCGTGAACGCCTTCAACGAGACGTCCGGGAGGGCGGCCTTCAGCTCGCGCAGCGAGCGCGGGTAGTAGCGCCACGGCAGGCTGGGGTGCAGGCCGTTGACGATGTGCAGCTCGGTGAGGTTCTCGCCCTCCATCGCCTTGGCGAGCTTCACCGCCTCCTCGATGCGCATCGTGTACGCGTCCTTCTCGCCCGGCTTGCGCTGGAACGAGCAGTAGGCGCAGGACGCGGTGCACACGTTCGTCATGTTGAGGTGACGGTTGACGTTGAAGTGCACGACGTCGCCGTTCTTGCGGGTGCGCACCTCGTGCGCGAGCCCCCCGAGCCAGGCCAGGTCGTCCGACTCGTACAGCGCGATGCCGTCCTCACGGGTCAGCCGCTCACCGGCCCCGACCTTCTCCTCCAGCTCGCGCTTCAGCCCGACGTCCATGCCCGCACCACACCTTTCTCCGACGACATCCCCACCGTACGGCTACACCTCTTCGGGCAGCTCTCCGACCCGGTTCTCCCACTTCGTGGAGAGCACGATCGTGGTACGGGTCCGGGACACGCCCTTGGTCCCGCTGAGCCGCCTGATGATCTTCTCCAGGCCGTCCACGTCGTTCGCCCGCACCTTGAGCATGAAGGAGTCGTCGCCGGCGATGAACCAGCAGTCCTCGATCTCGCTGAGGTCCTTCATCCGGTTCGCCACGTCCTCGTGGTCGGCGGCGTCGGAGAGGGAGATGCCGATGAGGGCGGTGACGCCGAGGCCGAGCTGAGCCGCGTTCACCGTGGCGCGGTAGCCGGTGATGACGCCGGCCGCCTCCAGCCGGTTGATGCGGTCGGTGACGCTGGGTCCCGACAGACCGACGAGGCGCCCCAGCTCCGCGTACGAGGCCCGGCCGTTCTCCCTCAGGGCCTGGATGAGCTGCCTGTCCACCGCGTCCATGCGAATCGAAGCCTTCCGATCAAAGTTCCTGAAGAAAAAAGTTCCTGACGATCCTGACGATCCAGGGCAAGACGGTGCTCAGCCCGCCCGCGTTCCGCCCAGTTCGCCGTCCCACCGGCGGTACAGCCCGTGCGCGACCCCCGCCGCGTCGAGCACCCGGCCGGCGACGAAGTCGACCAGGTCCTGAATGTGGGTCGCCCCCGCGTAGAAGGCCGGGGAGGCGGGCACGACGCTCGCGCCCGCGTCGTCCAGGGCGACGAGATGACGCAGCGTCTGCCCGTTCAGCGGCGTCTCGCGGACGGCGACGACGAGTGCCCGGCGTTCCTTGAGCGTCACGCTCGCCGCCCGCTGGAGCAGGTCCTTCGACAGCCCGAGGGCGACTCCGGCGACGCAGGCGGTCGAGGCGGGGACGATCAGCATCCCCTTCGCGGGATACGACCCCGAGGACGGCCCGGCGGCGAGATCCCCCGCGCCCCAGTACCGCACCCGGTCGAGAGCCGCATCGGTCGGCTCGAACGTGTCGGGCTTTCCATCGGCCCCGCGCGCCAGCCATTCCCGCAGGTCGTCCCGCCAGTGCGCGTCCCGGAAGGAGATCTGGGTCTCGTCGAGCAGCGTGAGCCGCGAGGCCCGGCTGACCACCAGGTCCACGCTCTCGCCCCCGGCGAGCAGTGCACGCAGCACGGCGGCGGCATAGGGCGTACCGGACGCCCCGGACACCCCCACGATCCAAGGCACGCGCTGCGTTTCTCCTGCGTTCACACCTTGAGCGTACCGGTGAGCGCGGGGGTCTTCAGGACCGGTGGGCCCTAGTCAACGCGGGTGGCTACACCGTGAGCCCCCGCACCAGGAGATCCAGCAGCGCGCACCCGAAGAGGGCGATGCCGATGAAGCCGTTGACGGAGAAGAACGCCCTGTTCAGACGGGACAGGTCGTGCGGGCGCACGATCGTGTGCTCGTAGAGGAACGCGCCGGCGACGACGACCAGGCCCAGCCAGAAGAACGCGCCCGCGTCGGTCAGCAGCGCGTACCAGACCAGCAGGGCCGTCGTGATGGCGTGGCAGACGCGCGCGCCGGTGATCGCCGCCGGGATGCCGAAGCGGGCCGGCACCGACAGGACGCCGGTCTCCCGGTCGGTGTCGACGTCCTGGCAGGCGTAGATCAGGTCGAAGCCGCCGATCCAGATGCCGACGGCGAGTCCGAGGACGACCGCGTCCCAGGACCACTCGCCGGTGATCGCCAGCCAGCCGCCGATCGGCCCCATCGCCTGGGCGAGCCCCAGGATGGCCTGCGGGAAGTTCGTGAACCGCTTGCCGTAGGGGTAGACCACCATCGGGACGACCGCGACGGGGGCCAGCGCCAGACACAGCGGGTTGAGCAGCGCCGCCGAGCCGAGGAAGATCACGACGGCGATCAGCGCGCCGGTCCAGGCGTGGCGGACGGACATCGCGCCGGTGACCAGCTCGCGGTGGGCCGTCCGCGGGTTCCGGGCGTCGATCTCGCGGTCGATGATCCGGTTGACGGCCATCGCGAAGGTGCGCAGACCCACCATGCAGATCGTGACGAGGAGCAGCCGTCCCCAGTGGATGTTCCCGTCCAGCCGGAACATCGCCGTCAGCGCGGCGATGTAGGCGAAGGGCAGCGCGAAGACGGAGTGCTCGATCATCACCAGGCGCAGGAACGCCTTGGTGCGCCCCGGCTGCGGGAGCGCGGCGGAGGCGGAGCTCACAGGCCGTACTCCTTCCAGCGGCGGTCGACCGTGGCCGCCGTCTCCGGGTCGGAGACGACCATCTCCGGCCAGCCTCCGTCCCGCGTGTAGCCCTCCTCGGGCCACTTGCGGGTCGCGTCGATGCCCGCCTTGCCGCCCCAGAACTGCTGGTAGGAGGCGTGGTCGAGGTGGTCGACCGGGCCCTCGACGACCGACAGGTCGCGGGCGTAGTCCGTGTTGCCGAGCGCCCGCCAGGCGACCTCGTGCAGGTCGTGGACGTCGCAGTCGGAGTCGACGACCACGATCAGCTTGGTCAGGGACATCATGTGCGCGCCCCAGACCGCGTGCATGACCTTCTGCGCGTGCTTGGGGTACTTCTTGTCGATCGAGACGATCGCGCAGTTGTGGAAGCCGCCGGCCTCGGGCAGGTGGTAGTCCACGATGTCCGGGACGATGATCTTCAGGAGCGGGAGGAAGAAGCGTTCCGTCGCGCGGCCCAGCGGGCCGTCCTCGGTCGGGGGGCGGCCCACGACGATCGACTGGAGGAGCGGCCGGTGCCGCGTCGTCACGCAGTCGATCTTCAGCGCCGGGAAGGGCTCCTGCGGGGTGTAGAAGCCGGTGTGGTCGCCGAAGGGGCCCTCGGGGAGCATCTCGCCCGGCTCCAGCCAGCCCTCCAGGACCACCTCCGCCTGCGCCGGCACCTGCAACGGCACGGTCTTGCAGTCGACCATCTCGATCCGCTTGCCCGCGAGGAACCCGGCGAAGAGGTACTCGTCGATGTCACCGGGGAGCGGGGCGGTGGAGGCGTAGGAGACGGCGGGCGGGCAGCCGAAGGCGATCGCGACCGGCAGCCGCTCGCCCCGGCGCGCCGCGACCTGGTAGTGGTTGCGACTGTCCTTGTGGATCTGCCAGTGCATGCCGATCGTGCGCTTGTCGTGGCGCTGGAGGCGGTAGAGGCCGAGGTTGCGGATGCCGCTCTCGGGGTCCCTGGTGTGGGTGAGCCCCAGGTTGAAGAAGGAGCCGCCGTCCTGCGGCCAGGTGAAGAGGGCGGGCAACTGGTCGAGGTCCACCTCCTCGTCGTGGAGTACGACGTCGTGCACCGGGGCGTCGACGGACTTCACCTTCTTCGGCGGGACGTGCGCCATCGCGCCGAGCTTGCCGAACGCCTCGCGCACGCCCACGAAGCCGTGCGGCAGCTCGGGCCGCAGCAGGCCGCCGATCTTCTCGCTGATCTCCGCGTACGACTTGAGCCCGAGGGCCTTCAGGAGCCGTCGGTCGGTGCCGAACACGTTCATCGCGAGGGGCACGCTCGACCCCTTCACGTTCTCGAAGAGGAGCGCGGGGCCGCCGGCCTTCTGAACCCGGTCGACGATCTCCCCGACCTCCAGATACGGATCGACCTCTGCCTTGACGCGCTTGAGGTCGCCTTCGCGTTCCAGTGCCCTGAGCAGGGAACGAAGATCGTCGTAAGCCATGTGTCCCAGTATCGGCCACCGGCTACCCTGGCCCCGTCACCGGGGCCGTCCCAAGCCCTGCCGCCGTCACTTGGGGGAACCCGCCACCATGCTCAGGTATCTGCCGTTCCTGCTGGTCCTGGCGCTGTGGATCTATGCCTTCATCGACTGTCTGAACACCCCCGAGGAGGAGGTGCGCGGGCTGCCGAAGGTGGTCTGGGTCATCATCATCCTGCTCTTCGGCGAGGTGCTCGTCGGTCCGATCGCCTGGCTGGTGGCCGGGAAGGTGCGGCACGCGCCGGCGGGCGGCGCGGCCGGCGGCGCGGCGGGCGGCACGGCCAGGACCCGCCGCACCGAGTGGGTCGCCCCGGACGACAACCCCGAGTTCCTGAAGTCCCTCAAGGACAGCGAAGGGAACAAGGGGGACAAGGCGGACACGGCGAAGGACGACGACGCCCTCCTCAAGGACTGGGAGGCCGATCTGCGCCGCCGCGAGGAGGAGCTGAAGCGCCGCGAGTCCGGCGAGGACCCGCAGCCGCCCGCCTAGGAGCGGCGCTCGACGGGCTCAGCGCGCGTACGAACCGAGGCCGATCAGGCAGTACACGTACTCGTTGACGGCCGATCCGTTGAGTGTGTAGCTGTACGAGAACGCGTACTGCGTCCGGGAGTTGGCCTCGCACTTGCTCATGTCCGAGGTGAACGAAAACGTCTGGATCACCTTGTAGTGGGCGTCGGACGCCGAGCAGGACACCTCGTCCACGTTGTAGACCGGCTGCGCGACCGTGGAGTCCGGCAGGGTCCCGTTGAGACAGGTCCCGGACTCGAAGGGGTCGGGGGCCTCGGCCTCGGTCTCGTCCGCGTAGGGGTCCTGGGTGTAGGGGTCCTCGGTGTACGGATCGTCGGTGTACGGGTCCGCGGTGTACGGGTCGTAGGGGCTGTAGGAGGTATCGGGGCTGTACGGCTCGTACGTCGAGGTGCTGCCCGGGGAGCCGACGGTGTCGCCGTCGCCGCCGCCCGAGTCGATCAGGACCACTAAGAACACGAGCGCGGCGACGGCCCCGAGCACGGTGAGCACCTTGCGCACGCTGCGACCCGAGCCGACGACCCGGATGCGCAGCAGCACCTCCTGGTCTCCGATCCAGGCCCGGACGAGGTCGCCGTCCCGGGCGGGCGGGATACGCACCTGTACGGAGCCGACGTCCAGCGGGACGGTGAGGACGACACCGGCCGCGGCCTGCTGTCGCGTGAGCGATATGGGAATCTCCGGCAAGGACACGCGCCCAGTGTGAACCGGCTTGCGCCACAATCGAAGTGCTTTTCCAGAAATCGTCACCAAGGCCAGCGGGGGCTGCCGGCCTTCGCCCACTGGATCCAACCCCGCATCGAGGCCGGGGAGTTGGCCCCCTCCCGCTGCCCGCCCGGCTCCTGCCCGACCGCATCTGGCACTCTCTGAGTCCATGACGCGCCTGCGCTCCGTCGATCTCGCCCGGCTCGCCGGGCTGTCCACGCAGCAGATCCGCAACTACGAGGACGCGGGCGTCCTCCCGCCGGCCGAGCGCACGGCGTCCGGCTACCGCACCTTCACGGAGCTGCACCGGCAGGCGCTGCTGGCCTACCGCGCGTTGGCACAGGGCTACGGCCCGGTGCCGGCGGCCCGGATCATGCGCACCCTGCACGAGGGCGACACCCCGGCCGCGCTCGCCCTCGTCGACGCGGCCCATGCCGCCCTGCACGAGGAGCGCCTCGCGCTGCGGGCGACGGGCGAGGCGTTGGAGGCGCTGCGGGCGGAACCCGCGCCGCCGCCGCACCATGGGGCGAGCCTGCGCATCGGGGAGGTGGCCCGGCTGCTCGGCGTGCGGACGTCCGCGCTGCGGGTGTGGGAGGCGGCCGGACTGATCGACCCGCCGCGCGAACGCGGGACGCGCTACCGGCTCTACGGCCCCGCCGACGTCCGGGACGCCCGGATCGTGCACAGTCTGCGCCGCGGCGGCCATCTCTTCGCGCAGATCGGGCCGGTGCTGGCGGAGCTGCGCCGGGAGGGCGGCAGCGAGACGGCGCTGCGGTCGGCGCTCGCGGCCCGCGCACAGACGCTGACTGCCCGCACCCGCGCGATGCTGGCGGGGGCGGGCCGTCTCCACGCGTACCTGGACGTCGTCAGCGCAGCCGGGACGACGACAGGATCGACAGCAGATGGGCCGGAACCATCAGCCAGGTGATCGCGGCGATGGCGGCCAGCGCCCAGCGGGTCGGCTCGATGCCGCCGGTCGCCACGTCGGCGAACGCCACGACGAGGAGGACCAGCGAGGCCTCGATGCCGTTGGTCACCCGGTGGATCTTGAAGGCGGCGGCGAGACGACGCACCGAGGCGACGCCCTGCGAACGCGGCGCGGCGGCCTCGTCGTCGGCGACGGGGAGACCGCGCCGGGCCCGGGCGACGTCCACCAGGTCGGTCGAGGCCTTCAGCAGCACCACGCCGAGCGCGGTGACGAGGCCGAGCGACACCCACCCGTTGAAGCCGTTCCACTCCCCCAGCCCGGACTCGGCGGCCCGGAAGCCGAAGCCGATCATCAGCGCCGCGTCGGCCAGATACGCGCCGAGCCGGTCGACGTAGATGCCGGTCGCGCTGTTCTGCCCCTTCCAGCGGGCGACCTCGCCGTCCACGCAGTCGAAGAGCAGGAACAGTTGCATGAGAAGAGCGGCGAGGACGGCCCCGGCCAGGCCCGGGATCAGCAGGGCCGCGCCCGACAGCACCCCGCACGCCACCATCGTCCAGGTCAGCTGGTCCGGCGTGACGCGGGTGCGCACCAGTTGACGGGTGAAGCGCAGGGAGATCCGCCGCATGTACAGCCGGCCCGCCCAGTGTTCGCCGTTGCGGCTCGCCAGCTTGGCCTGCGGCTGACAGACCTCCCGCAGCTCCTCCAGTACCGGAGCAGCAACCATGAACGTTCCTTCCACAAGCCGTCGACGATCGGGCCAGGGTACAGATCGCTCAAGAGGCCCTCGCGGCGGGGCGGTTGGGTTCGGGAGAGTAGGCGTATGAACCCTTTGGATCAGGCGACGGCACGTGACTGGCTGGCCGCGGCCGTGGCCGAGGCCCGTGCCGGGCTCGCCGAGGGCGGCATTCCGATCGGGGCCGCGCTGTACGGCCCGGACGGCACGCTGCTGGGGCGCGGCCACAACCGGCGTGTGCAGGACGACGACCCTTCCATGCACGCGGAGACGGCCGCGTTCCGCGCGGCGGGGCGGCAGCGCTCGTACCGCGGCACGACGATGGTCACGACCCTCTCGCCGTGCTGGTACTGCTCCGGGCTGGTCCGGCAGTTCGGCATCTCCCGGGTGGTCGTCGGCGAGGCGGTCACGTTCCACGGCGGGCACGACTGGCTGGCGGAACACGGCGTGGAGATCGTGCTTGTGGACGACCCCGAGTGCGTGGAGATGATGCGCGACTTCATCAAGAGCAACCCGGCACTGTGGAACGAGGACATCGGTGAGTAGCCCGAACACCCCGAACACCCCGAGCAGCCCGCGCATCCCGACCATCGATCTGCGGCCCTGGCTGGACGGCGATCCCGGGACGCGCGCCGCCATCGCCCGCACCGTCGACGACGCCCTCCGGTCCGCCGGGTTCCTCCTCGTCACCGGCCATGGCGTCGATCCCGCCCTGCGCGACCGCGTCCGGGCGGCGTCCCGGGCGTTCTTCACGCTCCCCGCCGAGGTCAAGGAGCGGTACACCGCGAAGGTCGGCGGACGGGGATGGCTGGGGCCCGGCGCGGAGGCCAACGGCTACTCGGAGGGGACCGAGACCCCGCCGGACCTGAAGGAGTCCCTGACCTTCGCCACGCGCGAGCCCTTCGACGATCCTGTCGTCGACGCGGAGTGGTACGCGCCCAACGTCTGGCCGACGGAGGTGCCGGAGCTGCGCGCGCTCTGCGAGGAGTACCTGGACCGGATGGGCGAGCTGGAGAAGCGGCTGCTCTCCCTCCTCGGGGAGGCCCTGGGCATGGAACCCGACTTCTTCTCCCGGCACATGGACCACCCGACCTACGGCTTCAACATCAACTGGTATCCCGGGACGGACGTCATCGGCGAACCGGAGCCCGGCCAGTTCCGCATCGGTCCGCACACCGACTTCGGCACGGTGACGATCCTCGACCGGCAGGCGGGCAAGGGCGGGCTCCAGGTCTGGACGGACGAGGGCGGCTGGGAGGACGCGCCCTTCGACCCGGACGCGTTCACGATCAACCTCGGCGATCTGATGGCCCGTTGGACCGGTGACCGGTGGCGGTCGGGACGGCACCGCGTACTGCCTCCGCCCGCCGACGCGCCCACCGAGGAGCTCATGTCCCTCGTCTACTTCGGCGAGTGCACCCCGGGGACGCTCGTGGAGTCCGTCCCGGCCCCGGTCGGGCGGGTGGCGTACGAGCCGGTCAGCTCACATGTGTACCTGCGCGAGAAGCTGGACTCGATCACCGTGGACTGATCACTCCCGGAGCCCCAGAAAGGCTGCGTGGTACCGGCGTTGATGGCGGCTGAGCAGGACGTTCGCGTCGGTCTCGGCGCTGCCGTCGTGGCGGGCCCGGGCCTCCGTGCGCAGCGCGGCCAGATCCGCGCAGGCTGCGCAGTCGCGGACGGGAACGGGCACGTCCGGCGGGTACAGCGAACGGGAGTTGGCGGCACGGACGCCTGCGGCGAGCCGTTCGGCGGGGGTGGCGGGGCGGATCAGCTCCGGGTGAGCCTCCCACTCCCGTCCACCCCCGAGCGGGCGCAGCAACGCGTAGGGGCCGGCCTTGCCCCGGTACTCGCCGACCCTGTCCGACCTGGGGTCGTAGACGACCGTTCCCGTTTCGAACTGGCTCTCGGTGTGTTCGATCATGCCCCGTCCATGCCCTCTCCGTACCGATGCCATCACTCTGGGTGTTTCGAGCGTTGCCTATGGGCACCCTGCGTATCAATGTCGAACGCGTGCCAAGGCCGCTTGTCACGGAGGGGGACTGACCTGTGACCACCAACGCCGTTCTGTTCGGAGAGCTGTTACGCCACTTCCGCGAGGCCGCACTGCTGACGCAGGAAGCCCTGGCGAGCGCGATCCCGTGCGACCGGTCACTGGTGGCGAGAGTGGAGGCGGGGACGCGGGTCCCGCAGGAGTCGTTCGCGAAGAAGTGCGACGAAGTGCTGGATGCGGGCGGGGCGTTGGCGCGGTTGTGGGCGCGCATCGACTGGTACGCAGAGGTGGAGCATCCGAACTGGTTCCAGCGCATGGTGGACATGGAGGCGAAGGCTGTTGCGCTGCACGTGTACCAAGTGATGTTGGTGCCCGGCCTGTTGCAAACACCGGACTACGCGCGAGCGCTGCTCTCCCAGCGAGCCAGCGGCGACGCGCTCGAAAACCGGATCCGGGCCCGCTTGAGCCGACAGCCACGCTACTTCGCCGAAGGCGGGCCCATGTATGTCGCCGTGATGGACGAGAGCTGTCTGCGCAACCCGGTGGGCAGTCCCACCGTGATGCGGGATCAGTGCGCGCACCTGCTGCGCGTGGGACGACTCCCCAACGTCCGCATCCAGGTGATCCCAGCGCGCCGCTTCGACATCTACCGCCCCGACAAGTCGATGTTGCTGCTCACGTTGCCCGACGGCGAACGCTGGATCTACTCGGAATCGCGGATTCGCGGCCACTTCCACAACGATCCGGAAGGCTACGCCGAGTACAGCCAAATCTATGATGCGCTCAGGGCAGATACTCCGTCTGCTCGCGAATCCGCCGCTCTGATCGGCAACGTGATGGAGGAGTACGGCGACCATGAACCAGCAGCAACTGAGTGCGGCGACCTGGATAAAGAGCAGCCACAGCGGAGACAACGCGGGCGACTGCCTCGAATTCGCCCCCGAGTTCATCTCCGTCATCCCCGTCCGCGACAGCAAGAACCCTGACGGGGATGTCCTGCTCATCCAGCGGAGCGCCTGGGCCGCGTTCGTCGGCGGCATCGCGGAACTTTCGTAACTCAACGGACATCACGCGATCTGGCTAATACCAACTCCCCCTCCTTACCCTTGCGTTGGGAACCGGGCCTGGGGGAGGTGCGCGGTGCACAGACGGTTGTACGGGCGTGGTGCGCTGTTCGACGTCGAGCCGCCCGGTCTCGTACCGCGACTCGTCGGGATCCGTCCCTACGAACTCCACGCGGAGAAGCTCGAACACCCCACCGGCCCACCCCTGTTGGTGCTGGCGGGCGGTCGGGGGCTGGGCAAGAGCGCGGTGCTCGCCGAGCTGTGGGACGCCTACACCGACCACAACCGCCGGGGCGAGGCCCGTCGGCGCACCCCCGTCGCGTTGATCGACTGCGAGGACGAGCAGTTCGCGCGGCCGCCGCACGAGGAGAGCCCGGAGTCCTGGTCGCCGGTGTGGCAGGCGCTGCTGGTGGTGGCCGAGCAGTTGACGGAGCCCGTGCGGGCGGCCGGGCAGCTCACCTTCCCCCGGCTGACGGCGGGCCTCGTGGCCGTCCGGGCGAGCGACTGGAGCGGGCGGACCGACTCGGACCGCATCCGGCGTGAGCTGGTGCGGATCCTGCTGCTGAACGAGCGGGCCTCGCGGTTCAACCTGGCCGGGCGGTGGGCGGCGAAGGTCGCGTCGAAGGTGATCGCGGCGGCGAGCGGGGGCGGCCCGTTCGTGGCGGCGACGGTCGAGGCGACCCTGGAGGCGCTGTCGGAGGGGGTCACGCACCGCAAGGAGCAGCGCCCGGCCACCTGGTACCGCTCGTATCCGAACGCGGGCGGCAACGCCAAGCGGGGCCTGCTGCTGCTCGCGGGGAACTTCCGGGCGGGCGGCACCTCGCGGGAGCACGCCGAGCGCTGGCTGGTGCGGGCGCTGCTCGCCGACCTGGCGGAGGCGTACTCGGGGATCGGCTCGCATCTCACCCGCCTGGGCCGGCCGCTCGTGCTGCTGGACAACGCGCGTAGTGGTCCGGGGCCGGGGCTGCTGGACGCCGTCCTGCGCGACCGGGCCGACGGGGTCGCCGACCAGGTGGTGTGGGTGGCGACCGTGCGCGGCACCGACCATCCGGCGCTCGGGGACGCCGTACGGCGGGCGCTGCCGGAGGTCGCGCGGGCCACGGACTGGGAGCCGGGCAGCTCGCCCTCCTCGCGGGCGCTGCTGGTGCCGCTGCCGCCGCTCTCCCCCGACGACACCCTGCACATGGTCGGCGCGGTCTGCGACGACGTCGAACTGCCGCCGCGGCTCCCGCACGCCACCCACCGGTTGACCGGCGGGAACCCGCTGGGGATCGTGCTGCTGGCGACCGTCGCCCGACAACACCCGGAGTCGGCCGCCTCGTTGGGGCGGCTGCTCACGGAGAAGGTCAGGATGGAGGAGGGACAGGCCGACGAGGGCCGTCCCGCCTATGCCGAGTTGCTGGCCCGGCTGGTCCCCGAGGACCGGCTCGACGAGCTGACGGTCCTGGCGGCCGCGCACGGCCACGACTCCGCCGTCGCCCTCGCGCACGCCCAACTCCCGGACGACTTCGGCTCGTCGGGCGTACGGGCCCTGCGGGCGCGACTCGCCGAGGAGGGGCTGACGGCCGAAGCGGGTCACTTCGTCGGCGACCCGTTCATCCGCACCCTGCTGCTGCTCCGCCTGCACCACCGGCACGCCGACCACGCCAAGTGGCGCGAGGTCCACGAGACGATGATCGCCCACTTCGCGAGCGGGCTCGGTTTCCGGACCCCGCATCCCGGTGTCGACGCCTTCCGCCTGCACCACGAGCTCTCCCTCGGCGACACGGACGCGGCGGTGGCCCACCTGCGCGACGCCTTCGCCACCCTGCGCACCCGCACCTGGCTGGAGACGCTCCGCTTCCTGGCGTCCGCGCCCTACTTCCACGCGCACGACCCCGAGGGCCGGGACGCGGACGGCCGGGACGACCGTCGGACGGCGATCGCGCTGGGCCGCACGGACGCGGGCCGGCCGCCGCCGGAGGGCGTGAACGCGGCCCTGCATCTGCGGATACGGCGGCTGCTGCACGCGGTGTGGCAGGTGACCGACCCGCTGGTGCTGCCGGACCCGAGGGTGTGCGGGCGGCTGGGGTTCGAGCTGCTCCAGCTGTCCGACCTGCGGCCGGCCGGGGGCGCGCTGCTGTTCGCGACCTCCCAGGCCTGGCCCGAGGACGCCCTCGCGGGCCGCCCGCTGCACATACCGGCCGAAGACGGAGACGGGGACGGCGACGGGGACGGGGTGGCGTGATGGCGGCGGACGGGGTCGGAAGCCCGCTGGTGCGGTGGCTGCGGGAGGTCTGGGAGATCCGCCTCTACCGCTATCTGACGGTGCTGGTCACGGCGGCCGTGGTGACCGGGCTGGTGTTCGCCGGGCTGGCGGTCACCGACGAGGACCGTTCGTGCGCGCCGGGGGTGGCCCGTCCGGCCGACAGCGACGAGTGCGTGGGCGTGGCCACCGACGCGTACGACTTCGGACACGCCCAGCTGCGGGACGCGGTGAAGGCGATCGACCGGGAGAACGACCGGCTCAAGGCGGGCAGTTATGTCACGGTCGCGCTGATGCTGCCGTACACCGCCACCACCGCCTCGACGCTCAGCGACATCCAGCACGAGCTGCAGGGCGCGTACCTGGCGCAGTGGCAGGCCAACCACACCTCCAACGGCCAGGCTCCGCTGATCCGGCTGGTGCTCGCCAACCCGGGTGCCACCAGCGAGCACTGGGCGGTGATGGTCGACCAGCTGGAGCGGATGGCGCAGGGGGCCGACCGGCTGCGCGCGGTGACCGGGGTCGGTCAGAGCACCGACAACAACAAGAAGGCGGTCGCGGAACTGACCCGGCGGGGCATCCCGGTGGTCGGCGCGTCCATCACCGCCGACGACCTCGCCAACGGGCAGAACGGCAAGGACCCCTTCCCCGGACTGGCCCGGGTCTCGCCCACCAACACCGACGAGGCGCGTGCCCTGGCCTCCTTCGCCAAGGTCGACGCGGGACGGGCGCTGCTGGTCTACGACAAGCCCGGCGACCCGTACACGCGGACCCTGCAAGCGTCGTTCGCCGTGCTGCTCAAGGGCTCGCCCTACGAGCCGCAGCCGTTCACCCCGCCCGCCGACCGCACCCAGGAGGGCACCACCGCGAACACCTTCCGGCAGATCACCCACCTGGTGTGCGACACCTCGGCGGCGACCGACACGATCCTGTTCGCCGGGCGGCACACGCAGTTGCGCCAGTTCGTCAACGCGCTGGGCACCCGGGGCTGCCAGGACCGGAAGTTCACCGTGCTGACGGGCGACGAGGGCTCCTACCTGTCCGGCGACAAGAAGCTGGACCGCACCGCCCTCACCCACAATCTCGCCGTCCGCTACACCGCCCTGGCCCACCCGGACGCCTGGACGAAGTCGCCCGCGGGCTCCGTCGGCGGATCGGCGGCGGACGCGAAGGTCCTCACCGACCTGCTCGCCCGCAGCGCCCGTGAGCCGGTCGGCCCGATCGGCGAGATCGGCTTGGAGGACGGCCAGCTGATCATCGGCTACGACGCGGCGACGCTGGCCGTCCACGGCATCCGCGAGGCCACCCCCGACGGCGGGACGGTCCCGCCGCTGGCGGACGTCGGCCTGCAGTGGCCGCAGGTCAAGGGCTCGCTGCGGGTGAACGGGGCGAGCGGCTGGATCTGCCTGGACGTGCACGGCAACCCGTACGACAAGGCCGTCCCGATCGTGGAGCTGCACGCGGACGGCGGCTCGCGCTTCGTCCGGATCGCCTGGCCGGAGGGGAAGCCGCCCGGGAAGGAGTGCCTCCCGCCGTCGTAACGGCTCGGGCCGCTGCCCTAGCGGCTCAGGAGCCTGCCAGGATTTCGATCAGGCGTTCGAATCTGGCGCGCCAGCCGGGTTCGGTGCCGCCGTCTCCCAGTCGCCCCTGGAACTCGTGGGTGAAGCGCAGGAGGGAGCCGTCGGCCCCGTCCCGCTCCAGATGGAACCGGATCCGGCCGCCGCCCGCCACGGTGTACTCGGCGACCCGGTCCACGTCCCACGCGGTGACCCGGCCCTCCCCCAGGCCCCGCAGGGCGACCGCGCCGCCGAGCCGGTGTTCGAGGACGTCCACGGGCGTCCACCAGAGCGCGAGCCCCTCCGGGGTGGTCAACGCGGGCCAGACCGTCTCCACGACCCCCGGGAGCCGCACCAGGAAATGCAGGATGTGCGTGTTCCCGTGGGTCTGGCTGGTGCCCTGTTCGACGGAACCGCTCATGACACCAGCCTGACCCGTGGGAACCGGTTCCGCACGGTTACGGGCGCTCGCCCCGCTTGTCCACGACCGTGCGCTCCAGGACCGCGGTGCGGGCGGTCACGTCCCCCTTCTTGAACCCCCAGGGCAGGTCCTTCACCGCGACCTCGCGCTCACCGAGGAACTCCCTGGTCTTCTTGTCGAAGATCAGCTCCCGGCGCTCTCCGTCGTCGATCTTGGCCACGGCCACCCCGTGCCGACCGGCCGCGTCCACGGCGTCGTCGATCACGAAGACCCCGGAGATCTTGGCTGCGGCCCGGTAGAGCGCGGCGGCCTGCGCGGGCGGCATCAGGGACTCCCGGGCGAGGTCGCCGACGAGGACGAAGTTGGCCTCGTCCTTGCTGCTGCTGCCCCGACTGACGCTGTTGAGCCACTCGAACATCTTGTCGGGGTCGGTCGGCAGGGTCTGGAGGTGGCGGTAGCCGGTGTTGGACGCGACGCCGGGCGTCGGCTTCTCCAGCAGCTGGTGGTCCGAGCGGACGGCGGGGTCGTGCAGCATGCCCTGCCGGCTGCCGTCCACCGACAGCCACACCTCACGCTCGTGGATCGGTTCGAGCTTCGCGGGCTGCCCGGCCTCCTCGGCGCTCCAGGCGACCTTGCTCTTGATGTACACGAACTGGTCGTCGCGGATGTCGGCCGGCATGTCGGCGTGCTCGGCGGCCAGCGCGATGTCCTCCAGCAGCCGCACGGCCTCCGTCGACCTCGCCGGCTCCGACGGCTCGGCCGGCAGGACGGTGAACGTGACGGCGGCGACGGTCGCCACGGCCGCCGCCGTGAGCGCGGGTCGCACCCACCGCTTCCGCGGTTTCGCGACGGCTTCGTCGGTGTGCCGGATCTCGGTCATCAGATGCTCCTTGAGGAGTCGGTGACGGCCCGGCGGAAGGTCTCGCTCCGAAAGTTCGGGGAGCTGGTTCATCGGTTTCCCTCCCTGATGGGCCTGACCGCCGAGGTGCGGTCTTCACCTCTCACCTGTCCGCGCACGGCAGGCGGTTCCATATGTTTCGCGAGCTTTGCGCGCGCCCGCGAGAGCCGTGATCGCACGGTGCCCACGGGCACCCCCAGCGCCTCGGCCGCCGCCTCGTAGCCGAGGCCCGACCACACGCACAGCGCCAGCACCTCGCGCTCGGCGCGCCGCAGCCGCGCCAGCGCGGTGCGCACGGCGGTCAGTTGCACGGCGTCGTCCACCCGGTCCGCCACCTCGTCGGCGAAGTCCCGCACCGTCTCCTCGCGCGGCAGCCGGGCCACCGCGGCCGCGTGTCTTCGGGCCGCGCGGCGGACGTTGCGGGTGACGTTGGTGGCGATGCCGAGCAGCCAGGGGCGCGGGGAGCCGCCGTCCTCGTCCAGCCGCTCGCGCAGCCGCCAGGCGTCCAGGAAGGTCAGCGAGACGATCTCCTCGGCGGTCGTCCACTCCCCCGTGAGCCGATAGGCGTGGTTGTAGACCGAGCGCGCGTATGCGTCGAAGAGCTCGCCGAAGGCGTCGTGGTCCCCCGCGCGGATGCGTTTCCTCAAGATGCTCAGATGCGTATCCACACCCCTCTACCTGTCCGTACGACGAAGGCCGGTTCCTGTGACGTGGGTCACGGGAACCGGCCTTCGGTGTACGGGAGTTACACGCCCGCGTACGAGTGCTTGCCGGAGACGAAGATGTTGACGCCGTAGTAGTTGAACAGCCAGCAGCCGAAGGCGATCATGGCCAGGTAGGCGGCCTTGCGGCCCTTCCAGCCGGCCGTGGCGCGGGCGTGCAGGTAGCAGGCGTAGGCGACCCAGGTGATGAACGCCCAGGTCTCCTTGGGGTCCCAGCCCCAGTAGCGGCCCCACGCGTCGCCCGCCCAGATCGCGCCCGCGATGATCGTGAACGTCCACAGCGGGAAGACGGCCGCGTTGACGCGGTAGGCGAACTTGTCGAGCGAGGCCGCGGCAGGCAGGCGGTCCAGCACCGAGTCCGCGAACTTGCCGGGCTTGCCGCCGGTCGCGAGCTTGTTCTCGTACGAGTCCTTGAACAGGTACAGGATCGTGGTGACCGCGCCCACGTAGAACACCGCTCCGCACAGGATCGCGGTGGAGACGTGGATGTACAGCCAGTACGAGTGCAGCGCCGGGACCAGCTGGTCGCTCGCCGTGTAGAGCACGGTGACCGCGAGGCCCAGGTCGAGCAGGACCGAGGTGATCAGGAACAGCCCGAGCCAGCGCACGTTCTTCTTCAGCGCCAGCAGCGTGAGGTACACGCCGACGGCCACCGTGGAGAAGGTGATGTTGAACTCGTACATGTTGCCCCAGGGGGCCCGCTCCACCGAGGCCGCGCGGGCGATCACGCCGCCCAGCTCGACCAGGAACGCGAGCACCGTGAGGGAGACGGCGATCCGGCCGTACATGTCGCCCTGCTCGTCGCCGCCGTGCGCGCCGGGCCCGTCGGGCACGTCCCGCGCGCCGGCCGCGGAGCGCACGACGACCTGCGGGCGCTCCAGAACGGCGGTGCCGCCGTTCTTCTTGACGGTGACGGCCGGGCCCTTGGCCTTGGCCTTCGCCTCGGGCGTGAGCGCGGCGGCGGTACGGCCGACCTTGCTGCGGCTGCCGAGGAGCCACTCCGCGATGTACGCGAAGAAGGCCAGGGTGTAGACGGCCATCGCGGAGTAGATCAGCGTGTTGCTGATGCTCGCGAGATTCTCGTTGGTGGCGGCGGCGAGAGTCATTTCTCAGCCCCTTCGGCAGGTACGGCTTGAGGATCGGAGGAATCGGAGGGATCGGAGGAATCTGTGGGGTCGGGCGCGCCCGGGGCCCGGTCGTAGAGGATCTCGGCGAGGTCGCCGAGTTCCTCGGGCACCTTCGCGGACTCGCTGCGGCCGAGACCGGCCATCTCGACGACCGTCACCCCGTCGTCGCCGCGCACGGCGCGCACCCACACCCGGCGGCGCTGGATGAACAGGGAACCGGCCAGGCCGAAGATCGCGACGGTCGCGCCGCCCAGCGCCCACCCGCTCGCGGGCTGCTGGGTGACCTGGAAGTTCGCCCACTGCCGGGTGCCCTCGTAGGTGATCGAGCCCGCGCCGTTCGGCAGGGTCATGGTCTCGCCGGGCTTGAGGTTCTCCCGCACCTGCGCGCCCTTGGAGTCCTTGAACTCCTTCATGTGCGTCTTGTCGAGCTGGTACACGCTCTGCGGGATGCCCGAGTTGACGCCCAGATCACCGTGGAACGGGGTCAGGTTCAGCACCGGGTTGTTCAGCGCCGGGAACGTCGAGGCGGTCTCCATGCCCTGCGTGTACGTCGGCAGGAAGAAGGCCGAGATGCCCAGCTGCTCGCTGAGCCCCTTGGCGTCCTTGTAGCCGTCGAAGACCTTGATCACACCGGTGGACGTCACATTGGAGTCCAGCGGCAGCAGCGGCACGGCGTCGCTGTAGACGACGTTGCCCTTGCCGTCGCGGACGGTGACGAAGGGCGCGTAGCCGTGCGCGGTGAGATAGACCTTCGAGTCGCCGATCTCCAGCGGCTGGTTGACCTTGACGAGGGTCTTCTGGTCCTTGCCGTAGGCCCCGACGCTGTAGGTGATGGCGGCCTGGTAGACGCGCGGGGTGCCGGTGTTCGGGCCGCTCTTCTCGTAGGTGCCGGTGAACTTGTTCAGGGTGAAGCTGAACGGCGTCAGGTCGTCGGTGCTGAAGAGGGTGCCGGACTTGAAGTCGTCGTAGGAGATGAGGGTGTTGGAGAAGCCGTCGCCCTCGACGACCAGCTTGTTGCCCTCGGTCTTGAAGAGCTGGCCCCAGGCGAAGGCGACCAGCATCACGATCAGCGCGATGTGGAAGGCCAGGTTGCCGACCTCGCGGAGGTAGCCCTTCTCGGCGGCGACGGCGTCCCCGGTGAGCTGCGCGCGGAAGCGGCGTTTCTTCAGCAGGGCGAGCGCGGCCTCACGGACCTGCTCCGGCTCCGTCTGCGTGCGCCACGTCGTGTACGCGGGCAGCCGGGTCAGCCGCCTCGGCGCACCCGGCGGCCGGCCGCGCAGCTGGCCCACGAACTGCCAGGTGCGGGGCACGATGCAGCCGATGAGGGAGATGAACAGCAGGATGTAGACCGAGGAGAACCAGGCCGAGCTGTAGACGTGGAAGAGGCCGAGCCGGTCGTAGATCGGCCCGAGCGTGTCGTGCGCCTGACGGAAGTCGGCGACCTTCGCATCGTCCGTGCCCGACTGCGGGATCAGCGAACCGGGGATCGCGCCGAGCGCCAGCAGCAGCAGGAGCAGCAGCGCGACCCGCATCGAGGTGAGCTGACGCCAGAACCAGCGCGCCCAGCCGAGCACTCCCAGGCCGGGCATGTTCGCGAGCGAGTCGGTGGGCGCGGTGGACAGCTGGGAGCCGGCGGCCCCGAGCTCCTGGTCGTCGGTCTTCGTCCCGTCGACCGGAGTCGTCCCGTCGACCGGGGTCGTCTCGTCGGTCGTCGTGGTCTTGCTCATCGATCAGATCCCCACAGTGAAGCCGGCGGACCAGGACTGGATGTCCTGCACGAGGCGGTCCCACGCACCGGTCAGCAGCAGCAGACCGGTCACGATCATCATCGTGCCGCCGATCCGCATCACCCAGACGTAGTGACGCTTGACCCAGCCGAAGGCGCCGAGCGCCTTGCGGAAGGCGACCGCGGCGACCACGAAGGGCAGGCCGAGGCCGAGGCAGTAGGCGACGGTCAGTATGGCACCGCGGCCCGCGCTCCCCTGCTGGGAGGACAGCGCGATCACGGAGGCGAGGGTGGGGCCGATGCACGGGGTCCAGCCGATGCCGAACAGCGCGCCTATCAGGGGGGCGCTCACCAGTCCGGCGGCGGGCCGCTGATGGAAGCGGAACTCCCGTTGGGTCATCCAGGGCATCAGGCCCATGAAGAAGACGCCCATGATGATCATGAGCACGCCGAGCACCTTGGACAGGACGCCCTGGTTCTCCTGGAGCGTCTGGCCGAAGTAGCCGAACAGGGCCCCGCTGGAGACGAACACCGCGGTGAAGCCGAGCACGAACAGGGAGGCGCCGGCGACCATCCGGCCGCGGCGGGCCTCGGCGAGGTCGGTGCCGGTGACCCCGGTGACGTACGACAGATAGCCGGGGACGAGGGGCAGGACGCACGGGGAGAAGAAGGAGACGAGACCGCCGAGGACGGCGACGGGCAGGGCGAGCAGCAACGCGCCGTTGAGCACGGTGCCGTTGTAGCCGTCCGCGGCGAGCAGGGTGACCGCGCTCACGTCACTTCTCCGCGAGGACGGGAGCGATCATCTTGCGCAGCCGCTCCTCGCTGAGCGCGGCCAGCGAACGGGCGGCGATCTTCCCCTCCCGGTCTATGACCAGCGTGGAGGGGATGGCCTGCGGGTTGAGGGTGCCCTTCTCGAAGCGGAGCATCAGCTTCCCGGTCGGGTCGTACAGACTCGGGTAGGTGATGCCGAACTGCTTGTCGAAGGCGACGGCGTTGGCGGCCTTGGTGTCGCGCGTGTTGATGCCGACGAACTGGACGCCGTCCGCCTGGAGGTCCTGGTAGACCTTCTGAAAGTTGGGTGCCTCCGCTCGGCACGGGGAACACCAGGAGCCCCACACGTTGAGGACGACGATCTTGCCCTTGTAGTCGGCGACGTCGAGCTGCTTGCCGTCGACGGTGTCGCCGGACAGATCGGGGGCCGCGGCGCGCTCCCCCTTCTCCGCGGTGGAGATGCCGTCCTTGCCCATCACGAAGTTGGTGTCACCACCTCCCCCGGCGGTGCCGCCAGAGGTGCACGCGGACAGCAACAGTGCGGCGACGGCTCCGCCGGCGGCCGTGGTCAGGGCGGCACGGCGCGAGCGGATCGAGGAGGTCGAGCACAGGGGGGCGCGGCTGGCGGCACTCATGTGAAAAGTTTCGCATGCCCGTTCTGAGGATCTTGCGCACCCCCCTTGCGGGCGGAAACCCGCATTTCAGGCGGCGGATGCGGAGGGGTCGGCGGAGCCGGAGGAACCGGAGGAGCCGGGGGTGTTGTTGTCCTTGAGGAACGCCTTCCAGCCGGCGGCCGGCTGCTGCCCGACGTCGAGGGTGCGCAGCTGCTCCAGCACCTCCGGCTTCTGGACGTCCATCCAGTCCACGAACTGCCGGAAGGAGACCAGCCGGACGTCCGCGCCCTTCTCCTTCTCCGCCGCGATGTACTTGAAGGACTCCTCGACGGCGTCCATGTAGATGCCGCCGTTCCACTGCTCGAAGTGGTTGCCGACGAAGAACGGCGCACGGTTCGACTCGTATGCCCGCTTGAATCCCTGTATGTACGCCTGTGCGGACTGCTTGCGCCAGCCGGGGTAGTTGTGGCTGGGCGCCTTCGTCGTGTTGATCGACTGGTTGGCGAGCATGTTGTAGTCCATCGACAGGACCTCGAAGCTACGGCCGGGGAACGGTATCTGCTGCAGCGGCAGATCCCAGATGCCGTCCTTCTTCTGCGGCCACACCTGACGCCCGCCCGGCGAGGAGGCGTCGTAGCGCCAGCCGAGGGCGCGGGCCGTGGGCAGCAGGTTGTCCTGGCCGAGGAGGCAGGGCGTGCGGCCGCCGATCAGTTCCTTGTCGTAGTCGAAGGGCAGCGCGGCCTCCTCCGTCCAGCCGGTGTTGGTCCGCCAGTTCTTCACGAACGACTTCGCCTGGTCGATCTCGCTGCGCCACTGCTTGGCCGTCCAGTTGCCGACCGTCCCGTGCCCGGAGCAGAAGTGCCCGTTGAAGTGGGTGCCTATCTCGTGACCCTCGAGCCAGGCGCGGCGGATGTTGGTGAGCGTCATCCTGACGTGCTCGTCGGTGAGGTAGCCGATGTCGGAGGCGCCGCGCGGGTTGTTCGGCGGGTCGTAGAGCCGCTTCTTCGACTCGGGCAGCAGATACAGCCCGGAGAGGAAGAAGGTCATGCTCGCGCCGTGCTCCTTGGCGAGGTCCAGGAAGCGCGGGAAGAGGCCGTTGCCGACCTCGCCGGCGCCGTCCCAGGAGAAGACGACGAACTGCGGCGGCTCCTGGCCGGCCTCCAGCGGCACGGGCTTGTCCGGCTGGTGGGGCTGCTTGCCGGTGAAGGAGGTGGAGCCGTCGCCGAGGGGGCGCGCGGTGGCCTTGGGGCTGCCGGAGGGACTCTTGCTCGATCCGCCCGACTTCGAGCCGTCGGCGGGGCTGGGGTCCGAGCTCGTGAGACTGCCGCAGCCCGTGAGTCCGGCAGCGGCGGCGGCACCGGCACCGAGCCCCAGTGCTCCCCTTCGCGTGATCGTGCGCATGGCGTCCTCGTTCGTCAGTGCCTCTGGTGGTCACCCATTCAGAGGACACGACGAACGAGGGGGTTCCGCCGGTTGTTCCGGATTCGGTAACAGACAATCCGATTTAAGCCACGAGGTGGGAGGGGTGGTGAAGGTCGTGGAGGAAGGTCGGGGCCAGGGCCGGTGGTCCTACGCCCCGAAGGCCTTGCTCTTGCCCTTCGCGTGCTTGGCGCCGGCGCGCAGATGGACCGGCACGAGGTCGATGGCCGGCTCCGCGTAGCCGACGGACACGATCCGGTCGCCCTGGTACGTGAAGGTCGTCAGCGAGGCGAGCGTGCACTGCCGCTTGCGCGGGTCGTGCCACAGCCGCCGCCGCTCGACGTAGGACCGCACGATCCAGATCGGCAGCTGATGGCTGACCAGCACGGCCTCGTGGCCGCGTGCCGCGTCCTTGGCCGCGTCGAGCGCGCCCATCATGCGGACGACCTGGTCCACGTACGGCTCGCCCCAGGACGGCTTGAACGGGTTGACGAGATGCTTCCAGTTCTCCGGGTTCTTCAGGGCGCCGTCGCCCACCCCGAAGGTCTTGCCCTGGAAGACGTTGTCGGCCTCAATGAGCCGCGGGTCGGTGGCCAGGTCCAGACCGTGCGCCTTGGCGATCGGCGTCGCCGTCTCCTGCGCCCGCTCCAGCGGGGACGCGCAGACGTAGGTGACGTCGCGGGGCGCGAGGTGCTCGGCGACCCGGTCGGCCATCTGCCGGCCCAGCTCGGAGAGGTGGTAACCGCCGAGCCGGCCGTAGAGGACGCCGTCGGGGTTCTCGACCTCGCCGTGCCGCATCAGGTGGACGACGGTGAGGTCGCTGTTGCTCTTGGGGCTGGTCATGCTGCTGTGGCCTCCGCAGCCGCTCGGGCCGCCGCCGGAAGGGCGTCGGCGATTCTCTGGACGGCCGCGTCGTCGTGGGCCGTGGACACGAACCAGGACTCGAAGGACGACGGCGGCAGATAGACGCCGTTCGCCAGCAGCGAGTGGAAGAAGGCGTTGAAGCGGAACGACTCCTGCGTCCTCGCGTCCGCGTAGTTGCGGACGGGCCGGTCCGTGAAGAAGACGGAGAACATGTTGGAGGCGCTCTGCAGCGTGTGCGCCACGCTCTCCTTGGTCAGCGCCTCCGACACCAGCGACTGGATCCGGGTGGAGACGGTGTCGATCTTGGCGTACGCGTCCTCGTCGAGCAGCCGCAGCTGGGCGAGCCCGGCATTGGTGGCGACCGGGTTCCCCGAGAGCGTGCCGGCCTGGTAGACGGGCCCGGCGGGCGCGAGGTGCGCCATGATGTCGGCCCGCCCGCCGAAGGCGGCCGCGGGGAAGCCGCCGCCCATGACCTTCCCGAAGGTCATCAGATCCGGCCGCACCCCGTCGATCCCGAACCAGCCGCTCCGACTGGTCCGGAACCCGGTCATGACCTCGTCGGAGATGAAGAGCGCGCCGTTGTTCGCGCAGGCGTCCTTGAGCCCCTGGTTGAACCCGGGCAGCGGCGGCACGACGCCCATGTTGCCCGGCGAGGCCTCGGTGATCACACAGGCGATCTCACCGGGATGCCGGTGGAAGGCCTCCTGCACGGCTTCCAGGTCGTTGTACGGCAGGACGATGGTGTCGGCGGCCTGCGCACCCGTGACACCGGGGGTGTCGGGCAGCGCGAAGGTGGCCACCCCGCTCCCGGCCGAGGCGAGCAGCGAGTCCACATGCCCGTGATAGCAGCCGGCGAACTTGATCACCTTGGCGCGCCGGGTGAACCCACGGGCGAGCCGGATGGCCGACATGGTGGCCTCGGTGCCGCTGGAGACGAGCCGCACCTGCTCCAGGGGCGCGATGCGCTCGACCATCTCCTCGGCGAGCGCGACCTCGCCCTCACCGGGGGTGCCGAAGGAGGTGCCGCGGGAGACGGCGTCCTGAACGGCGGCGATGACCTCGGGGTGGGAGTGCCCGAGGATCATGGGACCCCAGGAGCAGACCAGGTCGACGTACTCCCGCCCGTCGGCGTCGGTCAGATACGGCCCCGTACCGGACACCATGAACCGGGGCGTTCCCCCCACGGCGCGGAAGGCACGCACCGGGGAGTTCACCCCGCCGGGCGTGACGACGGACGCACGGTCGAACAGGGCCTGCGAGACAGGCGCATCGTATGAATAGGGCAGTTCGCTCATGACCTGCGGCTTCTCCGACCTTCTCCGACTTGCTGGGCTCCGGTGCCAATGACCTCCCAGGGTAGGCCAGCGGCTACGAAGGCAGCCGAGCCCCGCCCCCGGGCCGACGTCGGGCCGGCGTCGGGCCGAGGGAGGCCGGGGCCCCTTCCCCTCCATCCTCCACTCGGCCATCTGCGAAACTGAGTCGGAACGGGCCTGATAGACGTAGCTCACACCGACCGTGTGTCGAGGGGCTGCGAAGATCCTGCGGACAGGTGTTTCAACGCACGTTTCGGCGAGCGGCCGTGGGGGAGGTCACTGACACGATGATCGGGTTGCGCGGCGGGACCACGCGGCCTAGAAAAGCAGTCGGGTGGAGATATGCATCGCGGTGGCGGACTGGGCGAGGGGACTGACGATCTGGGTCCTCGACGTGCCCAGCGGGGAAGGCACCGGCGCGACGCGGAGGAAGCAGGCGAAGCGCGTCGGACACAGGCACAAGATGTACCGAACGAGCCCGAACGGATCGACCGGCGCGTTGACCAACGGGTCGACCGCCTCCGGGCGGGGAGCAGGAATGGTGGTCGGGTGGGGGTGACGTACAAGTACTTCGGCGCGCCGGACGGCGCGACCGCGGCCCGTGTGCCGATCTCGATGCGCCCCGAGGAACTCGGCGGCGACGAGCTCGGCATGAACGGCATGTTCACCAAGATCAAGCCGGAGACGATGGCCGCGATGGTCCTGACCGGCATCGAAGGCGTCCCGCTCCACAAGGTGCCCCCGCTGGAACTGGTCGTCCTGCACCCCGACTACGCGGTCGTGAAGCTCCCCATGACGGTGGTCGACCCGCTCCGCGACATCGGCGAGGAAGCGGTCGGCGCGGCCGCCTTCATCTGGTCCACGGTCCCGGACCGCGGCGGCCCCCGAGACGCGTTCAACGTCTACCAGCTGCTCCACGAATGGCAGGACTTCAGCCACCGCCTGCATGAGGCGGGGCATCAGCCTTATTGCCTGGTGTGGCCCTGAGCTGGGGTTTCAGTAGTAGCGGGCGAGGTCTTCGGGCCTCGCCCTTTTCGTCATCACGACCGTGCCCGACCGTCGCCTTCCGTCCTGGGCGCCTGCGGCTTGCGGTGCTTGCCGGTGCCGGATCCGAGTGGCTTCGGCAGCGGCCCAGGGGTCGGGGGCTCGATGGCCTGCGGGTAGAGGACGGCCTTTGCTTCGGCAAGGTCGGCGGCGAACCCGTACGGCTCCCAGGTGTGTCCGTTCCACCGCTCGATGGCTCGGGGCGCGTCCGGGTTCAGATGCGACCCCCTCGGGCCGTCACCGGAGACGACAGGCACGGCGCGAAGTCGGCCGACCTTCGCGTCCCGGCGTTCCGCCCAGTCCTCCAGCGGTTCGTCGTCCATCCTGGGCGTTCCTCCCGTCGGTGGTGGCTGTCTGCTGCCTCAGGAGGGTAGCGGCCACTGCGGGCCGCTCGGATTCCCCAGCCAGGCCACCTGCGCATCTCGGGACACCGTCAACCCGAACGCGGCGGCGCTCGGCGAGCCGTACTCCTCCCAGGTGGCCGCTGCCGACTCGATCGCGTCCCAGAGGCGGCGGGGGCCGCCCTGGCGGACCTGCCAGCCGCCGTCCGTGGGAGCGAGGACGGCGAAGGAATCGGTACCGCTGTCCAGTAGAAACGTGCTGACCGGGCCGCCGTCGACCGCCATCGAGAAGAAACGGGCGTCCGGTGCCGCGAGCTGCGCCATGAACGCCGACCCGGAGCTGGTGAGAACCTCTGGCCCGCGTACGGCTCTCCGTGCCGTCCCGTCGTCGGGGCCCGGCACCATGCCGAGGTTCTCCGGTGCGTCCTGCTGGCGGGCGATCATGAAGCTTGGGTCGTCCTCGCTGAACCAGCCGCTCGCGCTGTCACCCGTGACGATGAGCTTGACCAGACCGAGGGAGCGCATCCAGCCGCGAAGGGTGGTGAGGATGACGCCGCCCGGCCGGACCTGTTCCAGCCAGGCGGGCGGGATGCTGCGGAAGCCGCACGTGGCGATCAGGCGGTCGTACGGGGCTCCGTCGGGGTGGCCGGCGCGGCCGTCCCCCACCAGCAGGTGGGGGGTATGACCGGATCCGGTGAGGGCGTGGCCGGCCCGTCGGGCCACGCCCTCGTCCGTCTCGATCGAGGTCACGCCCTCGCTACCGAGCCGGTGACACATCAGTGCTGTCGAGTAACCGGTTCCAGTGCCGATCTCCAGCACATTCATGCCGTCCTGCACATCCAGGTCCTCGAGCATCCGGACCACGAGGCTCGGCAACGTCGACGACGAGGTCGGGGCCGCGTTGCTGATCGGCTTCGGATCGGCCCAGTCGATGTCCCGGCCATCGAACTGAGTCATCCATGTCTCGTCGGTGTAGACGAGCCGGAGCCAGTCCTCCTTGCCGACCGTCTCCGGTGTAACCGGCTCCCAGGTAGTGACGCCCGGGGCACGGCTCTCCCGGTAGAAGCGCGGGATGAATCTGTGGCGGGGCACAGCCTCCACGGCGACCCGCCACTGCGGCGAGCGCAGCCAGCCGTCCTTCTCCAGTTGTCGGGCGAGCCGGCGCCGGAGATCGGCTGCGGCTGCCTCGATGTCGGTTTCACTAGCCACGGAGTCCTCCTTCCAGGAGATCGGCGAGTGCGGCAGTCATCGGCAGACCGGTCGGCGACTCCATCCATGCCCACTGCCCGGAAGGATTGCACTCGATGAAGATCCACTCGCCGCGGTCGGTCAGAGCGAAGTCGAACGCCCCGAAGACGAGCCCGAAGTGCTTCAGATAGGCACGCATGGCCTGCTCCACGGCAGGTGGCGCGATCAGGGGCAGGTACGTGTGAGTGCCGTAATCCGTACGCCAGTCGAGGAGACCGGACTCGATCCGCACGGCGAAGACCCGCGCACCGATGACCGTGACCCGGACGTCCGCGACCTTGTCCACACGCTTCTGGAACAGGTGCATGGTGCCGGCCACTGACTCGTCGATCTCGTCGGCGGTCACCTCGGTCACGGGAACCGTCTGGGCCTCGCCGTCGACCAGGTAGAGCGGCACCGAGATGGGTTTGAAGATCGCCGGGCCGTGCGCCTCGATGAACGCCCGAGCGTCGTCAGGCACGTTGGTGATCAGTGTGGGCGGCAGGGTGAAGCCGGCCGCCGCCGCAGCAGCGAGCCCGGATGGCTTGTACTCGGCATCGCCGATGCGATTGGGGTGGTTGACGTAAAGGCAGCCAGGCAGAGAGGCCAGGATGCCGCCGAGCCCGTAGCGCGCTTGGGCCACGGCGAATCGCTCGTCCTGCTTGTCGAGGTGGGGGAAGGCAAACCCGGAGGGGCGCCGGTAGTACACGGAACGCACCGCGCCCAGGTCGGCACGTCGGCTCGGGGTCTGCACGCTTCCCCGCCATCTGTCAGTGCCGCCGATGGCGGCCGAACACGACAGAGTGGCGGGGAAGTCACCGGAGTCGAACCGCACGACCGGGACACCCCGGTCGTGCAGCTCGGCGATCACGAAGTCCGCAGTCGGGTCGTCGAGGTTGGTGACGACCAGGACCGGACGATCGTCGTTCGTCACCACGGTCACTGGTCGGTGTCGTTCCCCGTATCGCTGTCCGGGGAGTCGCTATTGCGGTCACCCTGGCCCGTAGTGCCGGTCGCCGGATTCGTGCCGGAGGACGTGCCGTGGCCCGGGGACATGGTGGGCGCCCCGGAAGTGTCGAAGTACCGGGCGGTCTGCGTCTCCGGATCCAGTGTCACCGTCGCGTAGGCGGGGCCCTCGACGGGCGGGTACGAAGCGATGCGACGCAGAGCCCACGGGGCCACGGTCAGATGCCCCTGTGGGAGCGGGCTGCCCGTGGGAAAGCGATCCATGTGGTTGAACACGGTCTTCCTTCCTGTCGGAAGTTCTTGTCCTTCGTGTGACTTGCTCACCCGCACGGCATCGAGGAACGCGGTCCTGCTTGTGCGGGAGTCTCGGGGGCGCCGGGAAGAAGAGGCGCCGGGGCCTACGTCGAACCCGGACCGGGATTCCGGAGTCCGCCCAGGACCCGTTGAAGGAGGCTGATGTCCGGTGCGCGGGCCTCGACCGCCAATCGGACGTCGCCGTACCAGCGGCTGAGCTGCTGCCGCCACGCGATCTCGGCACGCTGCACCTCGGCGCGGATTTCGCTGAGAGCCAGTCCTGACTCGACGCGAAGCCGCACAAGGTCGGGGGAAGTTATCCGGACCGGCTCTGGAACAACCACCGCGCCGACCTCGTCAGACGGACGCGCCGGGCCGAAGGACAACTCCACGCACGCGTCCGGGAACGGGTCGCCGACAAGCTCCTCCGAGGTCAGGAGCCGTAAGGAGATACGCGAGATCAGCATGCGGCCGACACCCGCAGCTCTGCCCAGACGAGTTTGCCCCAACGATCCAGGTCGTAGCCCCACCGCCAGCTCAGCGACTCCACCAGAAGCAGACCTCGGCCGCCCTCGGAGTCACCCTCAGGGCAGCCCTGTTCCGGGGTTTCTCGGCACTTGTCGGCAACGCCGATCCGAATCACTTCGGCCGACTCGCGCCGAATCACCACACGGATCACGCGACAGGGCGTGTGGCCGACGGCATTGCTGATCAGCTCGGAAACGATCAGAGTGCCCACCTCGGCCAACTCGTCTATGCCCCAGGTGTCCAGAGCCGCAGAGACCAGCAGACGCGCGCGGCGCGCGGACTCCGGCTCGCACGGCATCGTCTCGGTGTAGCCCGGGACACCGGTCGCTGTTGGTTTGGCGGCGGTCTTGGTCAAGGGGTCATCCCTCCGAGGCTGGGACGCCGGCCCCGCAACGGGTGCACAGGGGGCGGGCTTTCCTCCACGCCATCGAGAGGCAAGAAGGGGAATCTCGCCTGCTCAACGGCTGGTACCGAGTCAACGGCCCGTGGCCGACGGCGAACAGGAAATGTCGTGCCTCGCCGTACCTCCGCGAACCGGAAGACTTTACGCTCCGATGACCTCGGGTCTGGTTCGGCCAGTGACCACAGGGCTACGGTCGGTCCATGGGAGCGAACGCCATCCTCAAGAGCCGGATGGAGGAACTCGGGCTCACCCAGGAAGAATTGGCTGGTCGGATGAACGCTGCGCTGGCAGAGATCACCGGCAGGCCCGGTGACGTCTCCGACCGCACAATCCGCAACCTCCTCAATGGGACCTCCCGCCGCCCCATCGGACGCACCTGTGCAGCCCTGGAGCGAGTGTTCGGTTGTCCCGTCGAGGACTTAGGGTTCAGCGCACCACGCACCATGCAACACCCGCAGGAGGACCCCGTGCGGCGTCGCACTTTCCTCACCTCAACGACCGGGAGCGCGGCCGCCGCTGTTCCCTTGGTGGCCCAACGCCGAACGGTCGGCATGTCGGACGTGGCCCGGGTCGCTGCCGGGATGAACGCCCTTGTCGAAGCCGACGACCGCCAGGGCGGACACACGGAACTGGAGAAGGCCGCCTCCCAGGGCCGCAACAGGGTCCTGGAGCTACAGCAGCGCAACGCCGGCGAACGTGTCCGCCGAGCCCTGTACGCACTGGCCGCCGAGTACACCACCATCGCCGCCTGGTCCTGCATCGACGCCCGCAATCTCGACCAGGCCCAGAGCTACCTGAACGAATCAGCGACATACGCCGGCCTCTCCCAGGACGGCCCCACCGAAATGCGGGTCTGGGTCAACCTCTCGATGCTTGCCTACCAGCGACAGAACTGGCCCGAAGCGCTCGCGGCAGCTCAGGCCGCGCAAGCCTCCTCAGCAGCTCGCCGAGACCCGTTCTTCGACTCGCTGGGCCGAGTCCGCGTCGCTCTCGCATACGCGGCCCTCGGTGACGGGCATGCGGGCCTGCGCTCTCTGGGATCGGCCCAGGACGCCTTCACCAGGGTGGCCGACCGCGAGCGCCCACGCTGGACGGCTTTCTACGGGCAGGCCGAACTCGACCACCTCGCCGCGATCGTCCAGTTCAACAGCGGACGCCACCCTCATGCCGAAGCCATGGCACACCGCGCTCTGGCCAGGATTCCGACCTCCTTCCGGCGCAACAGAGCCCTCGCGACCGCCCAGCTCGCCCTCGCGCAGCTCCATCAGGGAGAGGCCGAACAGGCCACGGCCTCAGCCACCGACGTCTTCACGATCATGGATGGCGACCCACTGCCCGGCCGTATGCGCACCCTCATGGGCGACTTCCACCGAAGCCTGTTCGTCATGGCCCCCTCCGCCTCCTACGCACGAGACTGGGCAGACCGTGCGCGAACCGAAAGGAGCCGAGTGTGACCGAACTGCGTCACTTCCAGCACGGAAATCTTCCCGAAGGCTTCCGGCAGATGCTCATCGTCGTACACGCCGACGCCTACGCCGACCAGATGGACGACCCCTTCCACCAGCGCTTCGCCTGGTTCGTCGACCACTGGACCGGCATGGACGGCTTCTCCTGCGTGGTGGCGTACGACGAAGACGAACCGGTCGGCTTCGCCTACGGCGCCCCCCTCGCACCGGGCCGAGAATGGTGGCGCTCCACCACATACGAGCCGAACAACGGCTACTCCTCCACCTACGCGGTCTCCGAGGTGATGGTGCGTCCGAGTTGGCGCAAGCAGGGCATTTCCGATCGTCTCCACGAAGCCTTGCTGAAGGAGCGCACCGAAGACCTCGCAGTACTCCTGGTCGACGTGACCCACCCCAAGGTGCAGGTGCTCTACGAGTCGTGGGGGTACTCCAAGGCGGGCGAACAACAACCCTTCGCCGACTCACCGGTGTACGCAGTCATGATCAAGGGCCTCCGAAGCTGAGCGCTCACCGTTGACCGGGTGACTCATGGCTGCAAGCATCTCCGCTCGCCCAAGAGTCATTCACGACGCATCAGTTGGGCGAGTAGTGCTACCACCGCAGTGGCTACCGCCAAGGCCGTCCCAACTTCGGGTGCATGCAGGGTCAGGGCGACGACGAGGACTCCGACCAGCAGGAGGGCTACGAGGCGCACGCTGATCTGTTCCATGAGGACCTACCTTCTGTGTGGCACTGACTGTGGTGCATCCAGCGTGGGTGCCTCACGGACGGTCCTGACGCCCCAAGACGATCGCTGACAACATCGGCCAGGAACAGCCGCTGAATGACGGGCATGACTGATCCTGACGCCTGTGAGTGCGGGCGCCGACGCGCCTGATCTACAAGACCTGACACAGAAGCGCCAAGGGGGCAGTGACGGTGGTTGCTCAGCCATGGAAGAGGCCCGAGTTGGCTGACCAGCCTGACCTGAAGAAGCTGAACGATGAACTCCATGATCTGCGGCTGGACGCGGGGCTCCCGTCAGCGCGGACTATTCGCGATCACGTCGGGAAGGATGCGCAGGACTACTGGATCGTGAATCACCAGGCAGTGCTGGACGCCTTCCAGAAGCCAGATCTCCCACCGTGGGGCCGCCTTGAGGCCATCGTCCGCGTCCTGGCCGAAGCCGGTCGGCACAACGACGTAGACGGCGAGGTCGACCGATTCAAGGGCCTGTGGAAGCAAGTCGTCAGCGAGAGGGTCGCCCAAGCAGCGGTAGATCCTCCAGCAGATAGCCCCAGCCCTGCTGCCGATGACGACGCGGACGACACGGCTGGCTCTTCCGAGGACTCACCCAAGCAGGACGCCAAGGATCCAAGCGGGCGGGCAGCGGAAGAGCCATCGGCCGGCACGGAGACGCGATCCAACCCCGGCCGAAGCGCTGCGCAGTCCAACTACGCGGAGGAATCCTTGAAGGGACTGATCCTCAACGCAGCACAGGCCCTTTGGCACGACAAGGATGCTCTGAGAGTGTTTCTTGGTGTGGTGCGCCGCAGTAAGGGCTTCGCCAGGATGGCTGATGCCGCAGAGGAGCGACGTCCGGCAAACGCGACTTTCTACGGTGTGAAGAGCAGCGAATTCGAGGTGCCCGACTCTCCGGCGCGATTGGAGCTGGTCACGCTGCGTCGCCGCCTTGACGAACACAGGCTGAAGCGCAAATGGTCCTTCACTTACATGGAAGAGCAGACGGGCGTCTCGTCGGATGCGTGGATCCGCTGGTACACCCACGATGAGCTGCCCGAGCGTGAGGCGATCGTCGCGTTTTCTCACATGGCGCGGCTGACACTAGAGGATCATGTTCTGTTGCTCGGCTTGTGGGAGGCCGCCCGCGACGCCTTGGAGATACAGAAACGCGCTGACGTATTGCCGTCGAGTATCAGTTTCGACGAGGCGTGGGCCATGCGGGACCTGGCTGCACCGAGGTTGTGGGCACTTACGGGTGTCGGAGGCGACAACCTGGCTGCATACGGCCCTGATCTGGCCTCCGGTACAGCTCCCGCGTTCGTTGTGGCCGGTCCGGCAAGGTCGGGTCGCTCCACGGCGCTGGTGAGCATGGCACGCTCTCTGCTCGCAGCTGGCATTCCGCTCGTGTTGGCCACGCCCAGGCCGTCGCCTCTACGAGAGCTGATTGGCCAGGAGGGCGTGCTGGCCTACTTCGATCAGGACGACATCGGGCAGGACGAGCTTGAAAGCCGAGTGTCTGTGGCGACTGCTGAACAGCCGATCGTCGTCGTGATGGACGACGCGGAACTCTTGGGCGAGTGCAGTGCCTGGCGAGTTCTGCGGAACCTTTTGGAGCACGGCTTTGACGAGGGTACGGCGCTGATCCTGGCAGGCGATGAAGAAAAGCTCCAGACGAGCTACCGCTGGCTAAACGGGGCGAAGAGAGCCCACCGTGGCCTTCTCCTGTCTCCTCAAGAGCGGCATGCCGGTGACTGGATCGGCACCAGGACGGGAGACTCCGTTGTCGGCAATCCAGTCACGCCCGGCCGAGGTTGGCTCCACCTTGGGGACGGCAAACTTATGGCAGTGACCGTGCCGCGGTAAGGGCTGCCCCTGATCGAGCGGCACGCCTTCCACGCGGACGTGGCAAGGCAGTTCGACGTTGGCCCGCATTTCGCAGCATGGTGCCTGAGTGCCACCCGCACCCGGGGCATCAGCCGTACTGCCTGGTGTGGCCCTGACCTGAGGTCGTGCGTGCCGGCGGGCGGGGTTCTCCGGGCCCCCGCCCTTCGTCATGTGCGCAGGTGAACACGGGCGAAGGGCTGGACGTGACTATGGGTATGGAACCCCTCACCGCCGCTTCTCCGGCACTGGAGAGATCACCCTCTGTACCGATTCAGTTACCCGTGACCGCCGCTCCGGTCGGCCCATTACGCTTGGGCTGGTTAGACGCGTTACGCGGAATCGCAGCGCTCGTCGTGGTCTTCGATCACTCGTCGTACTCGTTCATGGCCGAGTTCCGGCAGGACCTCATGCCGGAGTTCAACACCAGCCGGTACGGCATCATGGTGTTCTTCTTAGTGAGCGGTTACATCATCCCCGCCTCGCTCGAGCGACGCGGATGCGTCCGGACTTTCTGGGTCGGACGGATTTTCCGGATCTACCCGCTGTGGGCGGCCGTCGTCGCCGCAGTCCTCACCGCGAATCTGTTGGGCTTCGCGCAGATTCGCGACTTCGGCGGGGAGAACACCGCTGTGGTCGCCGTCGCCCATGCCACCCTGTTCCAGGAATTGCTGGGGACTCCCAACCTTCTTCTCGTCCTGTGGACGCTCTCCTATGAGATGGCCTTCTACCTGCTGGTGGTGGCCCTTTTCTCGGTCCGGCTGCACCGACGTTCGGCATCGGTCGCCGGCACCTTGGCGGTGCTGGCCGCGGCCGGCGTGGCGGCAGGCATCAGCCTCCCCGTGTCCGCCCTGTCCGACGCGGTAGGCGTCGGCCCCCTGGTGGCTGTTGCCGCGATCACCATGGCGGTCGCCATCTGCTGCGCGATCGCGGGATCACCCGTGCTCCGCGTCTTCGGGGCCGTGCTCGGCGGGGTGCTGGCACTCGTCCTGGTCGCGGGCAACGGCACGGTCCCCCCGTGGGAGGGGCTCGTGATCCTTGCCGTGATGTTCCTCGGCACCGCCGTCCATCGCGCCGAGAGCGGCCAGAACACCTGGCGATACGCGGCCTGCGCCGGGGCCGTCGTGGTGGCTTGCGCCGTGGGGAGCGCGTACGGGTACGGCGACGGGTCGAACTTCACTCGGCGCGGTTGGATCGCGGCGTTCCTACTGGCCGTGGTCACCTTCGGCGCCGGACTGGCGCTTCGCCGCCGACGGATACCGCGGTGGCTGCTCGGGCTGGGAACCATCAGCTACTCCGTCTACCTGGTGCATCCGGCGTTGCTGGCGGTGACCGACGGCACGATCGGTCGGTGGCGGCAGGACAACCTCGTGCTCGAAGTGGCGTTCTACGCCGTGCTGTTGCCTGTGAGCGCGTTGACCTACCGTTACGTCGAAGTTCCGGGCCAGGCGTGGGGCCGGAAACTGACCCGCCGCGCTCGAGGATCCAGGGCTGGCCACCTCAGGTCGTGCGTGCAAGCGGGTGGGGTGAACGAGGTCAACGAGGCTGATGGGCAGTGACGTTGGTCCGGGCGTGTCAGGATGATGATCTGACATCTGACAGTCGCTCACGGCGGTTCGGGGCGGCGGCAGGACGCGAATCCAGGACGGAGCCGGGCGCCATGAGCTCTCCCCACGACGGCAGCAGCAGTCCCTCTCTGAAGATCGACACGACCAAGCCCCATCCGGCCCGGATGTACGACTACTTCCTGGGCGGGAAGGACAACTACGAGGTCGATCAGGAGGCCGCCGAGAAGTTCATCAAGGCCGCTCCGGAGGTGCGGCTGGCCGTGCGTGCCAACCGGAGCTTCATGCACCGCGCCGTCCGGCACGTCGTCGCCGAGGGCGGTGTCCGCCAGATCCTCGACATCGGCACCGGCCTGCCGACCGAGCCCAACGTGCACCAGATCGCACGGGCCATCGCCCCCGGGACCCGCGTCGCCTACGTCGACAACGACCCGATCGTCAGCACGCACTCGATGGCCCTCATCGGCGACGACGACACGGACACCTCCGTCGCCCTGGCCGACCTGCGCGACCCCCGGGCGATCCTCGACCACCCCGACGTGCGCAAGCTCATCGACTTCGACCAGCCGGTCGCCCTGCTGCTGGTCGCGATCATGCACTTCATCACCGAGGCGGAGGACCCGGACGCCCTCCTCGCCACCTATCGCGACGCGCTGCCCACCGGCTCCTACCTGGTCCTGTCGCATGCGACGGGCGACCTCCACGACGACGGGCGCAAGGACGCGGCCGCCGTCTACAAGAGCGCCACCGCCAGCATGAACCCCCGGCCCCGCGCCCGCGTCCTGGACTTCTTCGGCGACTTCACCCTGATCGAGCCGGGCCTGGTCCTGGTCCCGGACTGGCGCCCCGAAGAGCCCCCGAAGCCCGGCACCCCGCCGATCGGCATCTACGGCGCAGTGGCCCGCAAGAACGGCTGAGACCCGAGGGCGGTGGCACCGGCCACCGCCCCCGGAAACGGTTCCTACAACTGTTCCGCCAGCGTCGCCCGCGCCCGCGCCACGCGCGAACGGACCGTGCCGACCGGGCAGTCGCTCGCCCGAGCCGCCTCCGCGTAGGGCAGTCCGGCCAGTTGCGTGAGGACGAACGCCTCCCGCCGCTCGTCCGGCAGCGAGGCCAGCAGATCCAGCAGGACGACGCCGTCGTCGAAGCCGGGCAGGTCGCGCGGCTGGACGCGCTCCGCGGCGACCTGCCAGTCCGGGACGTCGGACAGCCGGGGGCGGGCGGCGGCGTACCGATGGCTGTCGACCACCGCCCGGCGGGCGATGGACAGCAGCCAGGACCGCGCCGAGGAACGGCCCTCGAAGCGGTGCAGGCTGCCGAGGGCGCGCAGGAAGGTGTCCTGGGCGAGGTCGTCGACGGCCTGGGGATCGGCGCACAGATGGGCGACGTAGCGCAGGACGTCGCGGTGCAGCGCGCGGACGAACTGCTCGACGGCGTCCGCGTCACCGGCACGGGCGGCGAGCGCCCAGGCCGTTATCGACTCGTCCCGGGAGGCGTGGGACGCCTGGGACGGCTTTGGGGCAGTACTGATCACCTGGTGTCCTTCTCGGATCATCCATGAGGGCACGCGTGTGGGCATGCCTGAGGGCATGAGGAAATGACGGCCGTCGACGGACGTGTGTCGTCAGACGGCGGCGGCGGTCCTCAGGGGTGGGCCCCTCGTGGTGATCGCGTAGCTGAGAAGGAGAAGCCGCGGCGCCCGCTCCGATCCGCGGCGGCCGACCCTGACGCGCGGGCGTTCCGGGACGACGGGCAGGGCGAGGAGCAGCAGGCGCAGCGGCGCGGCCAGCCAGCCGGCCACCGCCCGCAGGATCCGGAACACGGCCCTCTCGCCGTGGGCCAGCCACAGTCCGCACAGCAGCGCGGCGAGCAGGTGGGCGGCGAGCATGCCGAACGAGGACGAGACGCCCATGCCGACGGCCTCACCCCAAGGGTCCATGGGGCCCGTGTGCTGCATGTGCTCCATGTGCTCCATGTGCCCTGCATGGCGCATGCGGCCCATGCCGCTCATGCCGACCATGCCGCCCATGTCCATGGAGTCGATCTCCACGGCCCCGGCCGATGGTTGACGTTCCGTCAGTGAGAACGCCGTGTGCAGGACCGTCTGGGCGGCGAGCACGACCGTCACGATGAGAGGGAGTCCGCGTTCCCGGCCCGCCAGGCTCCAGCCGGTGGCACCGGTGAGGGCCACGCTCGCGGCCAACGCCCACGCGGGCACCTCGGAGCCGGACATCATCACGTGTCCCAGGGCGGCGAGCAGCACACAGACGGCCGCGAACAGCGCGGCCCGTAGCGTGCGAGAACACCACCCAGCGGCCATGGCGACTCATCCTCGCATCCGGACATCGGTCGTCGTGCGGGGGTACGGAATTCACCCCGGTCCGCACCTCAATCGGCGACTGTGACCTGCCTCACCTCATGCCCGCTGTCCGCACCGCCGTCAGCGCCAGCGCCCGCACCGTCTCCACCACCTCCCGGAGGGACACGTGTTCGCGTGCGCTGTGGGCGACGCCGATGTCCCCCGGCCCGAACTGCACCGTGGGAATCCCGGCCCCGGCGTAGAGCCGCAGGTCGCTCCCGTAGGTGGCCCCGCGTTCGCGCGGTCGCGCCGCGCCGGTCGCGTCGGCGTACGCGTCCGCGACGACGTCCCGCAGCGGATGCCCGGCCGCCAGCCGGCCGCTCGCGAACTGGCCGCCGGGCCAGGTCACGGTCGCCGGATGCGCGCGCAGCCAGTCGTCCTGCGCACACGCCTCGGCCACGCACCGCTCCAGCGCCGCCCGCGCCACCGCCGGGTCCTCCCCGAGCCGCACCCCGAGCCGCCCCTCCGCGACCAGCAGATCGGGCACGCTGCTCGCCCAGTCCCCGGAGCGCACGGTGCCGACGGACAGGGAGTACGGGATCGGGTACTCGGCGAGCAGCGGATCCGGGTCCCGGTTGCGCTCGCCCTCCAGCCGGGCCAGCGCCCGGTGCAGCGGCAGATAGGCGTCGATCGCGCTGACCCCGGCCTCCCGCGAACTGGCGTGGGCGGCCTTGCCGGGGACGGCGATCCGGAAGGTCAGCGCGCCCGCGTTGGCGGTGATCACCGTCCGCGAGGTGGGTTCGGCGATGACGCACGCGTCGCCGCCGTACCCGCGCCGCAAGGTGCCGAAGGCGCCCAGTCCGCCGTCCTCCTCGCCGACGACGAAGTGCACGGCGACCCGTCCGCGCAGCCGCACCCCGGCCGCCCGGATCGCGGCCAGCGCGCCCAGGTGGGCGGCGAGCCCGGCCTTCATGTCGCACGCGCCCCGCCCGTGCACGAGATCCCCGGTGACCCGTGGCACGAACGGGTCGCCGTCCCAGGCGGCGGGGTCGCCGGGCGGGACGACGTCCACATGGCCCTGCAGGATCAGCGTCGGCCCGGCACCGTCCCCGGGGGTGTGGCCCACCAGCCCCCACGCCTCGTCGCGCGGGGCCTCCGCGCCGGGGAAGCCGGGGTCGGCGCGCAGGGCGGGCAGGTCCATGGACCACAGGTCGACGTCGAGCCCGAGCCGCTCCAGCCGCCCGGCGAGGTGATGCTGGATCTCGGACTCGGCCGGGCTCCCGCCGACGCTCGGTATCGCGATCAGCTCCGCCAGCGTCCGCCCGACGGCCTCCTCGTCCACCGCCGCCAGCACCGCGGCCTCCCGGTCATCGAGCACGCCCCACTCCCTCCGCTTCCACAACTCCAGAAGACATACCTGCTCACCCCGGCCCGCCGCTACGCCGGGGGCGCCAAGGGGGTCCAGCGATGTCGGCTCCGGTTCGGCAGCGCCCCTCAAGGGGCGCGGGGAACTGCGCGACCAGCCACGACGGAGCCGCAGCAAAACGACGGCACTTCGCGGCACTTCCAGCGGAGCTATGCCGTGTCCGGCGGCCCGCCGCCCACCGTGAACCCGATCACCGAGCCGCCGCCCGCCCGCCGGAAGGCGAACGGCCCGCCCCCGTGGGCCAGCGCCACCTCGCGCACGATCGACAGGCCGAGGCCGGAGCCGGGCAGGGAACGGGCGTCGGCGGCACGGTAGAAGCGGTCGAAGACCCGGGTCAGGTCGGCCTCGGCGATGCCGGGCCCGCGATCGAGGACCTCGACGCGGACGACGCCCGGCCGGGCGGGCCCGGTCACGGCGATCTCGACCGGCGCCCGGCCCTCACGGTCGAACTTGGTCGCGTTCTCCACCAGGTTGGACACCGCCCGCTGGAGCATGCCCGGCCGCCCGTGGGTGGTGGTGGCACCGCTCACCCGGAGCACGACCTGCCGTCCGGTGCGGCGCCGGGCGAGGCCCGCGACCTCCTCCGCGATGTCGGCGAGGTCCAGCTTCCGCGGCGGCTCGGTGTCGGACTGGCCGGCCGCGAGATCGACCAGCTCGTTCACCAGGTCGGTCAGTTCACGGGCCTCCTGGCCCAGATCCGCCACCAGCTCGGCGCGGGCGTCGGGCGGCAGCTCGTCGATGCGGTGCAGCAGCGAGATGTTCGTCCGCAACGACGTCAGCGGTGTGCGCAGTTCGTGCCCCGCGTCCTGGACGAGCCGCCGCTGGTCCTCCTCCGACTGGGCGAGCCGGCCCAGCATGCGGTCGAAGGCGCGGCCCAGCCGGCCCACCTCGTCGTAGCCGGTGACCGGCACCTGCACGCCGAGCCGGCGCGTGCGGGCGACGTCCTCGGCGGCGGTCGTGAGGATGACGAGCCGGTGGGTGATGCGCCGGGCCAGCCACCAGCCGAACAGCCCGGCGGCCGTCACCACGGCGATCATCAGGACCAGCGTGCGCTGCTGGAGCGCCCGCAGCAGGTCCTCGGTGTCGCTGAACTCCTGTGCCACCTGCACCGCGCCCCGGCCGCCGCCCAGCGAGACGGTCGCGATGCGGTAGACGTCGCTGCCGACGTCCACATCCTTGTGCTCGATGATCCGCCCGGACGCCGCGGCGGCGGCGATCGTGCGGTCGGCGGCCACGACCGGCAGCCCGGGGGTGCCGTGGTCCACGACCGAGCCGGCCGGACCCAGCACCTGCACGTCCGTCCGGGCCGGCCGCACGAGGTCGTGGCCCGGCGCGGCCGAGGAGAAGTCCTCCGGCGCCATCCGGGTGTCGCGCACCTCGTCCCGCAGATCCTGCACGACCTCGTCGAACACGGTCTCCTGGTCGACCCGGACCAGCCGGGCGGCCGCCGAGTACGACAGGACGCCGATCAGGACGGTGACGGCGGCGGTGACGGCCGCGAAGGACACCGCGAAGGTGGTGCGCAGCGACACCAGTTTCGGCCGCGGCCGGGACACGACCCGACGCAGCCGACGCATCAGGTCCGGACCGCTCACCCGCTCGCCCTCAGTCCTCCCGCAGCACGTAACCCACCCCGCGCACGGTGTGGATCAGCTGCGGGGCGCCCGGCTGGTCGAGCTTGCGGCGCAGGTAGCCGACGTAGACGGCGAGGTTCTTGGAGCCGGGCCCGAAATCGTAGCCCCAGATGCGGTCGTAGATCGTGGAGTGGTCCAGGACGATCCCGGCGTTGCGCACGAGCAGCTCCAGCAGCTCGAACTCGGTCCGGGTCAGCTCCAGCTCCCGCCCGCTGCGCCAGGCCCGCCGCGCCTGCGGGTCCATCCGCAGCCCGGCCGCCTCCAGATACCGCTGCTCGGGCAGCTGCCTGGGGACGTCGGGCACCACGGGCGTCGCGGCGTCGGGGTTGGTCCGGCGCAGCAGCGCCCGCAGCCGGGCGAAGACCTCCTCGACGTCGAACGGCTTGACGACGTAGTCGTCGGCGCCCGCGTCGAGACCGGCGATCCGGTCGGCGGTCTCCACCAGCGCGGTCAGCATCAGGATGGGCGTGCGGTCCCCTTCGGCGCGCAGCACCCGGCAGACCTGAAGGCCGTCGATCCCGGGCATCATCACGTCGAGGAGGAGCACGTCCGGCGGATTCTTGTGGGCGTGCGCCAGCGCCTCGACCCCGTCGGCGACCGCGGTGACCCGGTAGCCCTCCAGGGACAGGGCGCGTTCCAGGGCGTTGCGGATGGCACGGTCGTCTTCGGCGAGCAGCACAGTGGGAGGCACCAGCCCAGTCTGCCAAGGCCTCCGGCGGTTGGGCGGTTCGGACGGTCCTACGATCACCCTTCTTACTCGGCTCTCACCGTCGGGTGGGCGTTTCTGGGGCTGCCGCCCCAGACCCCCGCTGTCGGCCTGAACGGCCTCGTCCTCAAACGCCGGACGAGCTGGAAAGCGCCCCCAGCTGTTCCGCGAACGGCACCACCGTGAACTGCTCCTTCACCGGAGCCGGAGCCGGAGCCGGAGCCGACGCCGACGGAGTCATCTGCGCCGCCAGCTCCCCCGCCGCCCGCTCGATCCGGTCGGGCAGGCCCTCGGCGCCCCAGTCCTCCGAGGCGGCGTAGACGGCCGTCGGCACGACCACGGCCCGCAGGTAGGAGAAGAGCGGCCGCAGGGCGTGCTCCAGGACCAGCGAGTGCCGCGCCGAGCCGCCCGTGGCGGCGATCAGCACCGGCTTGCCGGCCAGCGCGTCCGGGTCGAGCACGTCGAAGAAGGACTTGAACAGTCCGCTGTACGACGCGCTGAACACGGGCGTGACGACGATCAGCCCGTCCGCCGCCGTCACCGCCTCCAGCGCGGCCGCGAGCTTGCGTCCGGGGAAGCCGCTGGTGAAGTTGTGGGCGATCTCCACGGCGAGGTCGCGCAGCTCCACGACCTCCACCTCCGCCTGCGTCCGCCCGGCGGTGGCCGCCGCCAGCCGGTCGGCCAGCAGCCGGGTCGACGACGGGACGCTCAGTCCCGCCGAGACGACGACGAGCTTCATGCGACGTTCACCCCTTCCCGGGTGGCCTTGAGCAGCGACTCGTGGGTCGGCGCGTCCGGCACATCGGCCGGCCGCCCGACGGCGAACTCCTTGCGCAGCACCGGCACGACCTCCTCGCCGAGCAGGTCGAGCTGCTCCAGCACGGTCTTCAGCGGCAGCCCCGCGTGGTCCAGGAGGAACAGCTGACGCTGGTAGTCGCCGGCGTACTCGCGGAACTTGAGCGTCTTCTCGACGACCTGCTCGGGCGTGCCGACGGTCAGCGGGGTCTGCTCGGTGAAGTCCTCCAGGGACGGCCCGTGCCCGTAGACCGGCGCGTTGTCGAAGTACGGCCGGAACTCACGGACGGCGTCCTGCGAGTTCTTCCGCATGAACACCTGGCCGCCGAGCCCGACGATGGCCTGCTCGGGCGTGCCGTGCCCGTAGTGCGCGTAGCGCGTCCGGTACAGCTCGACCATCTGCTTGGTGTGGTCGGCGGGCCAGAAGATGTTGTTGTGGAAGAAGCCGTCGCCGTAGAACGCGGCCTGCTCGGCGATCTCGGGGGACCGGATGGAGCCGTGCCAGACGAACGGCGGCACGTCGTCCAGCGGCCGGGGCGTCGAGGTGAACCCCTGAAGGGCGGTCCGGAACTTCCCCTCCCAGTCGACGACGTCCTCGCGCCACAGCCTGCGCAGCAGGGCGTAGTTCTCGATGGCGAGGTTGATGCCCTGCCGGATGTCCTGCCCGAACCAGGGGTACACCGGGCCGGTGTTCCCGCGCCCCATCATCAGGTCCACCCGGCCGTCGGCCAGGTGCTGGAGCATCGCGAAGTCCTCGGCGATCTTCACCGGGTCGTTGGTGGTGATCAGGGTGGTGGAGGTGGAGAGGATCAGCTTCTCCGTCTGCGCGGCTATGTAGCCGAGCATCGTGGTCGGGGACGACGGCACGAACGGCGGGTTGTGGTGCTCGCCGGTGGCGAAGACGTCCAGGCCGACCTCTTCCGCCTTCAGCGCGATGGCGACCATGGCCTTGATCCGCTCACGCTCGCTCGGCGTACGGCCCGTCGTGGGGTCCGGCGTGACATCGCCGACGCTGAAGATCCCGAACTGCATGGTCGCTCACCCTCCAGGTTGTTTACGCTTCAACTATACCTGCAGAACGGCGCCCCCTCCCCGGCTATTCCCACCCCGGTCGCCCCGCCCGGCGGCCGAAGACCCCCGCCCCGGTCACCCCGGCCCCTCATCCCCGGCCCCGTCCGGTGGACGTCACTTCCCGTACGGATCCCGGCCGGTCCGCGCGAGCAGCCGCTCGAACTCCGACGCCCCCTCCGCCACCGCCACCGGCGCCCCGAACACCCCCATCTTCCGGGCCGTCGGCTCCAGCTGCGCGACCGCGCCCGCCAGCTCCGCCACCACCGCGTCGTCGGCCGCCCGGTACTCCTGGCCCGTGGCCCGCGCCAGATCCCACAGGTGCACCGTCAGATCCAGCAACGCCATCGAGCCGACCAACCGGGCCGGCATGTCCATCGCCCCGGTCGTGCCCTCCTCCGCGCCGGGCGCGGACCACGCCGCCACCAGCCGGTCCGCCTCCGCGAGCAGCTCCGCCCGCCAGTCGGACCCGTCGCCCACCCGGTCCGGGGCCTCGCCGAACTCCGACGCCTCCTTCGCCGCCAGCCGCTGGAACTGCACGATCACCTGGAAGACATGGTTGACCAGGGCCTTCACGTCGTACTCCGCGCAGGGCGTGGGAGCGGCCAGCGTCGCGTCCGCAATGCCCCGCACCACCGGCACGGCCCGCTCACGCGCCATGCCCAGCAGCTCACCCATGCTGTACGCCGTCGTGGTCGCCGTCGTGTTCGCCGTCGTGTTCGCGTTCGTGTCCATGCCTCGACGGTACGGACGCCGGACCCCGCCCCTCTTGAAGAAACGCGACGTACGATCCGGACATGGCCGCCCCCCGCCGCGACACCCGCGGGATCGTCGACCCGGCCGGCCTGCTGACCCGTGTGCGGTTCCGCCGCCACCGGCCCGCCGAGCCGCTGCGCCGCCATGTCGAGACGTACTGGTTCATCGACTGGGACCTGCCCGAGCCCTACGCCTCCCACGTCGTCCCGCACCCCTCCGTCAACCTCACCTTCCAGTGGGACGCCGACGACGGTCCGCCCTACGGCGAGCTGACCGGCGTCGCGCTCGGCCTCTTCACCCGGAAGCTGACCGGACAGGGCCGGGTGTGCGGGGCGAAGTTCCGGCCCGGCGGCTTCCGGCCCTACGCCCCCGACGTGCCCGTCTCGCACTGGACCGGCCGCGCACTGCCCGCCCGGGACGTCTTCCCGCGAGCCGACGACGCCACCGCCCGGTCGGTCGTCACCCCCGCCGACGATCTCGACCGGATCGCCGCGCTCGACGCGTTCCTGCTCTCCCTCGACCCCGCACCGGACCCCCGGGCCGACCACGCCATGGACCTCGTCCAGCGCGTGCGCACCGACCGCAGCCTCCGCAGGGTCACCGACCTGGCCGACCAGGAGGGCGTCTCCGTACGACTCCTCCAACGCCTCTTCGCCACCTACGTGGGCGTCAGCCCCAAGTGGGTCATCCTGCGCTACCGCATCCACGAGGCCCTGGAGCGCGCGGAGACCGAGCAGGCGCTGGACTGGCCCTCCCTCGCGGCCGACCTGGGCTACGCCGACCAGGCCCATCTGATCCGCGACTTCAAGGCGACGATCGGCGTACCGCCCACGGCCTACGCGCCCGCCTCAGCCAAGCGGTAGCACTGGCGCTGGCGCTGGCGCTCAGCCAAGCGGTAGCGCGTCCATGTAGGCGTTCGTCGGCTTGCGGATCTTCTGCACGCTCCGCACGTCCAACGCCACCGGCGCCGACGAGGTCCCCAGCTTCCCGGCCGCGTGCCAGACGCCCGTGACCGCCACCCAGGTGTCCGCCTCGGGCGCGGCCACCCCGTACATCCGCACCTTCAACGTCGTGGCGTCCGCCGCGCAGCAGCTGACCAGGATCCGCGTCAGATACCACCCGTCCGCGCCGTCACCGGCAGGGGACGCGAACCCGGTCAGCTGCACCGCCCGCCCCTTCACGGCGAGGCTGCGGTCCTGCTGCACCCGCTGCGTGAAGTCGGTCAGCGTGATCGGCAGCGGCGAGGTCGCGGGCAGCGGATCGAACCCGTCGTCGTCCACCGTCGCGACGGCCTTCGCCGGCTCCCGCGAGGCGGTGTAGGACCCGAGCGCGGGCGGCGCGTAGAACAGCAGGCTCAGCACCGGCAGGAACAGCAGCCAGGCGACCCGGGGCACCCGAGAGTGATCGTGCCCGTGCTCCTGCTCGTGCCCCTGCTCGTGCTCGTGCTCGTGGTGCTCGTGGTGGTCCTGGTGGTCGTCGGCCCGCCGTCGTCTGACGGCGGTCCACGCCTCGACCGCCCCCAGCACCACCAGCACCACCCCGGCCGCGACCAGCAACGGCCGCATCCCCGGCTTCACGTACCGCAGGTACTCCTCGGTGAACAGCGAGGTCCGCAGCAACCCGACCCCGCTCAGCACCAGCAGCACGACCTGCACCAACCGCTTCACAGCAGCACCCCTCCCACGATCACGCTGCACACCACCGCGACCACCGTCGTGGCCGCCGAGAACCGCCACGCGAAGGCCCGCCCGAACGTCCCCGCCTGCAACGCGATCAGCTTCAGATCGACCATCGGCCCCACCACCATGAACGCCAGCCGCGCCGTCGGCGAGAACCCGCTCAGCGAGGCCGCCACGAACGCGTCCGCCTCGCTGCACACCGCCAGCACGATCGCCAGCGCCGCCAGGAACAGCACCGACAGCCACGGCGAACCGGAGAACGTGTCCAGCACCGACCGCGGCATCGCCACATTGAAGGTCGCCGCCGCCATCGCGCCCACCACCAGGAAACCGCCCGCGTGCAGAAAGTCGTGCTGAAAGCCCTGCCGGAACTCCGTCCACCGGCTGTGCCCGGCCTGATGCCCGGTGTGCCGCACGGCCGGCCGCAGCCACTCCGACTTCCCCAGCCAGAGCCACAGCCAGCCCATCGCGGCCGCGGTGACCAGCGAGGCCGCCAACCGGGCCAGCACCATCTCCGGACTGCCCGGAAACGCCACGGCCGTCGCCGTCAGCACGATCGGGTTGATGGCCGGAGCGGACAGCAGAAAAGCGAACGCGGCCGCCGGCGCGACCCCCCGCCCGATCAGACTGCCGGCCACCGGCACCGACGCGCACTCGCACCCCGGGAGCACCACCCCCGCCAGCCCCGCCACCGGCACCGCCAGCGCCGGCCGCTTCGGCAGCAGCCGCTGGAACACACTCGCCGGCACGAACGCGTTGATCGCCCCCGACAGCGCCGTGCCCAACAGCAGGAACGGCAGCGCCTGCACGATCACGGCCAGACACACCGTCCGCCACGCCTGCCCCGCCGGCTCGTCCAGGGACCGCCCCACGAGCACCAGCAGCACACCCGGCAACACGGCCGCGCCCAGCAGCAACAGCGGCCAGTGCCGCGGCAGTTCACGCCCCGGACGGCCACCGCCCCGAACCTCCTCGGCCACCCCCGCCGAGGACGCCCGTATCTCCGTCTCCTGCATCCCGCCCCCAGAAGTCCCCTGCGTCACCCGACCGTCCCGGCCGCAGGACCACCCCGACCCTAGACCCGCCCCCTCAGCCCCGACGCCCAGGGGCTGTGCGGCCCTGGATCCGGCCCTGGGGCCTGTCCTAGATCCGGCCCTCCCGCAACCGCACGACCTGCTCCGCGCCGAACTCCACCGTCCGCCGCATGTGCCCCACGATCACCGCGAGTTCGGCGTCCGCTAGATCGTCGAAGAGCGGCATCCAGTCGCCGCCCAGCCGCTCCCACATCCGCCCGAACTCCGCGATCCGCTCCGGCACCGTCGCCACCAGCACCCGCCGCCGATCGGCCGCGTCCCGCTCCCGGACCACGTAACCCGCCCGCTCCAACCGGTCCACCAGCCGGGTCGCCGACCCGGTGGTCAGCCCCGTCAGCTCGGCTACCCGACCCGTCGTCACCGGCTCCCGCTCCAGCGTGAGCAGGTTCAGACACTGCAGATCGGTCGGATGCAGCCCCAGACGGTCGGCGAGCGCCTGGTTGAACAGGGCATACGCGGCCATGTACCGGCGGGAGACCACGGACAGCTCGTCCAGCAGCCGAGACCGCACGTTCCCCGACATCGCTTCCCTTCGCCGGCGCCGGCGCCGCCGTCGGCTGCCGTCCGCAGATGGTACGACGACGCACCGACCCCACGGGCGTCAGAAGAAGTCGCAGGAAGTCGGAGGAAGTCAGAAGAAATAGGCGTCCCCGGTGTCCAGCACCAGCACCTGCTGCCGGTCATTGGACCGATTTCGGTCCACGGCCCCACCGCCCCACAAGGTGTCGACCTGCATCGTCACCTCCGCCGGCCGCCCCCGCAGCCACACCCGCAACGCCAGCTGCTCCCCCAGCCCGTCCGCGGCCAGCGCCCCCGTCCGGCACACCACCTCCTGGCGACCCGTGCGCGCACACCCGGCCGGCAGCCACTGCTCCCCCGCCGCCAACGGCACCGACCAGCGCAGCCGCACCGTCGAGTCGGCGACGGCGCCCGGACCGTGGTTGCGCGGAGTCAGCCGTACGTCGACCCGGCCTCCGTCCATGACCGCGAAGCCGTGATACGACAGGTCGGCCTCGGTCTCCTCCCCCACCGCATGCGCGGGCACCACACCCGCGCCCACCGCCAGCACGGCACCCGCACCCCACACCACGAGACCCCGCAACCTGCGCATGCCACCACTCCTAGATCAGAAACCACCGGAAACCACCGGAAACAGCCGGAACAGCCGGAACAGCCGGGCCCTACGCAAGGGATGTATCCCACGCCCGGCGCCCCGCAGGCGCCCTCCAACAGGTGACAGAGTCCTTGGCGGTCATCATGTACACGCCCCGAGGGAACTGAGCAGCGGCTTATCCTGGCGAGAGCCAGCCGCACGCACGTCCGAGGAGCGCTCATGCCCGCCGCCGCCCCGTCCGCACCCTCCCGCATCGCGATCGTCACCGGTGCGAGCAGCGGAATCGGCGCCGCCACCGCCCGGCAACTCGCCGCGGCCGGCTACCGCGTGGTCCTGACCGCCCGCCGCAAGGACCGCATCGAGGCGCTCGCGGAGGAGATCAACGCGGCCGGCCACCAGGCGACCGCCTACCAGCTGGACGTGACCGACCGCGCCGCCGTGGACGAGTTCGCCACCGCCTTCAAGACCATCGGCGTCCTCGTCAACAACGCGGGCGGCGCACTCGGCGCCGACCCCGTCGCCACCGGCGACCCCGCCGACTGGCGCACGATGTACGAGACGAACGTCCTCGGCACCCTGAACATCACCCAGGCCCTCCTGCCCCAGCTGGTCGCGAGCGGCGACGGCACGGTGGTCGTCGTCTCCTCCACCGCCGGACACGGCACGTACGAGGGCGGCGCGGGCTACGTCGCCGCCAAGCACGGTGCCCACGTCCTCGCCGAGACCCTCCGCCTGGAGATCGTCGGCCGGCCGGTCCGCGTCATCGAGATCGCCCCCGGCATGGTCAAGACCGACGAGTTCGCCCTCACCCGCTTCAACGGCGACGAGGACAAGGCGGCCAAGGTCTACGAGGGCGTCGCCGAACCCCTCACCGCCTCCGACGTGGCCGAGACGATCACCTGGGCGGTGACCCGCCCGAGCCACGTCAACGTGGACCTCCTGGTCCTGCGCCCCCGCGCCCAGGCATCGAACACCAAGGTCCACAGGGAGCTGTGATGCCCCCGGAGGACACCACGGACCCGGCGGCGGACGCGGCGGCGGACGCGCAGAACGCGCTGAAGGCGCAGGAACAGCGCCGCCTCGCCCAGGAGACCAGGGACGAACGCAAGATGTGGGGCTTCCTGGCCTACTTCCTCTTCGGCATCCACTTCATCGCGTTCGTCATGATCTACGCGGTCCGCCACGCGAAGTGACGCTCAAGGCGCCGTGCAGGTCGGATCGTCCACGATCACCGCGTTGGCCGGAATGACGACGACCTCGTCGTCGTCATCGTCGGCCTGCACGGACTTGGTCGTGGCGTAGCCCCGCTTCCCCTGCCCCACACACTTCGTGGCGAGGTTCCCGAACCCGTCCGGAAAGTTGAACACCTCGGCCGGACCGTCCTCCCCACGCTGCCCCGCCACCGGAGCGTCGGCCTTCCCACGCTCGTCGTAGTGCTCCTGCGAACAGGCGCCGAGCGCGAGAACGAGAACGGCCACCAGGCCGACGCCGCTCACCCGCCGCACGTCTTGTCCTCCACGATCTGCACATTGGACGGACCGGTGGCGTTGGTCGTCACATACGCCCGAAACCCGTGCCCCACACACTTCGTGGCGAGGTTCCCGAACCCGTCGGGCATGTTGAACACCTCGGCAGGAGTGTCGTCCCCCGCGTTCCCCTGCACCGGGGCGTCCCCCCTCCCCCGCTTGTCCTCATACCCCTGCGAACACCCGGCGAGCAGGCCCCCCATGACGAGCACGCACACCACAGCGCATATCCGCTTCATCAGACACCCCCGTGTCATCGCCCCGAACTGGCCCATCTGAAGACAGCACCGCACCCCCGTTCGGTTCCCCGGTTCCGCCGGGGGCGCCGCGCTCCGTCAGCCCTTCACGCAGACGACCTGCTTCAGCTTCGCGACGACCTCCACGAGGTCCCGCTGCTGATCGATGACCTGCTCGATCGGCTTGTAGGCGCTCGGGATCTCGTCCACGACGCCGGAGTCCTTACGGCACTCCACGCCCTGCGTCTGCTCCTCCAGGTCCTTCGTCGTGAAGCGGCGCTTGGCCGCGTTGCGGCTCATCCGCCGACCGGCCCCGTGCGAAGCCGAGTTGAACGACTTCTCGTTGCCGAGTCCCTTCACGATGTACGAACCCGTCCCCATCGAGCCCGGGATGATCCCGTACTCGCCGGAACCGGCCCGGATCGCGCCCTTGCGGGTCACGAGCAGGTCCATGCCTTCGTACCGCTCCTCGCTCACGTAGTTGTGGTGGCAGGAGATCTCCGGCTCGAAGTTCGGCTTCGCCTTCTTGAACTCCTTGCGGACCACGTCCTTCAGGAGCGCCATCATCAGCGTGCGGTTGTACTTCGCGTACTCCTGGGCCCAGAACAGGTCATTGCGGTACGCCCCCATCTGCGGCGTGTCCGCGACGAACACGGCGAGGTCGCGGTCGATCAGCCCCTGGTTGTGCGGGAGCTTCTGGGCCACGCCGATGTGGTGCTCGGCCAGCTCCTTGCCGATGTTCCGGGAGCCGGAGTGGAGCATGAGCCAGACCGAGTCGTCGCCACTGATGCAGACCTCGACGAAGTGGTTGCCGCTGCCGAGCGTTCCCATCTGCTTTGTGGCACGGTCCTGCCGGAATTTGACCGCTTCGGCGACCCCGTCGAACCGCCCCCAGAAGTCGTCCCACCCCCCGGTGGCCAGTCCATGGAACCGACCCGGCTCGACGGGGCTGTCATGCATCCCCCGCCCGACCGGAATGGCTTCCTCGATCTTCGACCGCAGTCGGGACAGATCCCCCGGCAGGTCGTTCGCCGTCAACGACGTCTTGACCGCCGACATCCCGCAGCCGATGTCCACGCCCACCGCCGCAGGGCACACCGCCCCCTGCATCGCGATGACCGAGCCGACCGTCGCGCCCTTCCCGTAGTGGACGTCCGGCATGACCGCCAGGCCCTTGATCCACGGCAGGGTCGCCACGTTGCGCAGCTGCTGAAGCGCGCCCTCCTCGACCGACGTCGGGTCGGCCCACATACGGATGGGTACCTTCGCGCCCGGCATTTCCACGTACGACATATCGTCCTCATTCCCCCGGAACAACTACAGAAGTCAGTTATCGCAAAACCGGAGCCAAGATCCACTAAATCGGACGGCGGACCGGCGTCCACGGTGTTGCGTGCGATACACATTGTCTGCAGGGGCCGCCCCCGCCCGGCAAGCGAATAACCAGCGGGGACACTGGACCACCCACCACCAAAAAAAAGCGACTCACCGTCGAGCCAGAACCTTCGAGAGGAGCCGACCGTGCAGCGGAAGGCGTACGTACCCGGCGTCGTCGCGCTCCTCGCGGCGCTGCTGGCCGGCTGCACCAGTGGTTCGGAGGAGGGCGGCTCGACGGACAACTCCAACCCGGGCGAGGCCGGCACCGCCACCTCCGCCGCGCAGCCCGGCAAGTACGCCACGCTCCCGGAGGCGTGCGGCGTCGTGGACCGGTCCACGCTCGACTCCCTGCTCCCCGGCGTCAAACAGCTCGCCGACGAGACGCAGCGCGAGACGGCCTACGCGGGTGCGGCGACGCTGACGTACGACACGGACCGCAAGGTGGGCTGCCGTTGGAAGGTGGAGTCGACGGACGCCACCGACCATCTCTTCGTCGACTTCGAGCGCGTCGTCTCCTACGACAACGCCGTCAGCGACGACAGCCAGGCCGAGACGCTCTTCGCGACGAAGGTGACGGCTGCCGACCTCCCGGCCCAGGTCGCCTCCTCGCCGACCACCACCGGGTCCCCGTCCACGTCCACGACCACGGGCACGACCACGGGCCCCTCCTCCTCGGCGACCCTCTCGCCCTCCGCCTCGACCGCCGCCGCATCCCCCTCCTCCTCCGCGTCCGCCTCCGCCTCCCCCTCGCCGTCCTCCTCCGCCGACATCCAGCCCCGGCTGCTGGACGATCTGGGCGACGAGGCGTTCGTCGACGATCTGCTCAGCAGTTCCGGTTCGACGGCCAAGCAGCGCACCGTGACTGTGGCGTTCCGCACGTCGAACGTCATTGTGACCATCGAGTACGAGGAGCAGCCGGCGACCGTCGGTGTGGTGCCGGACAGTGAGGAAATGCAGGACAAGGCCCGGAAACTGGCCGCGCAGCTGGCCGACTCCCTGGCCGGCTGAGGCCACTTCGGTCCCGTCCGCACCCCCCTCGTAAAGCCTTCGAAGGGGAACCGCACAGCTTCTTCACCGCGTACCGTGGCCCCTCGGACCCGATCCGACCGCAGGAACCACGAGCGTCATGAGTGAAGGAACCATGCAGCGACGAGCCCAGCGTGACGGCCAGTTTGACCAGTGCGAGCAGCGTGCGGAGCGAGTGAGGCGTGCCGGAGGGCGCAGCAGCAGCCGCCTTCTCGTCGCAGCCGTGGCCGTCCCGGTGATGCTGTTCGCCGCGGGCTGCTCCTCCGACTCCGGCTCCGACGACGGCGCGCAGGACACGAGCGCGTCGGCCGGCTCCGGTACGGACTCGGCCGCGAGCGCCGCGCCGACCGTGCAGGCGGCGGCGTACAAGACGCTGCCGGAGGCGTGTGCGGTGCTGTCGAAGAAGACGCTGACCGAGTTGGTGCCGAAGGGTGCGGCCTCGGGCAAGGAGGGGACGTCCAGTGACACCGCGGCCCGGACCAGTTGTTCCTGGTCGAGCTTGGCGAACAACGGTGTGAAGGGCTCCCAGTTCCGCTGGCTGAACGTGTCCTTGCTGCGTTTCGAGTCGGATGCGACGACGGGCGACGGCGAGTCGCAGGCGAAGACGTACTACGCGAAGCAGGTCAAGGAAGCCCAGGCGGTGTCGGGCGCGAAGAACGCGAAGTCGCAGGCGGTCGCGGGGACGGGCGACGAGGCGACGCTGGTGGCGTACGACCTGAAGAAGACGGAGGGCGCCTTCAAGCAGCAGACGGTCGTGGCGCGGGTCGAGAACGTGGTGATCACGCTCGACTACAACGGCGCCGGTCTGGCGGGCGAGAAGACGCCGAGCGCGGACACGCTGACGAAGTCGGCGGAGAAGGCGGCGAAGGAGGCGGTGGCCTCGGTGCAGTCGGCCAACGGCGAGGGCACCGGCGGTGGTTCGGGTGCGTCGACCTCGAGCCCGGCCCCTTCGAAGACGGCCTCGTCGGGGGCGTCGTCCTCGTCGGCTCCGAAGGCGACGCCTTCCGGGTCGGCGTCGGCCACGGGGAAGGCCACGACGGCCGCGGCGGCTCCGAAGGCTTCCGCTTCCGCGAAGAGCTGACGGACCGGCAACGCGTGCGCCGCACACATGTGCCACCCTGTTGCGCGCAAGAACACGCAAGGGGAGGGGAGTACGGGTGTCGGAGCGAATAGAGCTCACCCGGACGCACCGCGTTCTCATCGGCGTGGTCGTGACCGGCGCCGTGATCATCGCCGGCATCGGCTTCGCCGGTTCGTACGCGGCGGTCCGGGAACTGGCTCTGGAGAAGGGCTTCGGGAAGTTCTCCTATGTCTTCCCGATCGGCATCGACGCGGGTATCTGCGTCCTGCTGGCCCTGGATCTGCTGCTGACCTGGATCCGCATCCCCTTCCCGCTGCTGCGGCAGACGGCGTGGCTGCTGACGGCGGCGACGATCGCGTTCAACGGCGCGGCCGCCTGGCCGGACCCGCTGGGCACGGGTATGCACGCGGTGATCCCGATCCTGTTCGTGGTCGCCGTCGAGGCAGCCCGGCACGCGATCGGCCGGATCGCGGACATCACGGCGGACAAGCACATGGAGGGCGTGCGCATCACGCGCTGGCTGCTCTCCCCGTTGCCGACGTTCCTGCTGTGGCGCCGGATGAAGCTGTGGGAGCTGCGCTCCTACGACCAGGTGATCAAGCTGGAGCAGGAACGTCTCGTCTATCAGGCGAGGCTGCGTTCCCGCTTCGGTCGCGCCTGGCGTCGGAAGGCTCCGGTGGAGTCGCTGATGCCGCTGCGGCTGGCCCGTTACGGCGTCCCGCTGGCGGATACGGCCCCTGCGGGTCTGGCGGCGGCGGGCATAGAGCCGGCCGTGCTGCCTCCGGCCCCCGTGCCGGTTGCAGCGCCGATTCCGGTGTCCGCGTCCGCGCCTCACCCGGAACTGGCGGCGGCCCCTGCACCCCAGCAGGCGCAGCAGGCGCAGCAGGCGCAGCAGCCCCAGCAAGGGCAGCAGCCTGCCTTGCAGGCCCAGCAGGCCGATTACGCGCCCGCGCCCGTCCCGCCCGAGGAGGACCAGAGCCCCTGGTTCCAGGCGCCTCCGAGCGAGATGCAGTACCAGGGCGGCTACGACCCCAGCTACGACCCCACGGAGCAGTACGCCCAGTGGTACGAGGAGCAGCGGCGGGCCGAGCAGTACCAGGACCAGTACCAGGAGGAGCCCCCGGTCCAGGAACCCTCCCCGGAGGAGACGGGCAGCTTCCCCATCCCGGTGGGCCCGGGTCGCAGCCGTGAGCTGGGCGAGGGCGGCGGCCCGCCCGAGCCGGACGAGGACGACTATTACCAGGTCTTCCGTGAGTCGACGAAGGGCGGGAACGGAGCGCCGAGCCCCAAGGGGTTCATCTTCGATGTCGAGGCGACGTACGGCATCACCCTTCCCGAGGCCGAGGCCAAGCGGATGGTGAACCGCTTCTCCAACCGTCTCAACGCTGAAATGGCGGACGAGCACATCGCATGAGAAAGCGCCCGGTGCCCCACGGCACCGGGCGCTTTCCTCACTGCGTCACTCCCCGAGCAGGGCCCGTACCCGTTCCTGCCCCACCGCCAGCAGCAGTGTGGGCAGCCGCGGTCCCGTGTCCCGCCCGACCAGCAGGTGGTAGAGCAGGGCGAAGAACGTCCGCTGGGCGGTCTTGATCTCCGGCGGGAGTTCCTTGGGCGTGGCGTCCGCGGAGAACCCGGCCTGTACCTTGGGGACGCCGTAGACGAGGTGGGTGAGGCCGTCCAGGGACCAGTGGTCGGCGAGTCCGTCGACCAGGAGCCGCAGGGACTGCTGGGTGGCCTCGTCGAGGGACTTCAGCAGTTCGGCGTCCGCCTCCTCGCGCACGATGGTCCGCTGGTCGGCGGGGACGTGCGTGTTGATCCAGGCCTCGGCCTTGTCGTACCGCGGCCGGGCCTCGTCCAGGGCGGCGAGCGGGTTCTCGGGGTCGAGGTCGCTCAGGATGCGCAGGGCCTGGTCCTGGTGCCCGGCGGTGATGTCGGCGACGGAGGCGAGCGTGCGGTACGGCAGTGGACGCGGGGTGCGCGGCAGCTCACTGCCGGCCGTGCCCACGGCACGCGCGTGTGCCGCGACGTCGGCCGGGAGGGCGGCCCCCTCCGCGACCTTGGCGTCGAGCTTGTCCCACTCGTCGTAGAGCCGCTGGATCTCCTGGTCGAAGGCGATCTTGAAGGACTGGTTGGGCCGGCGGCGGGCGTAGAGCCAGCGCAGGATCTGCGGCTCCATGATCTTCAGCGCATCACCGGGCGTGGGCACACCGCCCTTGCTGCTGGACATCTTGGCCATGCCGCTGATGCCGACGAAGGCGTACATGGGCCCGATGGGCTGCTTGCCGCCGAAGATGCCGACGATCTGGCCGCCGACCTGGAAGCTGGAGCCCGGGGAGGAGTGGTCGACGCCGCTCGGCTCGAAGACGACGCCCTCGTACGCCCAGCGCATCGGCCAGTCGACCTTCCAGACCAGCTTGCCGCGGTTGAACTCGCTGAGCCGGACGGTCTCGGCGAAGCCGCAGGCGGTGCAGGTGTACGACAGCTCGGTGGTGTCGTCGACGTAGGAGGTGACCGTGGTCAGGTCCTTCTCGCAGTTGCCGCAGTACGGCTTGTACGGGAAGTAGCCGACGGACCCGGCCCCGGACGAGCCGTCGTCCTCGGCGGCCGCGCCCGAGCCCTCGGCGGCCTCGACCTCGGCCTCGTCGAGCGGCTTCTGCTGCTGCTTCTTCGCCGCGGCCGGGGCCTTCTTGGTGCGGTACTGCTCGAGGATGGCGTCGATGTCGCCGCGGTGCTTGATCGCGTGCAGGATCTGCTCGCGGTAGACGCCGGAGGTGTACTGCGCGGTCTGGCTGATCCCGTCGAACTCGACGCCGAGTTCGGCCAGCGACTCGACCATCGCGGCCTTGAAGTGCTCGGCCCAGTTCGGGTGGGCGGAGCCCCGCGGCGCCGGGACGGAGGTCAGCGGCTTGCCGATGTGCTCGGCCCAGGTGTCGTCGACGCCGTCGAGGCCGGCCGGCACCTTGCGGTAGCGGTCGTAGTCGTCCCAGGAGATCAGGTGGCGGACCTGGTGGCCGCGGCGGCGGATCTCGTCGGCGACGAGGTGCGGGGTCATGACCTCGCGCAGGTTGCCGAGGTGGATGGGCCCGGAGGGGGACAGTCCGGACGCGACGACCACAGGTTTGCCGGGGGCTCGGCGCTCCGACTCCTCGATGACCTCATCCGCGAAACGGGAGACCCAGTCGGTGGTCTCGGTGCTCTGAGCCACGGGGCACGTCCTTCTTTCTCCTGAAGCAGCCGATACGGTCTACGGCGGCGGCGCCCATTCTCCCAGACCCGATAAGCGGCGCAGCCGCTTATTCAGGGGCGCGGGGAACTGCGCGACCAGCCCCCACCGCCCCGCACCCGGCAACGAGACCGAAAAACCCCTTTGCGGCCCCGTGGGATACTGACCAGGTCTATCAATCCCACGAGGAGAACGGCTCCCACTCCATGACCTCGGTCCCGTCGCTCACCGACCAAGTCCACCAGCGCCTCGCCGACGCCCTCGCTTCCACCCTCCCGGAAGCCGACGGAGTCGACCCGCTGCTGCGACGAAGCGACCGGGCCGACTTCCAGGCCAACGGCATCCTCGCGCTGGCCAAGAAGGCGAAGGCGAACCCGCGGGAGCTGGCGACGCAGGTCGTGGCGAACGTGACGACCGGTGACGTGATCGGGGAGATCGAGGTCTCGGGCCCCGGCTTCCTGAACGTGACGATCACCGACCGGGCGATCACCGAGAACCTGGCCGCGCGGTACGCGGACGAGGCCCGCCTCGGCGTGCCGCACGCCGCGCACGCCGGCACGACGGTGATCGACTACGCGCAGCCGAACGTGGCGAAGGAGATGCACGTCGGTCATCTGCGGTCGGCGGTCATCGGCGACGCGATGGTGCAGATCCTGGAGTTCACCGGCGAGAGCGTGGTCCGCAGGCACCACATCGGCGACTGGGGCACCCAGTTCGGCATGCTCATCCAGTATCTGGACGAGCATCCGCACGAGCTGGACCACAAGGAGTCGCAGGTCAGCGGCGAGGAGGCGATGTCGAACCTCGACCGCCTCTACAAGTCCGCGCGCAAGCTGTTCGACGCCGACGAGGAGTTCAAGACCCGGGCGCGTCGCCGGGTGGTCGACCTCCAGGCGGGCGACCCGCACACGCTGGCGACCTGGCAGAAGTTCGTGGACGAGTCGAAGATCTACTTCTTCTCGGTCTTCGAGAAGCTGGACATGGAGATCCGCGACGAGGACATCGTCGGCGAGTCGGGCTACAACGACATGCTGGCGGAGACCTGCCGGCTGCTGGAGGAGTCCGGGGTCGCGGTCCGCTCCGAGGGCGCGCTGTGCGTGTTCTTCGAGGACGTGAAGGGCCCGGACGGCAATCCGGTCCCGCTGATCGTCCAGAAGTCGGACGGCGGCTACGGCTATGCGGCGACGGACCTGTCGGCGATCCGCGACCGCGTCTTCAACATCAAGGCGAGCTCGCTCATCTACGTCGTGGACGCGCGCCAGTCGCTGCACTTCAAGATGGTGTTCGAGACGGCGCGCAGGGCGGGCTGGCTGAACGAGGACGTGAAGGCGCACCAGTTGGCGTTCGGCACGGTCCTCGGCAAGGACGGCAAGCCGTTCAAGACGCGTGAGGGCGAGACGGTCAAGCTGGTCGACCTCCTCGACGAGGCGGTGGGCCGGGCGACGGCCGTGGTCCGGGAGAAGGCGGAGAAGGTCGGTCTGACCGAGCCGGAGATCGTGGAGAACGGCCGGTACGTGGGCATCGGCGCGGTGAAGTACGCCGACCTGTCGACGTCGGCGGTGCGGGACTACAAGTTCGACCTGGACCAGATGGTCTCGCTGAACGGCGACACGTCCGTGTACCTCCAGTACGCGTACGCCCGTATCCAGTCGATCCTGCGCAAGGCCGGCGAGACCCGCCCGGTCGCTCACCCGGAGCTGGCACTGGCCCCGGCGGAGCGGGCGTTGGGCCTGCACCTGGACCAGTTCGCGGAGACGGTGTCGGAGGTGGCGGCGGCGTACGAGCCGCACAAGCTGGCGGCGTACCTGTACCAGCTGGCCTCGCATCTGACGACGTTCTACGACCAGTGCCATGTGCTGTCGGCCGACAACCCGCCGGAGGTCGTGGAGAACCGTCTCTTCCTGGTGGACCTGACGGCCCGTACGCTCCACCTGGGCATGGCCCTGCTGGGCATCAGGACCCCCGAGAAGCTCTGACGCACCTGACCCACCTGACGCACCCGACGCACGACGAACCGCGGCCCGTCCTCCACCCCCGAGGAGAACGGGCCGCGGCCGCATGGTGACGTACGTACGTCAGACCGTGGGTCGGGCGGTGCGTCAGGCGGCGAACCGCTTGAACGCCGCGCGGGTGCCGCTGCCGGCGATGCCGTCGATGGCGCCGGTGTAGCCGTAGCTGTCCTTCAGGAGCCGCTGGAGCGCCTTGATCGTGTTGGGGCCCGGGTCGCCGTCGATGGAGTCGGTGTAGCCCCAGTACTGCGCGAGGCAGCGCTGGAACGCCTTCCAGCTGTTGGTGCCCAGCTGTCCGTCGATGGAGCCGGTGTAGCCCCAGTACTCGGCCAGCCACCCCTGCACGTTCTTGGCCTCGGCGGAGGTGAGTCCGAAGTTCTCCGTCGCGAGGATGGCGGCGTCGGCGCTCACCGCCGTCTTGGCGGCGGGTGCGGGGGCCGCGTAGCCGGTGCCCGCGGCCGCCAGGGTTCCGGCGGCGATGCCGACGACGGCGGTGAGACTGACGATGGTCCTGGCCAAGACGTTCGGTCGCATGTGTTCCTCTTTCGGCTTGCGGCTTTTGGCTTGCGGCTTTCGGCCTTCGGTTCGTCGGTGACGACAAGAGAGTGCGGGGCGGTCGGCGACGGCCGCCACAGCCGCCGCGCAAGTGACGGCTTCCTGGGACGTCCCACCCTTTGACCTGCGCGAACACCGCCGCCCGGGACGGTCTGGCGGGACAGTTGTGGCAGACGTGGTTCCGCTCATGCAGAATCGACCAAGCGGGGGGTCGCTGATCATGGCCATGACCATCTGGGGGGAACACCATGTCGCGCCGCAAAGCGCTGCCCGACGAACTCGACCCGAACGCCCGGCAGTTGGTGGAGCACTTACGACGACTGAAGGACCACAGCGAGCTGAGCATGCGTCAGCTGGCGACGAAGACGGGGTACAGCCAGAAGTCGTGGGAGCGGTATCTGGGCGGCAGGTCGCTCCCACCGCGCGAGGCCGTGGAGGCACTGGCCCGGATCTGCGGCGACGACCCGGTCCGCCTGCTCGCGCTGCACGAGGTGGCCGCCGACACCTGGCCCGGCCCCCACCCGACGGCATCCCTGTCGTCCCTGTCGGCCCCGTCGTCCTACTCGTCCCCGTCGTCCCCCGCCGAATCCGAACCGCACGCGCACGCCGGGTCGGAGCCCCCCGCCACCACTGCCGAGCAACCGGCCGCCGTGGACACGCGCGTCCCCGGACGCTCGCTGCGCATCGCGCTCGGGGCGGGCGCGGTCGCCCTCGTCCTGGCCGTCTCCTCGACCGTCCTCCTCGTCATCCGTCTCAACGACGGCGGCGACCGGCACGCGGCCGCCGCCGTCCCGTCCACCGCCCCGGCCTCCTCGCCTGCTCCGGTGTACACCTGCGCGATCGAGCGGACCGGCGGCCTCTGGTACGCGGGCATCAGCCGCACGCAGAACACCGAGATCTTCTACGGCAGCGTCGGCCCCGATGTGGCCGAGGCGCAGTGCCTGCTGCGCCGGGCGGGCATCTCGCCGGGCGGCATCGACGGGGAGTTCGGTCCGCTGACGCAACGCGCGGTCAAGGCCATGCAGAAGCGGTCCGGTCTGATCATGGACGGCATCGTCGGCCCGAAGACCTGGAAGGCGCTGCGCGGATGACGCCGTCACCGGGAGGCGCGCGACTGACGGCGGCGCTGAAGGAGCTGAAGGACCGCACGGGCCTCAGCCTGGCCCGCCTCGCCGCCGAGACCACGTTCAGCAAATCCTCCTGGGAGCGCTACCTGAACGGCAGGTCGCTGCCGCCCCGCCAGGCGGTGCAGGAGCTGTGCCGCCTGGCCGGCGAGCCGGACGGGCGGTGCCTGGCGCTGTGGGAGATCGCGAAGTCGGAGGGAGCGGACCGCCCGAAGGCCCCGCCCCCACCCCCACTACCGTCCCCGTCCCAGTCCCCGTCTCCCTCCGAGCCTCCCTCTCCCTCCCATTCTCCTTCCCCGCCCCCGGAAGAAAGCGCTCCGGTTCCGGTCGGGCATCGGGGTGCGGCGGCCGCGGCGATCCTCGCGTCGGTGTGCGCGGTGGTGTTCGGGGCCGTCGCCCTGACGCTTGTCCTCCTCCCGGAGAAGAGCCCCGCGCCCCGGCCGTCGGCGACCCCGTCCACCGGCGGCCCGCAGTGCAGGACGACCACCTGCGAGGGCAAGAACCCGGCGGCCATGAACTGCGCGGGCTCGCCGGACACGCTCGCCGAGCACATCACGGCCACCGGAGCCTCCATCCAGCTGCGCTACAGCAGGGCGTGCGGGACGAGTTGGGCGCGGATGTGGGGTGCGCGGATCGGCGACCGCATCGAATCAAGAGCGGCCACGAGCGCCGGCCGTCTCCACACCGCGCGGGTCGAGGACCGGGTCGAGGCGGACACCTACGTCACCACGGGCATGACCGCGACCGTCCTCGGCACGGTCGTCGAGGCCTGCTTCCTGCCGGTGGCGGGCGGCGCGAAGGAGTGCTTCGAGGCCCGGGCGGCGGTCAGAGGCTGAGGACGGCCCGCAGCGCCGTGTCGACGCTCTCCATCTCGTCCACGGGGACGTCGCCGTGGTACTTGCCGTCCTCGAAGCGGGTCAGCCGGAAGTTGTACAGATCCGGGGCCACGACCATCCCCCGCAGCGGCATCGACACCCGCACGGTGACCAGCGACTCCGGCCGCTCCCCCGAGGTGTCGAGCAGGGCGCACAGGACAGCGCCCGAGTGCAGTTCGGCCACATGGTCGTTCTGCACGACGACGACCGTGCGATCCCGGCCCACCGTGGAGACCGTCCACACCTGTCCACGCTTGAGTTGTCCCACCCCGTGAGCTTACTGGGCGGGGCGCGCGAACTCGCACCACACCACCTTCCCGAGCGCCCGCACTCCCGCCGGCGGCGCCGGATCTCCCCAGGAAATCCGAATGGGCGGTGCCCGGGAATCCCCGGGCACCGCCCACCCACTCAGAACGACAGGAGCCCTCGCCCCTCCGCCGTCGGATCTCCTCCGCCGTCAGATCTCCTACGGCGTCAGATCTCCTCCGAAGCCAGATCCCCCGGAAGCCGGTCCCCCGCGGCGGCCTGCACCGCGCGGAGCCTGTCCAGGTCCTCCTCGATCAGCATGAGCGCCTCGAAGGCGTAGGCCGCGCCGGCCGCCGACGCGCCCTGCATGACCTCGGAGTACAGCACCCACAGCCCCTCCCGCGCGGCGGCGACACAGGCCTCGGCCACCGGGCCGCCCGAGTCCACGGCCGGGCCGAGGATGCGGAGCACCCAGCCGAGCGTCTCCCGTCGGGCGGGCTCGGACAGAGGACCCGTCAGAGCGGCGAAAGCCACCGAGACGAAGGCCGCGGACACCGGGAGAAGCTCGTCGGCCGGGGTCATGACGTGGTCGTGGAGGGCGGTGAGGAATGCCTCGCCGCCGCCGTGGGCCTCGTCCAGGGTGATCAGCTCTCTGATCCTGGGCGGGAGGTGTGCGGCGCTTTCACCGCAGCCGCACTCCATCCGCTCCCAGTCGTACTTCAGCAGCTCGATCTCGAAGAGGCTGTTGTCGACAGGACTGTCGTCGGCAGGACTCTTCTCGACAGGACTGCTCAAGGGGTTCGTCACCTCTTCTAGTCTCCCCACGGGCCACCCGGATCGCCTTGGATGCCGGGCACGAAGTTGCCTTCACGGTCGGGATAGTCAGCCTGGCATCTGACGCACACCTTCCGTAGGACGGCCGTCCAGTTCCGTTCGGCGTCGCGGGCCAAGGTATACGCATTGGTGAAGATGACCTCGTCCGGGTTTCCGCCCAGGGCGAGCAGCGCGTTGCCCTCCGCGCAGTACCCGCCGCCCGAGGAGGCGCAGACCGAGTCTCCGGTGCGGGTGTTGACGGCGCCGACGTAGGTACGGCTCCGCGTCCGGGCGCTGGCGCCGAGCACCGCGTAGGTCGGGACGCGTGCCTCGACCTCCGCGAGCCGGTCGTCGAGGTTCCAGTTCGCCGGCGCGGAGTCCACGTCGACGAGCGGAGGACGGTCGTTGGCCTCGCCCCGGGTGCTGGGCACCCCGCCCGAGCCACCGCCACCGCCGCCGTTGCCGGCCTTGCCGGAACCGCCGCCGCCGCTGGAACCGCCGCTGCCGCGCGAGGACCCGCCGGAGTTGCCGCCCGGCTTGGACCCGCCGCCGCCACCGGAACCCTTGCTGGTGGAGACCTTCGGCGCGGCCTTCGCCTGTGCCTGCTTCTGGACCGCGTTACCGGTCTTCTTCGTCTGGGCGACCGCCTTGTCGGCGGTTCTCTTCGCTTGTTCGGCCGCCTTTTTCTTCGCCCGTTGGGCTGCTTCCTTCTTCGCTCTCTCGATCGCCGCCTTCTTGGCCCGCAGGGCGGCCGCCTCGGCGGCCTTCGCCGCCTTCAGGACCAGTTCCGCCGCCTTCTTCGCGGCGCGGAAGGACTCGATCGCCTTGATCGTGCGGTTGACGGCCTTCAGGACGGACGGGATCTTGCCCAGCTTGGTCCAGGGGATCGCCCCGATGATCAGGCTGCCGCAGGACCACATGTCGCCGCCGAAGCAGGCCATGGCGTCGTTGATGCCGATGAAGTCCTTCAGCGTCTCCCAGGCGACCGCGAGGATCACCGAGGTGAGGGACTTGCCCATCATCGACTGCGCCTGCGCGACCTGCGCCGCCGACAGTCCCGCGCCCGCGAGGGCCGCCGCCCGTTCCGAGGCGGTCAGGCTGATGGCCAGACCCGTCGGGTCGGACATCGTCACCGGGTTGTTGTGCGCGTAGGCGTAGCCGTTGGACTGCAGGACGTCGTTCAGGTCCACCACCGGGTCGGCGGACAGGAAGCGGCCCACCACCGGGTCGTACAGGCGTGCGCCCAGCGGCTGGAAGCCGGAGGCGTCGTCACGCGCCGCGCCCAGGAAGCCCGTGCGGGACTGGTAGTTGAGGCCGACCGTGCCGGCCCCGCGCTGGTTGCCGAAGGGGTCCTGCTTGCGGATGCGCACCGGCATCGAGGCGTTCAGGCCCACTTCCACGTAGGCGCTGCCCTGGTGGTCGCCCGCCAGCGCGACCAGCGTCTCGGGGCCCAGCCCGTACGCGTACCGCATCACGGCGCCGCCCGGCGCCGAGTAGGTGCGCTGGCTGTTGATCAGTGCGCCGCCCGCCGCCACGGTCACCTCGGTGTCGCCGAGGTGGAGCGTGGCCTGCTTGCCCTGGATGGTCAGCAGTCGCGTGCCGTCGGGGCCGTAGATGTGCCGGGTGTCGTTCTGCGGGGCCCAGCGCTGCTCGGCCTTGGCGGCGTCACAGGCGGCGAGCACGATCGGGGTGGTGTTCGCCGAGTTGGCGTCCTTCACCGCGAGGCACAGCTCCGAGTCGGCATGGATCAGCTGACCGGACGGGGTGCGCTTCAGGTTCTGCGCCGAGGTGCCGTTGCACTTCTGGACCTGCGCCGCCGAACCGACCGCGTTCGCCGCCGGCTGCACACACCAGTCGTCGTAGACGGTGAGCGTGCCCTTGTTCGAGTCCGTGCCCGGAGCCGGTGTGAAGCGCCAGCTCTGGGCCTGGGTCACATTGCAGGGGTACAGCTGGATGGCCTGGGCGGCCGAGGCCACCCCGCTCTTCAGGTCGAGGCATTTGTCCGCCAGACCGACGTACGGCGTCTTGCCGCCCTGGCCCTGGCCGGCGATCCGGTCGACCTTGCCGTCGTAGGTCCAGGACAGTTCCTGCTTGTCGCCGTTCTGGAGGGAGGTGATCGTCTTGGTCTCGCCGGTCAGCTCGTACAGCCGCTCGGCCTCGGCGGTCACGTCGACGCCCTGCGGCGTCTTGTACTTCTTCGTCACCTTGGTCAGGGCGCGCGGCTGGCTGCCGTCGGCCTTGCCGTACGCGTAGGAGGTGACCGCGTCCCGCCCGGTGTCACCGGCCAGGTTCTTCTCGGTCAGCGTCTTGCGGTTGCCGACCAGGTCGTACTCGTACTCCTGCCAGTAGCCGGAGTTGTCCTTGCCGGCGTCCACGTTCAGGGAGCCGTCGGAGTTCTTCGGCGTGGTGCAGGCCTTCTGGTCCTTGGCGGTCCAGGCCGTCTTGAGCTGGCCGAGCGGGTCGTACGTGAAGCACTGGCGCTCGGTGGCGAGGCCGACGGCCTGCTCGCGGATCGAGGTGACGTTGCCGGCCGGGTCGTAGGTGTACCCCCGCTTGGAGACGAGGTTGTCGGCGACGACGTTCTTGTCGACGGTCTGCTCGCGGTAGACCGACTGGTCCGTCAGCTCGCCGCTCGACTCGTCGTACGTCGACTGCGTCCACACCCGGTACGGCTGCGCGCCCAGCGTCGAGCGCAGGACCTGGCCGTAGGCGTCGTATTCGGTTTCCGAGCCGTACCAGTCCTTGCCCGACAGCGAGAGCGGCTTGCCGTCCTCGTTGTAGCGCACGACCAGGTTCTCGGAGGCGAAGCGGCCCGCCTTCGGGAGCGTCGCCTCCTGGAGCATGCCGGTGTCGGTGTACGAGTAGCCGTAGCTGTACGTCAGGTCCAGACCCCAGGTGTCCTTGGCGGACTGCGGCAGGGTCAGGGTCGTCGAGATCGGCTGGTAGTCCTTGGTGTAGCCGTCGATCCGCTGCGAGTACGCCTCGTCGTCGGTGTAGCGGGTCGCGAGGTACGGCATGCCCTTGCCGCCGAGCGCCTTGTCGTACTCGTACGTGGACAGCAGGGTGCCGTCCGCGCCGTTCAGACGCTGCTCGGTGGGGCGGGAAAGAACGTCGTAACCGTTCCAGACGACGAAACCGCGTGCGTTCTTCGTCGTCGACACGCGGTCACGCGCGTCGTACTTGGTCTCCGTGGTGCCCGTGTCCGGGTCGGTGGCCGTGAGCTGACGGCCCCGGTGGTCGTAGGTCCAGGTCCACGGGTGCGTGGCGTCGGCCGAGCTGGTCGCCTTCTCCATGCGGCCGTGCTTGTCGTACGCGTACCGCATCGACGTGAAGCCGCCCGGGGCCTCGGGGTTGAAGGTGTCGACGCGGGCGGTGCGCCCGAGGGCGTCCGTGTACACGCGGTAGGACGAGGCGCCGGTCGGGTTGACGACCTTGGACCAGTCCTGGCCGTACTCGTAGCGGGTGGCCCGCTCCGGGACCGGCTGGGACGAGGACTCCTGGGTCAGCGGGTCGGTGACCTTGAGAACCGGGGTCTCCGTCACCACACGGCCGAGACCGTCGTACGCGTAGCGCGTGATGTTCGGTACGGCGGTGTCCGCGAGGGGGCTGAACAGCTCGCCGAACTTCGCCTCGTGGGTGAGGTAGGAGTTGTTGGTCTGCCAGACCTCGCCCGAGCTGTTGTAGAGGGTGTCGGTGATCAGATGACCGCCGCCGTCGGCCTCCTCCTGCGTCTGGCGTTCCCGGCCGAGACCGTCGTAAAGGGTTACCGACGTTTCCACGCGGTTCTCGTGACCGCGCGCGTAGGTGGTGACGTACGGCGGCTTGCGGTCGGGGTTGTCCTCGTCGTACTTCGGGACGGTGTAGACGGCCCTGAAGTCCGGCACGGCCGAGGCCGACGGGGTACGGCCCGGCGCCCACGCCTCGATCAGCCGGCCCAGCGGGTCGTACCTGGCCTCGCTGACCAGGCTGTTGGCGTCCGTCGTCTTCAGGGAGGTGCCCCGGCCCGGCTCCAGCTCCTGCGTCTGGGTGTGGCCGGCCGCGTTGGTCTGGGTGACCGTGAAGACCTGGCCGGTGGGCGGGGTGAAGGTGATCGAGGACGGCTTGTCGTCCGGGTCGAACTGCTTGACGACCCGGCCGACGGCGTCGAACTCGGTCCGGCCCTCGCTCTGGAAAGCGGTTCCGTCGCCGTTCAGCGACCATGTCTTCCACGCCTCGCCGAGGCTGCCGGCGCCGAGCGGGACGTTGTAGTCCTGGCCGTCGTACGCCGTACGGGCCGCGCCGCTCAGCGTCTTCAGGTCGCCGAACGCGGCGGTGGCGCAGGTCGTCGGCGAGACCAGGACCTGCTTGCTGAGGCCGATGAGGTGCTTGGCCGTCTGGTGGACGTACTCGAGCTTGGTGCAGGACTCGTCGCCCGCCTTGCCGGTGTCGCCGAGCGACTCGACGAGGGTGGGCAGTCCGTACTCCGGCTCGTACGTCGTCGTCGACTTGACGACGCGCTGGGTGCGGGTGTCGTCGCCGGTCCCGGAGGACCGCGTGTACGCGTACTCCTCGGGCTCGGTGACGCGCCAGGCGCGCAGCGCGGTCAGGCCGTCGTCGCGGTTGCGCCGGGCGAGCTCGGTGGCGGCCGGGACGGTGACGCTGCGCGACAGCCAGTCGGTGTCGGCGTCGGAGGCGTTGGTGTAGGTCAGTTCCTCGGCGATACGGCCGGCGAACGGTTCGAGGTCCTTGGCGATCTCGGCGCCGGTGATGTCCTTGACCGGGACGTCGTCGCCCATGCCGCGGAAATAGCGGGTAACCGATTTCGACTTCTTGCTGCCGATCGCGGGCTCGTCGGTGCCGGTGATCACCGCGGTCTGCTCGAAGCCCGCGAACTGCGCGTAGGTGCGCGTGGACTTCTTGGTGAACTCGGCCTCGGCGAGCTTCCAGCCCGCGTTCTTGTACTGGTACGCGGTCTGCGTGGCGAACGCGCCGTCGACGTTGGGGAGTTCCTCGACGGTTTCCACGACGTACTTGTGGAACCAGTCGATGTCCTCGACCTCGGAGTCCGGGTGCCAGAACGACGGGTAGCACAGCCGCGTGTTGGCCTTCAGCTCCGCCTTGTCGTCCTTGCCGGGCAGCCCGACGCCGGTCTGGCACTGGCCTTCGGGCTTCTTGTACGTGACGACGGTCTCGCCGCCGTACTCGTTGATGACGCGCCCGATCCGCAGCCGGGAGAAGCCCGGACGCGAGTCCTCCTTGACGCGGTTGGGCATGTCCTCGGCGTTGGACTCGAAACGCACCGCGTTCAGGGTCGCGCTCGCGCCGCCGCGGTCGTAACCGGTGCGCTGGACCGACTCCAGCCACAGGGCCGTGTTCGGGCCGGTCTTCAGGACCGGGAAGTTCTGGGTGAGGGCGTACTTGTCGACCGTCTGGCGCGCGGTGCTGCCCGCGACGCGCTGGGTCTCGGTGGTGATGGAGGTCAGGCGCTTACGGGTCCAGAAGGACGGGCCCGCGTTCCAGCACATCTTCTTCGACTGGCAGCGCAGGTCGGCCGGGGTGTCGTACCAGATGCGGTACTTGCCCGGGTCCTTGTCGGTGAAGTTGGCTTCGGTGCACTTGGCGGCGTCGATGCAGCGCTCGGCGACCGCGAAGGAGACCCGGGAGGTGGCGGGGGCGGTGAAAACGCTTCCCAGGGTGTTGCGCTGGCCGTAGTCGATGTGGTCGAGCCAGCCGCCCCGGTCGTACTTGACCGGGTCCTTGAAGTTGAAGTTGCGGGCGTAGTAGTTGTCCTCCTTCTTCCACCACAGGGACATGGCGTTGCCGTGGACGTCCTCGACGTAGTCGAGGTTCCAGCGCCAGCCCTGGGTGCAGGCGGAGGACTTCCAGTCGTCGGCCTTGTAGCAGTCCTCGTCCTTGTGGTTGCCGTACACCGGGACCGTCAGGACGGAGTCGGTGACGTCCTGGCCGGACGACCAGCCCGGCAGCTTGTGCTTGCCGAAGTGGTACCTGGTGCCGTCGCGCGTGGTGACGACCCAGTACTCGCCGTCCTTCGCGCCGTTGCCGCTGGTGTTGTCCGTGATCCGCTCGACCTTGGCGCCGTCGCCGTTGGCGGTGGTCCACTTGCCGCCCGCCCACACCAGCTCGGTCGTCGAACCGCCGAGGGAGAGCGTGGCGTTGTCCGAACCCCAGCACAGGTCGGCCGTGCGGTGGGTCTTGTTGTTCGACCCGTCCTTCTTGGAGTCCTCACGGCAGTTGGCGTAGGTGCGGGTGATCGAGCCGGGGTTGTAGTCCCAGCCGTCGCCGATCCAGGACGCCTGGTTGTTCGTGGCCGAGGTGCGGCCGTCCACCGTCTGGGAGGAGTAGCTGAGGCTCACCTTCGGCGTCGGGCCGCCCGCCGACTCGGGGACCTGCACCTGGTAGCCGTAGGTGAAGGCGCCCGAGGAGGAGCCTGCCGACCACGAGCCCGAGGACAGCAGCGGGGTGGCGGTGTAGTCGCCGGAGGCGGAGGCGCCGGTGTCCATGGCGCCGACGACCTGGGGGCCGGAGGCGTCCACGGCGGGCAGGACCGTGCCGGCGGCGGTGCTCGTCCGCGCGGCCGCGGTGCGCACGGACGCGCCGGAGGTCGTCGCTTCCGTGCCCGCGTCGCCGCCGAGCAGTTCGGCGACCGGGACCGAGCCCGAGAGGATCTTGCGGGTGGTCGCCTGCTTGGCGGCCTTGGTCCGGGTCGGGGCCTCACCGGCGGGGACCAGCTCGACCGAGCTGGCCAGCCGTTCGGCCGTGTCCTCGGCCTTGCCGGACATGGTCGTGGCGCCCTCGGGCGCGCAGTCGCCGGTGCCGGGGGCGTCCAGGACGCAGTCGGGCAGCAGCATCAGCCCGAAGCGGTCGGCGGCCTGGGGGCCGTAGAGGTCGGCGAAGGCGGTGGTGTCGACGGCGACCGCGACCTGCGCGGTCGGGTCGGCGGTGGCCGGCGGTGTGATCCGCATGATCAGGCCGGAGACGCCCGCGTCCTGGGAGGTGTCCGGCGGGGCCAGGTCGACCTTCCAGTCGCCGGCGAGGGCGGCCGGGGCGGTGCCCTCGGGGACGCCGACGGCGATCGGCAGATCGTCGACCGGGACGGTGGCGCCGGGTGCGGAGTCGGCCGTCAGCGTGGCGACGCCGGTGTCCTGCGTCCACGGGGTGACGGCGGTCGGCGCGTACGGGTCGACGGGGACCTCGGGCGCCGTGGTGATCGTCTTGTCGGCCTCCTCGTCACCGTCGATCTCGGTGCTCTCGGGGAGGTCGGGCAGGTCGATCGTCCGGGTCATCCCGGGGCCGGGTACCGCCCACGCCTCCCCGCCCAGGCTTGTCACCGTCAGCGTCGAGGACAACAAAAGGACGGTCGCCACGCGGCCGAGCCGCCGGCGCCGTCGTAGTGACTCCGTCAGGGCGGGGCGTGGGCGCCCCAGCCATGACAGTGGACCTTGAGCACGCATACGCGTCGACTCCACCCAGGCGATGCAAACAACAGAGGTGGTCAGCACCTTCTGTCATGACCGCCACACGCATCAAGGCAGTTGAAGTGGACGGAAAGGGTCCTTTTGAGAGGTCCGTCACAGGCGATTTCCGAACAGAAGCACACACCGATTGACCAATGCGAAAGTCGCCCGAAATCCGACCCCATGAATACACAACAGATGGACAAGGGGTGCTTTTTCGACATCGGAGACCGACGGTCAAGTCCCCGCCAAGCGATGATCACGGATTTATAAAATCTTCATATATGGACGGCCTGCGCAAAGCGTGTGATCGTGTGCCGCGCCCATGTCCTCATCCGCCTGGACCACACGGGAGTAGACCGCCGTGTCCGCGCCGCCTCGCTTTCTCAGTCCCCTCGTGCGCACGCGCACCCGGCTGACCCTCACTCTCGGCCTGGTACTGGCCGCCCTGACCGCTGCCCTGCTCCCCTGGTGGCACCCCGACGACCCGTCGACTCCGCAGTCCCGCAAGCCTGCCGAGGCCCGACAGGCCGACACGGGCCCGCGCGACGAGGCCGCCGCCGCGGCCGAGGCCAGGCGCACCGGCAAGGAGGTGGCCGTGGACACCGCGACCACCGCCACCGAACTGACCTGGGCCCGGCCGGACGGCCAACTGCGCACCCGGATCACCGCGTTGCCCGAACGGGCGAAGAACGCGGCCGGCAGGTGGGCGCCGATCGACAACCGCCTGCGCCGCACGGCCGACGGCATCCGCCCGGTCAACCCGGCCCAGCCGGTGCGCTTCTCGGCGGGAACGGCCGACGCGGACCGCGCGGACCGCTCGTACGCCCGGCAGCCCCTGGCCGCCGCCGAAGACACCTTCCTGGCCGAAACCGTGCTGGGCGGCCACACCGTCTCCTACACCTGGCCGGGCCCGCTGCCCGAGCCGGTGCTCGACGGACCGCGCGCCCTCTACTCCGAGGTGCTGCCCGGCGTGGACCTGCTGCTGGTCGCCCGGGAGGAGGGCGGCTTCGCACAGCTGCTCGTCGTCAAGACCCGCGAGGCCGCGCAGAACCCGGCGCTGGCGACGGTGTCGTACGGCCTGAAGTCGCCCACGGCCCGCTTCCGTCACGACGCCAAGGCGAGCCGGGTCCTGGTCCTGGACGCCGCGGGCAAGGAGGCCGGGTCCATCCCGACCCCGTTCGCCTGGGACTCCGCCGGCCGTGACCCGGAACTGCCCGCGGGCAGCGCGGCGCACACCTCGGTGGCCACGCCCGCCGACGTCCTGAAGCTGTCCGGGCTGAGCGGCGTCGAGCCGGGCGCCCGGCAGGCGCCGGCCCCGACACGGCTGGACGGCGACGGCACCGGCACCGCGCGGCTGAACCTGCGCGTCGCCGAGACAGGCCTGCTCAGCGACCCGGACGTGCAGTTCCCGGTGTTCGTCGACCCGCCGCTGATCTCGGCCTGGCTGGCCTGGACGGTGGCCTACAAGCCGTACCCCAACTCCAGCTTCTGGAACGGCACCAACTTCAGCTCGGGCACCTCGGACGCCCGGGTGGGCCGCGAGAACGACACGAACGGCACGGCCCGCTCGTTCTGGCGGATGAACTACAGCAGCAGCCTGAAGGGCGCCTCGATCACCTCGGCGACCTTCAAGGTGCTCAACAACCACTCCTGGTCGTGCACCAAGCGGGAGTTCCAGTTCTGGCTGACCGGTTCGATCTCGTCCGGCACCACCTGGAACAAACAGCCGAGCTGGTCGGACGAGATCCAGCGCAAGTCCTTCGCCCACGGCTGGTCGTCCGCCGACTGCCCGGACGAGTACGAGGCGTTCAACGTGAAGTCGGCCGCGCAGACGGGCGCCGACAAGGGCTGGTCCAACATCACCTTCGGGATGCGGGCCACCAGCGAGAGCGACACCCAGACCTGGCGGAAGTTCAACGCCAAGTCGGCGACCATGGAGGTCGCCTACAACCGCAAGCCCGCCGTGCCGAGCAGCGTCACCAGCACGCCCGGCGGCGCCTGCAACACGAGCACGGCGGGCGCGACGGTCGGCAAGACCAACGTGGTCCTGTCGGCGAAGTCCACCGACCCCGACGGCAACCTCGCCGGACTGCGCTTCCGGTTCTGGAAGTCGGGCGCGGCCGTGCCCGCGGGCACGCTGGTGACCAGCCTCTCCGCCGGCAAGGCCACACTGACGATCGCGTCCAGCACCCTGGTCGACAAGGGCGTCTACTACTGGAACGTACGGGCCGAGGACTCGGGTGACGGCCGCTCCGCGTACTACCCGGCGAGCGGCAACTGCACGCTCACCGTGGACGGTTCGGGTCCGCCGCCGCCGACGGTGGAGAGCGACGTCTTCCTGGAGGCCACGGACGACGGCGCGACCTGGGCGACGGTGGAGTTCGGCAAAACGGGCCCGGTGACCTTGACCTCCACGGGCGCGGCGAAGATCCGGTACGCCATCGACGGCCTGGGCTGGAAGGACGCCCCGGCACCCGTGGCGGGCGTGTCGAGCGTCCCCGACCTGGCCCCGAAGCACGCGGGCCCCAACACTCTGAACGCGATCGCCTACGACTCGGCCGGCAACCCGAGCAAGACCACCCACTACTCCTTCTACGTCCCGCCGAGCGCCGTCGCCGACAGCCCCGGCGACACCAGCGGCGACGCCATCGCGGACCTGCTGGCGGTGGACGCGTCCGGCAAGCTGATCAACTGCCCCGGCAACGAGGGCGGCGAACTCGACACCTGCCTGGACGCGGCCTACTCCTCGGCCGGCGGCCTCAACCCGCCGGGCCACTGGTACAACGCGACCACCGGCAAGGCCGCCCTGATCACCCACTACGGGGACGCCTACCCCGGCGACGGCACGACGGACCTGTTCGCGGTGACCCCGGACGGCGGTTTCCACCTCTACCCGGGCGACGGCTACGGCAGCTTCGACGTGGACAAGCGCCTGAAGGTGCTCCTCCCGTCCAACGCCCCGGCCCCCTCGACCTGGACCCAGATCAAGGCGGTGGGGGACATCACGGGCGACAAGCTCCCGGACGTGGTCCTGCGCGCCGGACCCGCCTTCTGGACCCTCTCGGGCTACACGGGCGGCAAGTTCCAGGCGGCCACGCAGATGAACGCCGACGCCTGGGCCCGCCGGGACATCGTCAACGTCGCCGACATCAACGACGACCTCACGCCCGACCTGCTGTGGCGCAACCTGGACAACGGCAACATGTACGTCCGCCACGGCAAGCCCGGCACCGTCAGCGGCAGCGTCGACCTCGAATCGCTCAAGCTGGCCTCCAACTCCCTCAACGGGGACGTCGCCTACGGCACCAGCTGGACCGAGGCCGGCGTGTCGACGGCCCTCGGCATCCCCGACGTCAACAACGACGACATCCCCGACATCTGGGCCCGCTTCGGCGCCGACGGACAGATGCGCATCTACAACCCGTCGAGGACCAACACCAATGCGGCCGTGAAGATCGTCCTGACCTTGGACTGGAGGACGGTCAAGGCCCTCGGCTGACCCGCCCGTCGCGGCGAAGCCCACCGAGCCCCGGTCGTCCCCGCGAGGGGGCGGCCGGGGCTCGCCGTCCGCCCGCTCGGCTGCCGGCTCGGCTGCCCGCTCGCCGGCCCGTGCCGATGTCAGTGCCGCCCCTTACAGTCACCACCATGGCGACTCTTCCCAACCCGCTGCCCAAGCTGGCGTCCGACCCGAGCGGGCGTTCCCTCGGGCTCCAACTCCCGCCCGGGAGACTGATCGACGCGACCTGCGACGGTCCGTGGCACGAGCCGTTGCTGTGGCACTCGGACCAGTCCGCGTCCTCCGGCAACTGGACGGCCCTGGGCGCACCGGCGGCGCGGGCCGGGCTGCTCCCGGTCCTGGTCGACCTCGGCGGATCCCAGGGCGGCCCGCAGGAATGGGAGTTGATGCCCGACGAGGTCTCCTACCCGGGGGACCACGACGCGGAGGAGGTCCTCGCGGAGTACTGGGAGGAGTGCGCGGCGCAGGGCGAGGAGTGGCCGGGCCTCGCCGCCTCCCCCGCCCTGACGGCGGACCCCGACGCACGCGCCGCGCAGATCGCCGACACCCTTGCGGAGCAGGGGCCTTCCTGGTTCAGGTCGCCCTACCTCGCACTGGTCCCCGCCCGGCGCAGCGCGGACGTCCCGGCGGCCCTCGGCTGGTCCGGCCCGGTCAACCACGAGGACGACACGGCACGGCTGAGCGCCGTCCTGCGCTCCTGGGAGGACCGCTTCGGCATACGGGTCGTCGGCCTCGGCTTCGACGTCCTCGCCGTGTCCGTCGCGGCCCCGCCCAGCACCGTCGAGGAAGCGGAGCGGATCGCCGCCGAGCACTTCGCGTTCTGCCCGGACAACGTCCTCCAGGGCCCGGGCACCCTGGCGGCCTACGCCCAGCAGCTCGTCGGCGAACCCACCTGGACCTTCTGGTGGGACTGACCCGCACCTAGGGACCTGTCCTAGCCGGTCAACCCGCGCCCCAGCCTGCGCAGCCCCTCCCCGATCTCCTCCGGCGTCTGCGTCACGAAGCACAGCCGCAGCGTCGACCGGTCGGGCTCACCGGCGTAGAAGGGCGCGCCGGGCACATAGGCGACGTCCTGTGCGACGACCTGCGGGAGCAGCGCGGCGGTGTCGTACGACCGCGGCAGCCGGGCCCAGAGGAACATGCCGCCCTCGGGCCGGTCCCACCGCGACCCCGGCGGCAGCGCCTCGCCCAGCCCGGCCAGCATGGCGTCCCGCCGCTCGCGGTACACGGCGGCCACCCGCGCCACATGGGCGTCGAGGTCGTTGACGGCCAGGTAGCGGGCGGCGGCGAGCTGGTTGACGGTCGGGGTGTGCAGATCGGCGGCCTGCTTGGCGACCGTGCAGGCCCGTCGCAGCTCCGCGGGGGCGCGCAGCCAGCCCAGCCGTATGCCGGGGGCCATGACCTTGGAGAAGGAGCCGAGCAGGACCGTGCGGTCGCGGGCGTCGGGGTGGGCGGCGATCCAGGGCAGGCGCTCGCCGTCGTAACGGAGTTCGCCGTAGGGGTCGTCCTCGACGATCCACAGGCCGTGCCGGGCGGCGACGGAGGCGAGGGCGGCACGGCGCTCGGCGGGGAGGGTGCGGCCGGTGGGGTTCTGGAAGGTGGGGACGGTGTAGAGCAGCTTCGGCCGTTCCCGGACGACCAGTTCCGCGAGCGCTTCGGGGTCGGGGCCGTCCGCGTCCTCGGGCACGGCGAGGATCCTCGCTCCGGCCAGGCCGAACACCTGGAGGGCGGCCAGATAGCAGGGGGCCTCGACGAGGACGGTGTCGCCGGGCTCGAGCAGCGCGGTCGCGAGCAGGGACAGCGCCTGCTGGGAGCCGGTGGTGACGAGCAGGTCGTCGGCGGTCGTGGGCAGTCCGCGTGCCGTCGTCCGAGCGGCGAGCCGTTCCCTCAGCTCCGGCTCGCCCTCGGTCGTGGAGTACTGCAGGGCCTGCGCCGGGGCCTCCTCCAGCGCGTACCGGAACGCGGCGGCGACGCCCGCGCGGTCGAACAGCTCGGGCGCGGGCAGCCCGCCCGCGAAGTTGATCACCTCGGGGCGGGCGGTGACGGCGAGGATGTCCCGCACGGGCGAGCCGCCGATCGACCGGGCACGCCCGGCCAGTTCAGGGACGGGAGCGGAGACGGGAACGGAGACAGGAGCGGAGACGGGTGCGAAGGTCATGCGAGGCACCCTAGAGAGATGGATGCGGTCTACACACGGGTTTCTGACATCTGGACGGCCGGCACGGGCGTCCCACGACCCGTCCCGGACCGGCACTGTTTCCGCAGGTCGAACGCCATGGGACCGAACCGGCGTCCCGACTTGCCCGCCGAGCATGGCAGTCCACGGGCGATACGGCACAGGCTGGCCCCATGCCCACACGCCGTACCCGCCGCCGCGTCCGTCCGCTGGCCGCCGCCCTGACCGCCGCCGCCGTGCTCACCCTGACCGCATGCGACGACGGCCAGGGCCTGCGCGACGAGGGCCCGTCGAGTTCCAGCACCCTGAACGGCTCCGGCCCCCGGACCGGCTCCTACGGCGTGTCGAACGACCCCGCCGGCCCCCACGCGGAGCCGCCCAGCGGGAACTCGTAGGCGGGCCGCCCGTTGTTGCCGCTGGTGCGGAACGGCTTGCCGTCGTCGTCGAGGGTCAGCGTGCCGTGCCGTGACCCGCTGGACCAGGACAGCTCCAGCTGCCAGCTCACGTCGTACGCGGAGGCGTCGGCGGTCACGTAGTAGATCTCCGGGTCGGACGCGCTCACCTTGAACGGGAAGTCGGGGTGCCCCGCCTCGGGCACCAGCGCGGGCCGCGCCGCGTCGAGGGCGACGGTGAAGTAGCGCGTCGGCACCCCGCCGCCGCAGCCGACCCCGGGGTAGCCCATCGCGAAGTCGCTCCACTCCAGCGGCGAACGCTTCGCCACCGTACGGACCTTGACGTCCTCCACGACGACGGTCTCCGCGCCGGTCCCCTGCACGGTGAACTCCAGGAACTGGTTCCCCGACGACACGGCCCCGTGCGCGGCCACCCAGGCGGGCGCGTCCTGTTCGAGGGGCGGCGGGGCGACCTGCCCCGGCTCCCGGTCGATCAGGTAGTGCTGCGAGCAGGGGCTCTCCCAGGCGTAGGGCCGGGCGCTGACGGTCAGGGGGACGGCGTCGGAGTCCTCCGCACCGCCGCCCGCCGCCGCAGCCGACGGCGAGTCCGCGGCCGACGGGGACGCGGACCTCGAGACCGAGGCGGAAGCCGAGACGGACGGCGAGGCGGAGGCGGACGGCGAACCGCTCGCCGCGCCCTTCCCCTGCACGGATGCGGCCGCCCCCACGGGACTGCCGTCGGAGTCCCCGTCCCGCCCCGAGCCACCGGACGGCAGAGTCAGCGAGAGCGCGAGGGCGACGGAACCGAGACCGGCCACGACCCCGACACCGGCGAGCAGCAACGGCCGACGCCTCCTCCACCCCCGCCCACCGCTCTCCTGCGGGACGACGCCGACGTCCACGACCCCGACATCCACGACGCCGGCGTCCAGAACGCCCGCACCCACATCGCCGGCCTCTTCCACCACAGCTTCCGCGGCGGTATCCGCGCCATCACCCCCGCTACCACTGCCACCACCACTGCCACCACCGCTGCCGCTGCCACTGCCACCACCGTCGGCGGCCGGCTTCCTCCCCCGCACCGCATCCGCCAGCACCCACCGCCGGTGCAGCTCGACGAGCTCCTGCGGAGATGCCTTGCAGAGCCGGGCCAGCCGCTCCACGGGGGCGTAGTCCGTGGGGACGGCGTCCCCGTTGCAGTAGCGGTGCAGCGTCGACGTACTCATGTGGAGCCGCTTCGCGAGCGTCCCGTAACTGAGCCCGGACCGCTCCTTCAACTCCCGCAGCAACTCCGCGAACTCGGCCGTAGACACCGTTTCCCCACTCCCCATGTCCCATCCCGGCGTTCCAGGGATGGCGTGTTTGCCCAGGTCAGACCCATTGCCAGCGTTCCAGCTTCCCGGATGGTCCGCCAGGCATGGCAGCTGGGACGGATCCCCTCCCAAGCTGTAGCCATCCAAGCACGTCGCTTCAACCCGCCATCCCGGAAGAGGACTTGACCATGCGCATCCGCCGCACCCGCCACCTGCTCGCGCTCACCGCCCTGACGGCCCTCGCACTCACGGCCTGCGAGAACGGGACGGGCGTCCAGGACGAGGGCGCGTCGCAGCCGGCATCGTCGACGACGAAGCCCACCGCGAGCCGGCCGACCCCCGCCACGGACGCGACCACCGACGCCGGCACGACGACCGGAACGGGGACGGGCACGACGACCGGAACGGGCTCCGGCACCTCCGGCACCCCGGCGAAGAACCCGCCGGCCGCGGCCGCCGGGGCGACGAAGGCCGCCGACGACACGGACCCCGCGAACCGAGTCACCTGCAACGGCTCGAACACCAAGGTCACCGCGCAGACCCTCACGCGCCCCCTGAACCACATGCTGCTCACGGTCACCAACACCGGCAGCAAGATGTGCGACCTCTACTACTACCCGTCCCTGAAGTTCGACGGCGCGCAGTCGGTGCCGCCGGTGGACGAGGACACGCAGCCGCAGGCCGTGACGACCCTCGCGCCCGGCGAGTCCGGCTACGCGGGAGTGCGGCTGTCGGCCGCCGACGGCAGCGGCGAGGGCGGCACGACCTCCAAGAACCTGACGATCTACTTCCAGGGCAGGAACCCGGGCAGCGACGGCGGCGCGTCCGCGAAGCCGTCACTGCCCACCGGCGGCGTCTACTACGACAGCTCCCTGACGGTGACGTACTGGCAGCAGAGCATGGAGGACGTCCTGTCCTGGTGACCCGCGCAAGCGGCAGGCACGGGGATATGGGGGAATTACCGCAGCTTCTGGGCCGCCTCGGTGGCCCAGTAGGTGAGGATGTTCCGCGCCCCGGCCCGCTTGATGCCGGTCAGCGTCTCGAAGATCGCCCGGTCCCGGTCGACCCAGCCCTTCTCGGCGGCGGCCTCGATCATCGAGTACTCGCCGGAGATCTGGTAGGCGGCGACGGGCACGTCCACCGCGTCCGCGACCCGCGCCAGGATGTCGAGGTAGGGCCCGGCCGGCTTGACCATGACCATGTCGGCGCCCTCTTCCAGATCGAGCGCGAGCTCGCGCATCGACTCCCGGGCATTGGCCGGATCCTGCTGGTAGGTCTTCCGGTCCCCCTTCAGCGAGGACCCGACGGCCTCCCGGAACGGCCCGTAGAAGGCGGACGAGTACTTGGCGGTGTAGGCGAGGACGGCGACGTCCTCCCGCCCGATCTGGTCAAGGGCATCGCGGACGACCCCGATCTGGCCGTCCATCATCCCGCTGGGCCCCACCACATGCGCCCCGGCATCGGCCTGGACCTGAGCCATCTCGGCGTACCGCTCGAGGGTGGCGTCGTTGTCGACGCGCCCTTCGGAGTCCAGCACCCCGCAGTGCCCGTGATCGGTGGTCTCGTCGAGGCACAGATCGGACATCACCAGCAGCTCGTCGCCGACCTCGGCCCGGACATCCCGGATGGCGACCTGAAGGATCCCGTCCGGATCGGTCCCGGCCGTCCCGACCGCGTCCTTCTTGGACTCCTCCGGCACCCCGAAGAGCATGATCCCGGAGACCCCCGCCTGCACGGCCTCCAGCGCGGCCTTCTTCAGACTGTCGCGCGTGTGCTGCACGACCCCGGGCATGGCCTGGATCGGCACGGGCTCGCTCACGCCCTCCCGCACGAACGCGGGCAGGATGAAGTCAGCCGGGTGCAGCCGGGTCTCCGCGACCATGCGCCGCATGACGGGAGTGGTCCGCAGCCGACGAGGCCGCGAACCGGGAAAGGATCCGTACGTCGTCATACGCCTAACGCTACGCCCGCCCCAACGATGCCCTTGCCGACGCCCAGTCGGGGGACCGCCCTTCCAGCCCGTCCGGCGTTTGAGGACGAGGCCGTTCAGGCCGAAAGGGGGGTCTGGGGGCACAGCCCCCAGGGACGGGAACGGGAAGGGGCGGCGGGGGCGAAACCCCCCACCGCCCCACCCCACTCCACTACGTCAGGTAGCCCTGCGTCGCCGAGCCCCCGGCCGCCGCTCGCTGGGCCGGCTCACCTGGTCGCCCGCCTCCTGCGCAGCCGCCCGCCGCCGCAACCCGTAGTCGGCCAGCGCCTCCGCGAGCTTGTGCACGGACGGCTCCGGAGCCATCACGTCCACCCGCAGACCGTGCTCCTGCGCGGTCTTGGCGGTGGCCGGCCCGATGCACGCGATGACGGTCACGTTGTGCGGCTTGCCGGCGATCCCGACCAGGTTGCGCACCGTGGACGACGAGGTGAAGAGAACGGCGTCGAACCCGCCCCCCTTGATCGCCTCCCGGGTCTCCGCCGGCGGCGGCGAGGCCCGCACGGTCCGGTAGGCGGTGACGTCGTCGACCTCCCAGCCCAGCTCGATCAGCCCGGCGACCAGCGTCTCCGTGGCGATGTCGGCACGCGGCAGGAACACCCGGTCGATCGGGTCGAAGACCGGGTCGTACGGCGGCCAGTCCTCCAACAGCCCCGCCGCGGACTGCTCGCCGCTCGGCACCAGGTCCGGCTTCACACCGAACGCGACCAGCGCCTTCGCGGTCTGCTCGCCCACGGCCGCGACCTTGATGCCCGCGAAGGCACGCGCGTCGAGCCCGTACTCCTCGAACTTCTCCCGTACGGCTTTGACCGCGTTCACCGAGGTGAAGGCGATCCACTCGTACCGGCCCGTCACCAGGCCCTTGACCGCCCGTTCCATCTGCTGCGGGGTCCGCGGCGGCTCGACGGCGATCGTCGGCACCTCGTGCGGCACGGCCCCGTACGACCGCAGCTGGTCGGAGAGCGACACCGCCTGCTCCTTCGTACGCGGCACGAGCACCTTCCAGCCGAACAGCGGCTTGGACTCGAACCACGACAGCTGGTCGCGCTGGGCGGGTGCGGAACGCTCACCGACCACGACTATCACCGGCCGGCCGCCCTCGGGCGAGGGCAGCACCTTCGCCTGCTTCAGGGTCTGCGCGATCGTGCCCAGGGTCGCCGTCCACGTGCGCTGCCGGGTCGTCGTCCCGGCCACCGTGACCGTCATCGGTGTATCGGGCTTGCGTCCCGCCGACACCAGTTCCCCGGCGGCCGAGGCCACGGAGTCCAGGGTCGTCGACACGACGACGGTGCCGTCGGACGCTCCGACCTCGGTCCAGCAACGGTCCGAAGCCGTCCGCGCGTAGACGAAGCGGACGTCCGCGCCCTGCGCGTCCCGCAGCGGCACACCGGCGTACGCGGGCACGCCGACGGCGGCCGCGACACCGGGTACGACCTCGAAGGGGACACCGGCCGCCGCGCACGCGAGCATTTCCTCCGCCGCGTACGTATCCAGTCCCGGGTCCCCGGACACCGCACGGACGACCCGCCTGCCGCCCCGTGCGGCCTCCATGACAAGATGTGCGGCATCGCGCACAGCGGGTACCTCAGCGGTTGTTGACTTACCGTCAACAATCGTCGGGAGGGGCGCGCCCGTGCCCGGAAGAGGGTCCGACGAAGGACCCGCTTCCGCGTTCACGACGGTGACGCCCGGCCTCGCGTGCGCCCGTACGACGTCGAGCACCTCGTGCTCGGCGACGAGGACGTCCGCGTGCGCCAGCGCCTCCACGGCGCGCAGAGTCAGTAGTCCCGGATCCCCGGGTCCGGCACCCAGGAAGGTGACGTGCCCGTGTTCAGGACCAGCGGCTGGAAGGGTGGTGGGGCTCACTGTGCTCGCTCCCCCATCAGACCGGCCGCGCCCTGGGCAAGCATCTCGGCGGCGAGTTCGCGACCGAGCGCCATTGCCCGGTCGTGCGTCTCGGGCACGGGACCGGTGGTGGACAGCTGCACCGTACGAGTGCCGTCGGTCGTGCCGACGACGCCCCGCAGGCGCATTTCTCTGACAATCTGCCCGTCGGCCAGCAGGTCGGCCAGCGCGCCCACAGGGGCACTGCAACCGGCCTCCAGGGCGGCGAGCAGGGACCGTTCGGCGGTCACGGCGACCCGGGTGAACGGGTCGTCGAGCTCACCGAGTGCGGCGACGAGGTCCGCGTTGACCGCGGCGCATTCGATCGCCAGTGCTCCCTGGCCGGGAGCGGGCAAAACCGTGTCTATCGACAGGAAGTCGGTGACCTCGTCGAGGCGGCCCATGCGGCTCAGGCCGGCCGCGGCCAGCACCACCGCGTCCAGCTCGCCGTCGTGCACGTACCGGATCCGTGTGTCGACGTTCCCGCGGATCGGCACCGTCTCGATGTCCAGCCCGTGGGCGCGCGCGTACGCGTTCAGCTGCGCCATGCGGCGCGGCGAACCGGTGCCGATGCGCGCCCCGCGCGGCAGGTCGGTGAACTTCAGCGCGTCCCGGGCGACGATCACGTCGCGGGGGTCCTCGCGCACCGGTACGGCGGCCAGGACGAGGTCCTCGGGCTGCGCGGTCGGCAGGTCCTTCAACGAGTGAACCGCGAAGTCGACCTCGCCCTTGGCCAGCGCCTCGCGCAGCGCGGTCACGAAGACGCCCGTGCCGCCGATCTGTGCGAGCTGCTCGCGGGAGACATCGCCGTAGGTGGTGATCTCGACGAGCTCCACGGGCCGTCCGGTCACCTGGCTCACGGCGTCCGCGACCTGCCCGGACTGGGCCATGGCGAGTCTGCTTCGCCTCGTCCCCAGTCTCAGTGCCTTACTCATGCCGTTCATGCCGGCCCTCGGTTCTCTGCGTTCTTCTCGGTGCTGTCCTCGGCCCGGGACACGGCGGCCACCGATTCCGGGTCGAGGTCGAACAGGGTTCGCAGCGCGTCCGCGTACCCGGCGCCGCCGGGCTCGGCCGCGAGCTGCTTGACCCGTACGGTCGGTGCGTGCAGCAGCTTGTCGACGACCCGCTTCACGGTCTGCGTGATCTCGGCGCGGTGCTTGTCGTCCAGCCCGGGCAGCCGCCCGTCGAGCCGGGCGATCTCGTTCGCCACCACATCGGCGGCCATGGCGCGCAGGGCGACCACGGTCGGCGTGATGTGCGCGGCCCGCTGTGCGGCGCCGAACGCGGCGACCTCGTCGGCGACGATCCGCCGCACCTGGTCGACGTCGGCGGCCATCGGCGCGTCGGCCGAGGCCTCCGCCAGCGACTCGATGTCCACCAGCCGCACCCCGGCGAGCCGGTGCGCGGCCGCGTCGACGTCCCGCGGCATCGCGAGGTCGAGCAGGAACAGGACGGGCTGCGCGCGGACGGGCAGGGGAGCCGCCTCGGGCCGACGGCGCTCGGGGATCCGGCCGACGGTGGCTGCCGTCGCGGCGAGCGCGGTGATCAGCTCGGCGTCGGCCTCGGGGCTGCGGCGGGCGGCGAGCCGCCGGTCCACGGTCGCGTTGTCGACCCAGGCGGCGTGCTGCTCCAGGGTGGCCGCGTCCATGCCGGCCACGGCGGCCTCCCCCGTCACGGAGAAGCCGGACGTCGGCTGCACGGGAGCCTGCTGGACGGCGGCCAGGTCGAGCGGACAGCCCTCCTCGGTCCCGACGGAGGTGGGCGGCAGCGGCCGCACGTCGTCCGTCACCGGGGCCTCGGCGTCGAAGACGGTGAAGGCGGCGGGCACGCCCGTGCGGCCCTCGACGGCCGTGGCGACCGCCTCCGCCGTCAGGACCAGGCCCGTCGCCCCGGTACAGGAGACGGCCACGTCGGCACGTGTCAGCTCGGCCGGCACCGATTCCATCGGTACCGCACGGGCCGACACGCCCGTACCGTCGGCTTCGACGAGTATCTGGGCGAGCCGCTCTGCGCGGTCGAGGGTCCGGTTGGCGACCACGACCTCGGCGACCCCGGCGCGCGCGAGGGTGGCGGCGGCCAGCGAGGACATGGAGCCGGCGCCGATGACGAGGGCCCGCTTGCCCCGCGCCCAGTCCTGCACGTCCCCGCCCGCGGCCAGCTGCTCCAGGCCGAAGGTGACCAGGGACTGCCCGGCGCGGTCGATGCCGGTCTCGGAGTGAGCGCGCTTGCCGACCCGCAGGGCCTGCTGGAACAGGTCGTTCAGCAGCCGCCCGGCGGTGTGCAGCTCCTGCGCCCGGGCCAGCGAGTCCTTGATCTGCCCGAGGATCTGCCCCTCGCCGACGACCATGGAGTCCAGCCCGCAGGCCACCGAGAAGAAGTGGTGGACGGCCCGGTCCTCGTAGTGCACGTAGAGGTAAGGGGTGAGCTCCTCCAGGCCGACGCCGCTGTGCTGGGCGAGCAGCGTGGACAGCTCGGCGACGCCCGCGTGGAACTTGTCCACGTCGGCGTACAGCTCGATCCGGTTGCAGGTCGCGAGGACGGCGGCCTCGGCGGCCGGTTCCGCGGCGACCGTGTCCTGGAGCAGCTTGAGCTGGGCGTCCGTGGACAGCGAGGCCCGCTCCAGCACGCTCACGGGTGCGCTGCGGTGGCTCAGTCCGACGACGAGGAGACTCATGCCGGCATCACGGCGGGTACGTCCCCGTCGGGCCCCTGGTCGGTGGAGTCGTCGCGGCTGACGGGCGCGGCCACGGCGGCTTCGTTCGCCGCGGCCTCCTCGCCGGCCTTGCGCTGCTCGTGGAAGGCGAGGATCTGCAGCTCGATGGAGAGATCGACCTTGCGCACGTCGACGCCGTCCGGCACGGACAGCACGGTGGGCGCGAAGTTCAGGATGGAGGTGACCCCGGCGGCCACGAGCCGGTCGCAGACCTGCTGGGCGACGGCCGGCGGAGTGGTGATCACGCCGATCGACACGCCGTTGTCGGAGATGATCTTCTCCAGGCCGTCGCTGTGCTGCACGGAGATCCCGGCGACCTGCTTCCCGGCCATCGCGGGATCGGCGTCGATGAGCGCCGCGACCCGGAATCCACGCGAGGCGAACCCCCCGTAGTTGGCGAGCGCCGCGCCGAGGTTACCGATCCCGACGATCACAACCGGCCAGTCCTGCGTGAGGCCCAGCTCACGGGAGATCTGGTAGACGAGATACTCGACGTCGTAGCCGACACCCCGCGTTCCGTAAGAACCCAGGTAGGAGAAATCCTTGCGCAGCTTGGCGGAGTTGACCCCCGCCGCGGCCGCGAGCTCCTCGGAGGAGACCGTGGGTACCGAGCGCTCCGACAGTGCGGTCAGCGCGCGAAGGTACAGCGGAAGCCGGGCGACGGTGGCCTCGGGAATCCCTCGGCTACGGGTCGCCGGTCGGTGAGTTCGGCCAGTTGCCACGGTGCTCCTGCGGGTAGAGCGGGGCTGCAGGCGGTCACACGTACCCGGACCGCCCCGTCGACAGCAGGCTATGTCTTTGTGAACGCGTGCACAAAGATGGTGTCCGATTTGCCCGCCCAACGTGACCGGGGTCACGCGCGTCATTCCAGGGGGCAAAACCGCCACTCTCCTCGTGAATCCCGCCCCCGAGACAAAACCGCCATCGATCCTAAACGACGTTCGGTACAGCCTTGTACTGCTTGGTCAGTTCGGCCAACCGGCTCACCCGGCCAACTCCTTGCGCAACCGCCCCTCGTCCACCCGCCAGAACGTGTGCTGACGGCCGTCCACAAGGACCACCGGGATCTGCTCCCAGTACTGGTCGTACAGTTCCCGGTCCTCGGCGATGTCCTTCTGCTCCCAGGACACACCGAGTTCCGCACAGACCTTTTCGATCACGAGCTCCGCGTCGTCGCACAGATGACAACCGGACTTGCGAATGAGCGTGACCGACCGCTCGCGGGGATCGGCCTTACGTCGAAAGAGGGGAGTCATACCGCCATTCTCGCGCTTCTTTAACGGCCCGGTCGCGGAGAGTTCACACCCTTCAAACCTCGCGCCTGCGGAACCGCCGAACAGACTGGCTATGCTCACGCCATGGCCGCTCTAGGATGGCTCACTCCCCGTAGGCGCTCCGCCACGGCGCGGAGCGTGTTGGCAGGCGAGGCCTCGGCGGAGGCAGCCCGCAAGTCCACGCAGGAAGCACAGCACGCGCTCGACACCCAGGACACCCTGGACGCTTCCGACCGGGAACCGCAGTTCCCCGTGCACGGCGACGCGCTGGCCGCCGCCTTCTTCGACCTCGACAACACCGTGATGCAGGGCGCCGCGCTCTTCCACTTCGGCCGCGGCCTGTACAAACGGAAGTTCTTCGAGACCCGCGACCTGGCCCGCTTCGCCTGGCAGCAGGCGTGGTTCCGGCTGGCCGGCGTCGAGGACCCCGAACACATGCAGGAGGCCCGCGACTCGGCCCTGTCGATCGTCCAGGGCCACCGCGTCGCCGAGCTGATGTCCATCGGCGAGGAGATCTACGACGAGTACATGGCCGAGCGCATCTGGCCGGGCACCCGCGCCCTCGCCCAGGCCCACCTGGACGCCGGCCAGAAGGTGTGGCTCGTCACAGCCGCCCCGGTCGAGATCGCCCAGGTGATCGCCCGCCGCCTCGGCCTCACCGGCGCGCTCGGCACGGTCGCGGAGTCGGTCGACGGCGTCTACACCGGCAAGCTGGTCGGCGAGCCCCTGCACGGACCCGCGAAGGCGGAGGCGGTACGCGCACTGGCGGCGGCGGAGAACCTGGACCTCTCCCGCTGCGCCGCCTACAGCGACTCCCACAACGACATCCCGATGCTGTCCCTGGTCGGCCACCCCTACGCCATCAACCCCGACACCAAGCTCCGCAAGCACGCCCACAAGCTCGACTGGCGGCTGCGCGACTACCGCACGGGCCGCAAGGCGGCGAAGGTCGGCATCCCGGCGGCGGCCGGCGTGGGCGCGGTGGCCGGCGGCACGGCGGCGGCGATCGCCCTGTCCCGCCGACGGCGGTAACCCGACCCGGGACCAGACACACGAGGCACGCAAGACGCACGAGACACACGAGGCACACGAGAAGCGGCCGAGGCGGTACTACAACCACCTCGGCCGCTTTCGTCATGCCGCCCGACAACACCCCACACCCACGAGCAAACCCGGCCAATCCAACGGTCGTACCCCCGTAACCCCACATCCAGTCCTGTTGTCCGCGCACAGCCACAAGACGCCCCGTACCGACCCGAAACTCGAACCGTTTCGATCAACAATCTGTCACCCTACGCAACTTGATCGAGCGTCAATAGGCCACAGAAGCGACGTAATCGATGATTTGAGCAACTCGGTGTAGCAGGGCCTGCACGAAGCGTTATTCTCCTCAAACGCAATCCGGTACCCCTCCTGTCGCTACGACGGGTGAACGGTTCCGTACTGCACGTGATGGAAGCTCTGCCTCTGGGAGTCCCGTGTACCCACACGTCGGGGTTGACACCTCGGGCCTGGCTACGCTGCGCGCAACGGTCGCTACGGTCCAGGACCTGTTGCGCGGCTTCGTCCCCACCGCGTACGCCGTCCCCGCCTTCGTCGCCGCACCCGTCGGCCCGTGCTACGCACTGGCCGACGGCACCGCCGCGGTCGGCAGACGAGGACGCACGGCCGGCGCGCCCGCGGCCCGCCGACCCGCCGCCGACAGCGACAGCGCCCGGATGATGGACCTCGTCGAACGCGCCCAGGCCGGCGAGGCCGACGCGTTCGGACGCCTGTACGACCAGTACAGCGACACGGTCTACCGCTACATCTACTACCGAGTGGGCGGCAAGGCGACCGCCGAAGATCTCACCAGCGAGACGTTCCTGCGCGCCCTGCGCCGCATCGGGACGTTCACCTGGCAGGGCCGCGACTTCGGCGCCTGGCTCGTCACCATCGCCCGCAATCTCGTCGCCGACCACTTCAAGTCGAGCCGCTTCCGGCTCGAGGTGACGACCGGCGAGATGCTCGACGCCAACGAGGTCGAGCGCTCCCCCGAGGACTCCGTCCTGGAGTCCCTCTCCAACGCCGCGCTGCTGGACGCCGTGCGTCGGCTCAACCCCCAGCAACAGGAGTGCGTGACCCTGCGCTTCCTCCAGGGCCTGTCCGTCGCCGAGACCGCGCGCGTGATGGGCAAGAACGAGGGCGCGATCAAGACCCTCCAGTACCGGGCCGTCCGCACCCTCGCCCGTCTCCTCCCGGAAGACGCCCGCTGACCCCGCCCCTTCCTCTCTCTTTCCGCAATCCCCCCGCCCACCGCCGACGCCACACACTCCGTGACGCCAACTCACCTTCAGTGAAAGTCCGTTGCCTTCCCGATCCGATCATCCGCAGTCCGTAACCCAAGTGCCGCGCCAGTCGTTGTGCGGGATACAGGCTCCCTGTGGTCACCTCCCGGCCGACCCCGATCACTCGATCGTGTGGACCCGGCCGGGAGCGTGCAACCCTCAGGACCCCCGGGGAGTCGACCGTCATGACGAGAGGAGGTGCCGCCAGTGATCGCGAACGTATCGGCGCACCGGCGGGCGAACGCCTTCGCCCAGGCCCTGGAGGAGCAGTCCGACCAGGGCACGGCGGCCGAGCAGACCGAAGGATCACCACCGGCACCGGCCGCTGCGGACCAGACCGGGCAGGGCCAGCTACTGGCCCTCGCCACGAGTCTCGCCGAGCTGCCCAAGCCGGAATTCGACCCCGAGGTCAAGGTCGTCCAGCGGGCCCAGTTGGTCGCCGCAATGGAGGCCATGCTGCAGGCGGGCACCGCGGGAGGCGAAGCGTCGGACCCTTCGGTACCGGAGCCACGCTCCCACCGAGCCAGGGGCACTCACCGGGCCGGTCCCCTGGGCAAGTTCCGACCACGTTCCCGCCTCGCCAAGGGCCTCACCGCGGGCGGCCTCAGCGTCGGCGTCGCGGCGGGCGCCTTCGGCGGCGTGGCCGCCGCGAGCTCCGACGCCCTCCCGGGCGACGGGCTCTACGGGCTGAAGCGTGGCATCGAGGACTTCAAGCTCAACTACCTGGCCGACGGGGACGGCGAGCGCGGACGCACATATCTCGACCAGGCCTCCACCCGGCTCAGCGAAGCCCGCCGGCTCATGGAACGGGGCCGCAGCGGCGACCTCGACCACGAGTCCCTCGGCGAGATCCGCCGCGCCCTGAACGGCATGCAGCACGACGCCTCGGAAGGCCACCGCCTTCTCCACGAGGCGTACGAACGCGACCCGAACTCCCTCGGCCCCATCCAGGCCCTGGAAGCCTTCTCCCGCTCGCACCGCGAGGTCTGGGGCGCCCTGCGCGACCGCCTGCCCGTCCAGCTCGGCGACGTCAGTCAACAGGTCTCGTCGGTCTTCGAAGCCATAGACGAAGAGGTCGCCCCGCTGCAGTCCCTGCTCCCGCAACCCCCGGCCCAGGGTGGCGGCGGCACCCGCCAGGGCGGCCCCGGCTCGGCATCCACCGGCGCCTCGGACACCGACCACTCGACCAGCCCCGGCACCGGCGCCGACACCTCCGACGGCACCGGCAGCAGCGCCGGCAGCCCCAGCAAGTCCTCCACCTCGGGCAGCACCGGCGACGACGGCCTCCTCGGCGGCAACACCGGCGGCCTGCTCGACCCCCCGAAGGACACCGGCGCCACCGCCCCGACCACCAGCATCCCCACCACCCAACCGGACGTCACCCTCCCACCCCTCCTCCCCGGCCTGCTCCCAGGCCTGGGCATCGACAGCGAGGACGCGGAGTAACACCAGCACCACATGCGACGGCGGTGGGGTTGCCCTTCTGAAAGGGGCAACCCCACCGCCGCACTGCTGACGCTGACCTAGAAGAACACCGACCGCCGCTGCACCAGCAACTTGGCCCCTCCTGTCTGCTGCCCTCGCACTGCTTCGCAGGCTTCGCCCAGCTGCGCCGGACTCCGTCCGCCGACTCCACTCAGCCCGCCAAAGACCCGCCGCCCCGCCGAACCGGCCCCGTCAGAAGAACACAGACCGCCGCTGCACCAGCAGCTTGTACAGCGTGTGCTGGATCTGCTCCCGGACCTGGTCCGTAAGGTTGAACATCAGCATCGGGTCCTCCGCCGCCTCCGGCGGGAAGCCGTCCGTCGGGATCGGCTCGCCGAACTGGATCGTCCACTTCGTCGGCAACGGGATGCCGCCCAAGGGCCCCAGCCACGGGAAGGTCGGCGTCAGCGGGAAGTACGGGAAGCCCAACACCCGCGCCAACGTCTTGGCGTTGCCGATCATCGGGTAGATCTCCTCCGCCCCGACGATCGAGCAGGGGATGATCGGAGCGCCCTGCCGCAGGGCCGTGGAGACGAAGCCGCCCCGGCCGAACCGCTGCAGCTTGTAGCGCTCGCTGAAGGGCTTCCCGATGCCCTTGAAGCCCTCCGGCATCACCCCGACCACCTCGCCCTGCGCCAGGAGCCGTTCGGCGTCCTCCGCGCAGGCAAGGGTGTGCCCGAGCTTGCGGGCCAGTTCGTTGACCACCGGCAGCATGAAGACGAGGTCGGCCGCGAGGAGCCGCAGATGCCGTCCCGCGGGGTGATGGTCGTGGACGGCGACCTGCATCATCAGGCCGTCCATCGGGATCGTCCCGGAGTGGTTGGCGACGATCAGCGCGCCCCCCTCGGCCGGGATGTTCTCGACGCCCTTCACCTCGACCCGGAAGTACTTCTCGTACAGCGGCCGCAGCAGGGACATCAGGACCTGGTCGGTCAGTTCCTCGTCGTAGCCGAAGTCGTCGACCTCGTAGTCGCCCGTGAGGCGCCGGCGCAGGAAGGACAACCCGCCCGCGATCCGCCGCTCAAGGCCGCCCCCGTCCTGGCCCGGCCGTTCCTCACCCGTCACAGGAACATCATCCTGCCCGATCGCCCTGGTGGGCAGGGGCTGGACCTCACCGAACTCGCCGATCTCCCGGACCGGCGCGGGCTCGCCGTTCCTGCGCCGGCTCCCCGCGCCCCGGCGCCGGGGCGGCCGAGCTACGGCGCTCCCCCGGGTCCGGTCGTCGTCGAACGGAATGACCTTGGCGTCCGCCATCGTTGATGCGCTCCTCAGTTGGCGCTCTGCGTCGGGGGGTGGGCCGGCCGCCGGGCCGGGGACCGGCCGCCGCCGCCCGGCAGCGGCAGCGGCACCGCGGCGATCCGGTCGACGGCCCCGGCGACGGCCTCGGGCGGCAGCAGTCCGGGTCCGTGACTGCGCGCGAACTCCGCGAACGTCTCGGCCGTGGTGTACCGGGGCATGAACCCCAGCGTCTCGCGCATCTGGACCGTCGACACGACCCGGCCGTGGGTGAGCAGCCGGATCTGCTCGGGCGAGAAGTCCGTCATGCCGAGCGTACGCACCAGGGACCCCGCCCAGGTGACCGCCGGCAGCAACAGCGGCACCGTGGGCCGCCCTAGCCGCCGCGAACACTGCGACAGCAGCAGCACGCCGTCACCGGCGATGTTGAAGGTGCCGCTGTTGAGCGTGCCCCGCTGCGGATCGTGCGAGGCGATCCGCAGCACCTCGATCACATCGTCCTCGTGCACGAACTGCAGCCGGGGGTCGTAGCCGAACACGGTCGGCAGCACGGGCAGCGAGAAGTACGAGGCGAGCGGCGTCTCGGCGGTGGGCCCGAGGATGTTGGCGAACCGCAGCACGCACACGGCGACGTCGGGCCGCCGCCGGGCGAAGCCCCGCACATACCCCTCCACCTCGACCGTGTCCTTCGCGAAGCCGCCGCTCGGCAGCGACTTGGCCGGCGTGGTCTCGGTGAACACGGCAGGATCACGCGGCGCGGACCCGTACACGTTCGTACTGGACTTCACGACCAGCCGCTTCACGTTCGGCGACTTCTGACACGCCCCGAGCAGCTGCATCGTCCCGATGACGTTGGTCTCCTTGACCGTGGTCCGGCTGCCGCTGCCCAGCGCGGTCGCGGTCACGTCCAGGTGGACGACCGTGTCCGCACCGGTCTCGGCCAGCACCCGCGCGATGGTGGGCTGCCGGATGTCGGCCTGGATGAAGTCGGCGCCTCCGAGATGGTGCTCGGGCCGCACGGCGTCCACGGCGACCACCCGGTCGACCTGTGGGTCACGCTGGATCCGTCGTACGAACCGGCCCCCCAGCTGACGGGCCACTCCGGTAACGAGCACGACCTTCCCCAAGATCAGCGCCTTCCTTCCGTCCTGGAACCGCTGCCGCCCTGCCGAGTTCCCCGTCTGCGGGCCAACTTAGCGGGTCGGTGTTGCGCTGTGATGACCGCCCGATGCACGAGGTGACCAGAACGTGCGGTCGTACGCCCAGATCAGCCATGGTGCCCGTCCAGGCATACGCACGGCGTTCAACCGACCGCACGACACGTGCATATACGTGTGGCCCCCCACCGATAACACGATGGGGGGCCACACGACGCCAACGCGGCTCGCGTCGCGCGAAGTAAGAGTTGCGCTTACTTCTTGTTGCGACGCTGAACGCGGGTGCGCTTCAGCAGCTTGCGGTGCTTCTTCTTGGCCATCCGCTTGCGCCGCTTCTTGATAACAGAGCCCACGACTACCCTCGCTCACTTCTCATCACTCGGTGCTGGGCGCCATGGGCCCATACGACCTACGAGGGGCTAGCCTACCCGCCTACGGGCTGAGGTCGTAATCGAGGGGCTGGAGGGGCCCGAGACGGCCCTGAGGCCGGCCCCCTCCAGCCTGAGGCCTGCCCCTGCGGACAGGCCCCGGGACCTCGGCCGTCAGGCGGTTTCCACCCCCACGTAGCTCTCGCGGAGGTACTCGTGAACCGCTTGCTCGGGGACGCGGAAGGACCGCCCCACCCGAATCGCGGGCAGATGACCACTGTGCACCAGTCGGTACACGGTCATCTTCGACACTCGCATCACCGAGGCGACTTCCGCCACGGTAAGGAACTGAACCTCGTTCAGAGGCCTCTCGCCAGCTGCAGCCATGACACACCTGAACCTTCCGCACTCGACTCTTCGGCCACCGGCTTCCCCTTCCGGTGACTCTTCGTCGCTGCGTGCTCACTCCCCAATGTAGGGGCGGGTGATGCGAGTGGGGAAGAGGTGCACCCATCAGCGGCCTACTGTGACAGACACGCTCGATTGAGTACGTAGCGGGTCAGCGGCCTGTAGTAACCGGACCGCACAGCGTCATCAAGTGGAACGACGACGGAGACGACCCCCTCGGCCTCCCCCACGAACAGCGCGGGGTCATCGGTGTCCGCCAGCCCGATGGCCTCGAACCCCAGCTGACCTGCCCCGCAGACCCACCCGTGGTCCCCGATCACCAGCTCGGGCAGCGGCCCACCGCCCTCGGCGGCCGCGGCCAGAGCGACCCGAACCGGCAGCGGAGAATGACTGTGCACACCGGTCGCACAACCGGCGCGTTCGACCCCGGCCTCCCGGACGACCGCGACCCCCCGTACGTAATCAAGGTTGTGCGTACGTAGACCGAACCGGGTCGTTATGTCGACACAGTGACCCTGCGCCGGGGTGAGGACATCACATCCCGCCGCCGACAAAGCGTCTGCAAGACCGGCGTAGAACCCCAGCAGCCGATGGGGATGCCCGGTGCCGAGGAGCACGGGAGCACCACGCTGGGCAACCGAGGCGAGCCGCGCCGCGAACGCGTCCAGCGCGGCGACCGTCCGCTCGGGATCGATCACATCATGCCCGGACACGCATTCAGGATCGGCCGAAACCCCACACCTGTCCGCCATCAACGCGATCAGGTCCCGCTGCCCCCAACTCCGTTCAGGATCAAGACCGATCATCACCCGAGGATCCCGGGCAGCGAACAGCCGATAACTCCGCAGACTCTCCTCCCGCGAGGTGGCCACCACCCCGGCCAGCCGCGCAGCCAGCAGATGCGCCCGAAGGGCCTCGGAACTGAGCACGTGAGCGATGCTGACGCACCCCGCCCCCGCCGGGGCTGAAATCAGGCGAACACCGCACGGTTGGCGTAAGCACTTCCAGCCCGTCCGGCGCTTGAGGACGAGGCCCTTTCAGGGCCGACACGGGGATCCAGGGGGCAGAGCCCCCTGAGTGATGGGACGGGTAGGGGCGGCGGGGGCGAAAAACTACGCCAACAGCCCACGCAACGGAAACACCGCCCGCCGAGTGGCCAGCACCGCCTGATCCAGCCGATCAGCGGGGTCGTATCCCGCATCCCACTCCGCATACCCCACCGGCCACCGCCCGTCGGTCATCCGCCCCGGCCCCAACTGCCGGGTACGAGCGAACACCTCCTGCCGCCAGCTCTCCGGAATCACCGTCTCCGGAGCCACCGGCGCCCCCGCCGCCACCCCCACCAGATGCGCCCACGACCGCGGCACCACCTCCACCACCGCATAGCCGCCCCCGCCCAGCGCGACCCACTTCCCCCCGGCGTACTCGTGCGCCAGCTCATGACAGGCCACCTGCACAGCCCGCTGCGCGTCGAGAGACACCGCGAGATGAGCCAGCGGATCCTCGAAGTGCGTATCGGCCCCGTGCTGGGTCACCAGCACATCCGGCCGAAAGTCGGCGATCAGCTCCGGCACCACCGCGTGGAACGCCCGCAACCACCCCGCGTCCCCGGTCCCCGCCGGCAGAGCGACGTTCACCGCGGCCCCCTCCCCCGCCCCGGCCCCGGTCTCCTCGGGCCACCCGGTCTGCGGGAACAACGTCCGAGGATGCTCGTGCAACGAGATCGTCAGCACGCGCGGATCCTCCCAGAACGCCGCCTGCACCCCGTCCCCGTGATGCACGTCCACGTCCACATACGCGACCCGCTCCGCCCCCAGCTCCAACAACCGGGCAATGGCCAGCGAGGCATCGTTGTAGATGCAGAACCCCGACGCACCCCCCGGCATCGCATGATGCAACCCGCCCGAGAAGTTCACCGCGTGCAGCGCGTCCCCCCGCCACACGGCCTCCGCCGCGCCCACGGAGAGCCCGGCGATGAGCGCGGACACCTCGTGCATCCCGGCGAAGGCCGGATCGTCCATCGTCCCCAGCCCGTACGACTGGTCCGCCGCCCCCGGCTCCGCCGACGCCGCCTTGACGGCCTCGACGTAGTCCTCCCGGTGCACCAGCCGCAACGTCGACTCCCCGGCGGGCTTCGCCGCGACGACGTCCATCGCGCGGTCGAGCCCCAGGGCACCGACCAGCCTCCGGGTCAGATCCAGCCGGACCGGATCCATCGGATGCTCGGGCCCGAAGTCATAGCCCGTTACTGCCTCGTCCCACATCAGCTGTGCGCGGCCGCTCATGCCCGCCACCGTATCGGTCCGGTTGAGCGGCGAACGACCGGGCGTACACCAACGTCACCAGCACCAACACCATCGGCACCGCCATCGCCCCCCGGTAGCTCCAGGCATCGCCCAACGCCCCCACCAACGGCGAACCGACCAGGAAACCGACGTAATTGAAGATATTGAGACGAGCGATCGCCGCGTCCGAAGCCCCCGGGAACAACCGCCCCGCCGCCGCGAACGTCTGCGGCACCAGCACACACAACCCGAGCCCCACCAACGTGAACCCCAGCATCCCCACCCACGCCCCGGGCGCGACGGCCACCACCGCGAACCCCACAGCCGCCACCACAGCCCCCAGCCGCACCACCGCCGCAGCCCCGAACCGCCGCACCCCGACATCCCCGATGGCCCGCCCGAGCAGCGTGGTCACCATGTAGACGTTGTACGGGACGGTCGCCAGCTGCTCCGAACTCCCCAGCACGTCCTGCAGATACTTCGCACTCCAGTTGGAGACCGTCGAGTCCCCGATATAGGCGAAGGCCATCACCAGACACAGCGGCAGCAACAACTTGAAGCCGACACCCGACGTCGCCTCGGCACCGCTCCCGTCCTCCGCACCGGCCTCCGAACCCCCGTCGACATACCACCGGCTCCCCAGGAGAGCGAGCGGCAGCAACACCGCCACCACCGGCAGATACGACACCCAGAGCGCGAGATGCCAGTGCGCCCCCGCCCACGCCAGCGAGGCCCCCACGATCCCGCCCAGGCTGAACACCGCATGGAAACTGAGCATGATGCTGCGCCCGTACGTCCGCTGCAGACTCACCCCGAGCATGTTCATCGAGGCGTCCAGCGCCCCCACGGCAAGCCCGAAGACGGCCAGGGCGATCCCCAGCTCGGGCAGCCCCCGCCCCGCCCCGACCCCGAGCAGCGCCAGCAGCACCACCGGCTGGGCCCAGCGCAGCACCCGGCTGGGCGGTATCCGCTTCACCAACTGCTCGGTCGTCACACTCCCGACCCCGGCCAGGATGGGCACGGCGGCGAGGAAGACGGGCAGCAGCGCGTCGGAGACCCCGTACCTGTTCTGGATGGCCGGGATCCGGGTCACGAGCAGAGCGAAGGCGACTCCCTGCGCGAAGAAGCTGAACGCCAAAGAGGCCCTACCGCGCCGCAGCACATCTGTCATGGCGGCGAGCGTAGGGCCCCGGCGTACTCGTGGGTAGATCCAGCCAAAGATGAATTTCCCTCAGCTTTCCCTGGCTCACCGGGCGAGGGCGAGCTCAGCCCTCCCGACCTCGGCCTCAGCAGCCTCCCCGGCCGCCGCCGCCTCGAACCTGACCATCGCCTCCATCGGCCCCGCCCCGAGCGCCCCACCGAGCCCGATCCCCAGACCGATTGCCACGACCATGACCACCGACCCGAGCCACACCATCGTGTCCACCGGCACCGTGTACGCCCCCACGACCCGCACGACGCACTCCGCGAGCAGCACCACACCCCACACGACCGAGAAGGCCCGCTCCCGCCGCCGGAAGTCCGCCGACGCGACCGACGCCCCGCTCTCCAGCCGCTCCCAGGCAGCCTCCCTGACCGCGTCGCCCTTCACCAGGAACGGCTTGAGCCCGGCGGTCATCATCGGCCTCCCCAGCGCCACGGAGACCAGGATCCCGATCCCGACCGTGCTGCTCACCCCACTGTCCTTGGCCAGCATCAGCCGCGGATCCCCGGAGAGGAAGCTCAGCACCAGCCCGACCACGTTGACGACGAGGATGAGCCCCGCGAGCCCGTTGACCGACCGCTCCCGCACCGCACTCCACAGCGTCCGCCCGGCCGGCACGACACTGCTCCAGGCGAGAGCGGCGAACGTGCTCATCCCGAACGCGCTCTTGAACAGGTAGTACGACCCGATCGGCACCGCAACGTCCACGATGAGCGGGGCGAAGGCGTTCAGCTTCTGGTGCCGGCTCTTGCGCTGGTTCGTCGTCATGCCCTCAGCTTCGCCGCCGGGACGGGTCCCCCAGTAGAAACGATCGTCCGGAGCTATGCATGACAAATGTCAGGCCCCCCGTCAGATCAGCAGGTCGGCCAACTCCCCCATGCGGGAGAAGAGTCGGGTGGCCCCCGCCAGCCTCGCCGCCGGCGTCATCGCGGTGAACCCGTACACGTCCATCCCGGCCGCCACAGCCGCCTGCACCCCCAGCGGACTGTCCTCGACGACCACACACCGCTCCGGCGTCACCCCCATCCGCTCAGCCGCGTGCAGGAAGAGATCGGGAGCCGGTTTCCCCTTCCCGACATCCTGCGAACTGAAGACCCGCGAGTCGTCGAACCACCGGTCGAGCCCCGTCGCCCGATGCCCCACCCGAATCCGCTCATGACTCCCCGACGAGGCCACGCAGTACGGCACCCCGTCCGCGGCCAGTTTCGCGAGGACGTCCACGGCACCCGCCACAGGCTCCAGCTCCCGCTCGAAGGCCGCGAACACCCGCCGGTGAAAGGTGTCGTCGAACTCCGCCGGCAACCGCTCCCCCGTGCGCTCCTGGACCAGATCGTGGATCCGGTGCATAGCGGAGCCCATGTAGTCCCGGATGGAGTCCTCGTAGGAGGTGGGGTGCCCGAGCTCGGTCAGGTAGTCGGCCAGCAGCCGATTGGAGATCGGCTCGCTGTCCACGAGGACACCGTCGTTGTCGAAGATCACCAGGTCATAGCGCATGACTAAGACCCTAAACGAGCCCGAACGCAGAAAACCCCCGCACCATAAGGTGCGGGGGTTCCCCGTAATATTTGTTCGGCGGTGTCCTACTCTCCCACAGGGTCCCCCCTGCAGT